>JBLNCQ010000172.1:0-5820 GCA_050260815.1 Bacillota bacterium
GGGGCGGCCCGTCCGGCCGGGGGGGGGGGGGGCCGGCCGGCCCCCCGCGCGGCGCCCGCCGCCGTCGACGCTCCCGCCGACTAGGCAGGAAACCCTCCCCTGCATCACGAAGTGGAGCCCCAGATTTGCGGGGCTCCACTTGCCTATTTCCGGGCATACATGTCCGGTATCTGCGAAACCCTTCCCTGCAGCAGTCTACCCACCCGCTGGAGGAATCAGCATGCGCCTCGCCCTCATTGCCCACGACCGCAAGAAGCAGGAGTTTGTCGACTTTGTGGCCAGGCACCGGGACTTCTTCGCCAAGCACGAACTGGTCGCCACGGGGACGACGGGCTCGCTCATCGTCTCCCGCACCGAGCTGCCGGTTCACTGCTACCTTTCAGGGCCGCTGGGCGGCGACCAGCAGATTGGCAGTGAGATTGCGGCGGGGGAAGTGGGGGCGGTCTTCTTCCTGCGGGACCCGCTCACGGCACACCCCCACGAGCCCGACGTCTCCGCGCTGCTCCGTCTCTGCGACGTCAAGGCCATCCCAGTGGCCACCAACCTGGCCACGGCCGCCGCTCTGGTCGTCGGTCTGGAGAAGCAGGAAGCGTCCGTATAGGATTGGTCAACCGCCCGCCCGGGGAAGCGCGAGGCAGAGGCTGTAGGGGAGCCGCCGGGCCAGGAGACATTTGGGATATCGGCAAGTTTCTCCCAGGGCTTCCGTTAAATGCTTAACTGACGGGGCTTTCCTCTCCCAAATAGAGGAGAAATGCCCATGGAGTCGAATTAAGCCGTATTGCTGATGTGCCGCCGAGAAGGTATGCGCCCGGGGGGGCCGGTATGTTCACACAACTCTCCCTTGTCAGCACGGACGTGGGTTTCTCGCACGTGAAGACCCACGCCAACGGCCAGGATATCCTCTTTCCCTCCGTTGTCGCCATAGGGCGTGAGAGGATTCTTGCCCATACCTTTTTTGAGGATCATGGCGAGATCACGGTTGACCAGTTGGTGGACAAGCTCCACATCAATTACCGCGGACGCGACTACTTTGTGGGCAAGCTGGGCGCCAAGAATGGTGGAGAGTACAACTGGGCGGTGAACCGCCTGGACACCCTGGAGACCAAGATCTCCGCCCTGACCTCCATTGCCCTGACCATGGTGGCGTCCAAGCAGAACAACCAGAACTTCATGGTGGTTACCGGGCTGCCCATCGAGCACTTCCGCGACAGTCATCTGCGCCGCGAATACGAGAAGTCCCTCACCGGCAAGCACGAGATCACCTTCATCCTGCCGAACGGCAAGACGCTCACCAAGAGCTTCCTGATCGTCAAGCTACGCGTGCTGCCGCAGGGTCTGGGCTGCTTCTATGACGTGACCTTCGGCGAGGAGGGGCATGTGGCGCGGCCGGAGCTGCTGCGCAACAAGCACCTGCTGATCGACATCGGCTTCCGGACCGTGGACGTTACGGTGGTCAACGACTTCGAGCCCGTGGACCTGTCCAGCTACAGCCTGGACGGCAAGGGCATCAAGCGCGCCCTGGAGAACATCCTGGAAGACATCAAGGGGACCAAGGACGCCGCCGGCCGTCTGGCCTACCCCGAATTCAACAAGACCCTGTCCGAGATGGAGGAGATCTTCCTGGCCGGGGCGTTCTTCTACGACGGCCAGGATGTCGACCTCTCGCCCTATGTGGAACGCTGGATGCCGGAGCTGGTCTCAGAAATAGAGAACTCCGTGGACACGCGGCTGGGAGGCTTCTCCAGCTTCCACCACGTGTTCCTGTCCGGTGGCGGCGGCATTGCCACCCACAAGTTCTTCCGCAATCCCCGCGTTGAGCTCACGCCGGGAAGCTGGTTCGCCAACTGCCACGGCTTCTACAAGGTCGCCTTCCGTCAGCTGCGCGAGAAGCTGGCCAAGATCGACTGAATTCGCAGCCATGAAACACTGGATTTTGGGACTGGATGAAGACGGGGATGACCGGGACCTGGTAGTCTGGCTGGAGAACCAGGCGGATCCAGACGAGATTGTGCGCGAGGCCCTGCGGGCCTTCGCTTTCCCCAAGCCGACCCCCGTGTCCCCCCGGGTTCGCCGGGCCCTGGCAGCCCTGCGCTCCGCGGTGGAGGACGTGGAGGCGGCGGCGGGATGGGACGGCGGTCAGGCAGCCGCTTCCGTCCAGGCCGAGACGGCCGCCGCGCGCGAGGCTGCCCCTGAACCTGAACCGCTGCCCGACGACGTGGTGGACAGCAAGATTGGCAAGCTGCTCGACTTCCAGGACGACCGCGAGTCGGACGCCGGAGCGGAAGGGAAGGAAGACCCACAGGACTAAGGCGCCCCGGCTGCGGCCGGGGCGTTTGTGCAGGTGCTATACTGAAGGCAGACAGGCGAGGATTCACCAGCAGCATCCCCAGGGGGGGTGTGGATGTGCGGTCCTTCCCGCTTAAAGCCGGGCTGGAGTGGCTGGCAGCCGTTGCGCTTCTGACCTGGGCTGCCGTGCCCGCAGCAGCCACGGAGTGGATCAAGCTGCCGCCGGAACGCGTGGCCGCCTCGGCGCAGTTGGTGGCCGTGGGCCGCTTTGAGAGCCCGGCCCAGGGCGAGGAGCGGGGCGTCCTGGCCGAGGGAGTGCTCTGGCAGCTCATGCCCTTCACGGTGGACTACTACCTGCGCGAATCGGGCGTGCTACAGCGGCTCGAGGTCGGCGTTGAGCCCGACAGGGTCGCCGCCGTGACCGGGCGCCGCTACCTGGTGCTGCTGGAGCAGCGGCAGGGCGAGTGGCTGCCGGTGGCCGGGCCGAACGGGCTGGTGCCGCTGGAGGGGGACGAGCCCGCCCTGGCTGATCCGGATGACCGGCAGTTCTACCTGCGGCTCCTGGCCGTGGAGGAACGCTTCCTTCCCTTTGGCCGTGAGCCGCGGAGCCGCTCCGGCGTAACCGGCGAGGTCCTGGGAGCGCTGCTTACGGTACTGGCCATGGGCCTGGCCGTGCGCCTGATGGCCCGGGGCGGCCGGCGGGCGCGAGCCGGCAGACCCTGAAAGGAGAATGTACTTGCCCTGGAAGGTGGCGCTCTGCCAGATGGATGTGCGCCTGGGCGATCCCCAGGCGAACCGCCTGGAGGCCGGCCGGCTCCTGGGTCAGGCCAGGGCGGCGGGCGCCGCGGTGGCGGTGCTGCCGGAGCTGTGGACCACCGCGTACGCGCTGGACCGAATCCACGACCTGGCGGAGCCCCCCCTGGGTCCCACGATCACCTGGCTGCAGAGCCAGGCCCGGGAGCTGGGCCTCCACCTGGTGGCGGGGTCTACGGCTGAACTCCGCGATGGCCGCGTCTACAACACAGCCCATGTCATCGACCGGGAGGGCCGCCTCCTGGCCTCCTACGACAAGATTCACCTCTTCGGCCTGATGGACGAGGACAGGTACCTGGCTCCGGGCAGCGGCCCCCGTCTGTTCCGGCTCGAGGGCGTGCCTTGCGGCGTACAGATCTGCTACGACCTGCGGTTCCCCGAACTGACCCGCACGCTGGCCCTGGCCGGCGCCCAGGTCCTGTTTGTCCCCGCCGAGTGGCCCGAGCCGCGGCTCAACCACTGGCGCTCCCTGCTCATTGCCAGGGCCATCGAGAACCAGGCCTTTGTAGTGGGCGTCAACCGCGTGGGGATGAAGGACCCATCCGATTCCGCTTCCGACCGATTCTTCGGCCACTCGCTGGCCGTCAACCCCTGGGGCGAGGTCCTGGTGGAAGGCGGCAGCGAGCCCGGCGTGCTGCTGGCCAGCCTGGACCCGGCAGAAGTTCCCCGGGTTCGCGGCCGCATCCCTGTATTTCAAGACCGCCGTCCGTCCGCCTACCGGGCGCCCGGCGCGCCACCCTTGGGAGAGTGATGGTTTGTCTTCCGATCAGCCCAAGAACCGCAGGGCCCGGTCCTACCGGGCCCTTGGCATCATCGCGCTGGTCCTTGCGGTCGCCCTGTTCCTGGCCTACCGGCAGGGGCTGTGGCGCAGCGTGGGCGCCGGGCCCACCGTACCCCCGGCGTCGCCTCCCGCGGCCGGAGAGGAGCCGCCTCCGGCCCAGCCTCCGTCTGATGCACCTCCGAGAATCAGCCGCCTGGCCGTGTCCTACGACCGCCCGGACGGCAACTGGCGCGTGGTGTTCCGCCGCCTGACCGCCTGGGCCGAGGCGCCGGGCGCCGACGAAGTGGTGTTCATGATGGCTCCTACCGGCTCGGACGAAACCGGTCGCGAGGTGGGACGGGCAACTCGGCAGTCTCCGGGCCAGACCCGGTTCAGCGCCGTGGTGGACCTGGGCTCCGGCGCCTCCACCTTTCACCTGTGGGCGGTGGCGCGCGGGCCCGGCGGCGAGGCCCGCAGCGACATCCTGGACCTTATCTACGACGGGGAGCGCCCGGAGCCCGACAAGATCGAGGGCGTGCCGCTCTACCCCGGCTTCCACTGGCACATGGGGTCCCTGACTGAAGGACAGCGGACCGATCTGGCTGCCGCTTTCGGCCAGGACTTCGACCGCGGCGCAACCCAATTGGCTTTCACCGACTGGCTCTGGGACGCCAACCCTGACGCCATCCGGGACTGGCTGGCGAAGGCAGCCCGGGACCAGGGGCGGCAACTGGAAGAGGAAGACACCGGGCAGGGCTTGTGGGCCTTGCGCTGGCACGAGGGCTCCACCGTGGTCACCATCCGGTTAGCGGCTGAAGCGGCCACGGGGGCCGCCGGCGGCGGCTCGTCCCAGCGCTATCGGATGTTGCTGTCCTGGTAGCGCTGCCGGGGGAAAGTCCGCGTGGCCGGCAGGAGAGGAGGTTCCCCATGAGCGATGAGAGCCGGCTGGACCTGGGCGAGGGCCATCTCACTGGGACCGGAGGCGTAGACCTGTTCTACCGCTTCTGGCGCCCGTCGGCGCCCCGCGGTGTCGTGGTGCTGGTGCACGGCGCCGGTGAGCACTGCGGCCGCTTTGACCACGTGGCGCGGGCATTGGCCGGGCGCGGCCTGGCGGTCTACGGCTATGACCACCGCGGCCTGGGGCGGTCAGGAGGGCGCCGCGGCCACCTGGAGCGCTTCACCGACTACATCGACGACCTGTCGCTGGTGATCGCCGAAGCGCGGCGCCTCTCCCCAAACCTGCCCCTGGGTCTGTACGGGCACAGCATGGGCGGAGCGGTGGTGCTGGCCTACGGGATCCAACGCCCCGCGGGCCTCTCCTGGGTAGTGGCCACCAGCCCCTGGGTGGAGCTGGCCGTGAAGTTGCCCGGCTGGAAGAAGGCCTTGGGCAACTGGCTGTCCCGCGTGTGGCCCACCTTGAGCATGGATGCGGGCGTGCCGCCCAGGTACCTGGCCCACCCGCCGGAAGTGGGGGAGGCCTACGTCAAGGATCCGTACGTCACGATGAAGGTGTCGGCGCGGTGGTACACGGAGATGGTGTCCGGGGCCGCCGGCACTCTGGCTGTTGCGTCGGGCTTTACGTTGCCCCTGCTGCTGCTGCAGGCCGGCGACGACCGGCTGGTGTCGGCGAACGCGTCCCGGCAGTTCTTCGACAGAGCAGGGTCCTCGGACAAGACGTTCCGCCTGTACCCGGGTCTCTACCATGAACTGCACAACGAGCCTGAGGGCATGCAGATCGTGGGCGAGATCGCAGACTGGCTGGAGCCGCGACTGGAGACGATGGCCTGAACTCCCCTGATGAAAGTGTGGCCTGGGAGAGGTGTGCGTTGCAGACAGTGCTGCTGGAGGTCAGCGGTTCCGTGGCCACGCTGACCTTGAACCGTCCGGAGTCCTTGAACGCGCTGGATGTGCAGATGGGGGAGGAGCTTGTCCGCGCGGTCTCAACGGTGAGCGCCGATCCT
>JBLNCQ010000173.1:0-14605 GCA_050260815.1 Bacillota bacterium
AGTAGAGGCAGGCCAGGGCGGTGCCCAGCACGCCCACCTCCTCCAGCACAGCCGCCTCCGCCACCCAGTTGAGGCCTCGTCCGCCGTACTCCTGCGGGAACCGCGGCCCCAGCAGCCGCGCTGCCGCCGCCTTCTCGAGAAACTCCCTGGGGTACTGCACCTGCTCCGCGTCCATGGCCAGCACCAGTTCGCGCGGGACGTCGTCCCGTACGAACCGGCGCGCCTCCTCCCGGAGGGCGATGGCCTCCGGCGTCAACATGAAGTCGTACACTCCGGCTCTCCCCTTCCCCACGACGCTCTATGCGGTGCGGCCGGCGCCTGTCCGGGGCCTAGCTGTGCCCGTCCTCCTCCCCCGCCAGAATCCGTTCGAAGCGCCGGCGGAACTCCAGCATCTCCTCTTTGGTCTCCTGCAGCTCCCGAATCATCTCGTCGATTTCGGCGATGTGCCTGTCCCCGTACTCGATGGCCCGGCGCATCTGCTCCTTCTCCCCCGTATCCACGTCGTACAGGTCCAGCAGTTCCTTGATCTCCTTCAGCCCAAAGCCAAAGCGCCGCCCCCGCAGGATGAGCTTCAGGCGCGCCCGGTCGCTGCGACTGTACAGTCTCTGCTGCGTCTCCTGCGACCGCTGCGGTGACAGCAGCCCCATCTCCTCGTAATACCGGATCGCGCGGGGGGTAATGCCGAACTCGGCGGCCAGGTCGGCGATGGTGTAGATGGTCTGTTTGGATGCTTCCATGGACGTGTTCTCCTCTGCATGCAAATACCGTGCTATCACAGTGCTATCGCCTCCATCCTAGCCCAAGGTTTACGTGCACGTCAAGATGCTTCCGTGCTTTCCCCAGCCGGGACAAAAAGAAAACCGGCCGGCGTACCGGCTGGCTCTCTCACTTGGCCGATGGGCTTATAGACCTGATCTTTGCGGCTGCCGCCCTGCTTACTCGGCCGTCCAGCGGAGCAGGCTCCAGCTTTCCGACCCGCTGCTGAGCTGTCTGGCGCCGTCCCCGTCGGCGCGGACGCGCCACACCTGGCCCTTGCTGTCCACGTAGGCAAGATAGGCGCCGCTGGGAGACCAGGCCACCGTGCCCTGGCCGCCGCGCACGTTGCGGGCCACCGGGGTGACATCCTGCCCACCCGCGGCCACCGTCCACAGCTCGCCGGACTCGTTGCCGGTGCGGATGGCCAGGCGGGCGCCGTCGGGCGACCAGAACAACTGCCCGGCGGGCACCGGGGCCACCTGCAGGTCACGGGACGTGGAGACGTCGTAGATGTGCAGCTCAGCCTGGTTGCCGGAGCCTCGGATGTAGGCCAGCGACGCGCCGCTGGGAGACCAGGCAAAGGGCCTCAGGCCGCCCACGCGGTCCGCCACGCGACTCGCCTTACCGCCGCCGACGGGCGCAATCCACAGCTCTCCGGAGGTCCCCTGCGAGGCGTGGATGGCCACCCAGCCGCCGTCCGAGGACCAGGCGGGGTAGACGGCGCCCTTGTAGCTGCCGCCCAAGGCCTTGGGGGACGCGCCGCGGGACAGGCTGAGCGTGTACACCTTTCCTGCGCGCTGGAAGGCCACGGACTTGCCGTCGGGCGACCAGGCGGCGTGGTAGGGCTCCGGCTCGCCCTGCTCGAGGCCGATAAGCTGGTCCACCTGCCGTGTATTCACATCGAAGGTGAACAGGAAACCGGACTGGAAGAGCACGCGGCTGCCGTCGGGAGACCACACGGCGTCGTCCAGAGACTTGTCCGACGGCCACTGGACGTCCACCTGTGCGGCGCCGTCCGAGCCCAGCCTGGCCACCTGGTAGCCGGCGCCGTAGAACTGGATGCCCTGGACAGCGCCCACCAGCCCGCCGCCCGGCACGAAGGACCAGGTGGTGCGCTTGCCGTCCACCCAACGCCCGTCCACACCGGGGATGACGCCGTCGGCCTCCAGATGCACGGTGTAGAGCGTGCCCTTGCGGAGTGCCTGCGAGGGCGTGAAGATGAGGGTCTGGTCCTGCCAGGTGAAGGTGCCGGCCGTCTGCGGCACAACGGAGAAACCGTCCTCCACGGACTTGGGATCCTTGGGCACGGCGTCAAAGGTGATCTCAATGCGCGGCAGGTCCACGCCCTCGCCCTCCGGTGAGACCTTGACAACGCGCACCGTGTCCGAAGCGGCGGGGGCGCCGGGCGTCGGGGTGACCGGCTCGCTGTTGGCCGGCTTCGGGGCGGCGCCGTCCTGGTTCAGGTACCAGCTTCCCAGCATGAAGCCGCCGGCTACCGCCACCACCAGCACCAACAGCAGGATGACGATCGTCTTTCCCTTCAAGAAGAGACCTCCTCGCTATTCCACGAGCTGGGCCACGGTGACGCCGTCGCCCCCCTCGCCCTGCTCGCCCAGGCGATGCCGCGCCACCAGCCGGTGGCCGTGCAGGTACTCGCCAATGGCCTGGCGGAGAGCGCCGGTGCCCTTGCCGTGTATGATCCGCACCTGGCTGATGCCGGCCAGGATAGCGTCGTCCAGATACTTGTCCGTCTTGGCGATAGCCTCCTCCACGGTCAGGCCGCGGAGGTCCACCTCGGCGCTCAGGGTCTGCGCCTTGGCCTGGGCCATGGCACTGGTGCGGGTCGTACCGCCGCGGCCGCCGCGGGCTGCGCCGGCGCCGCGGGCGGCGGCCCCCGCCCGCCCGGAAACGCCCCGGCTCACCGGGGTCCCGTCCATGGTCAGGTCGGCGGCCGGGTCGCGCCGCAGGTCGGCCAGCTTCACCTTGATCTTGAGGATGCCGGCCTGCACCAGGACCATCCCCTCCGAGTCGGGGAGCCCCAGCACGTGGCCGCGCTGGTCCAGCGTCTTGATGTAGACGCCCTCCCCCACCTTCAGGTCGATGGGCGCCTTCCCCTCGTCCTCGGCGGAGGCGGACCTGCGCCGCGCCGCCGTCAGGTCGGCGCGAACCTCCTCCAGGGACTTGCGGGCCTCCTGGATGATGCGTTCCTGCTCCGCCTGCTCCCGGGCCTGGCGCAGGTCGCGTATGACAGTGTCCGCCTGCCGGCGGGCGGCGGCGACCAGGTCCAGGGCTTCCTGTCGGGCTTCGTCCAGCAGCTTGTCGCGTTTGGCGTACAGCTCATCGCGCTGCCGACGCAGCTCCTCCCGCAGCCGCTGCGCCTCGCGGCGAGAGGCCTCTGCCTGGGACCGCTCCGCCTCCAGCGCGCGCTTGGTATCCTCCATGCTGCGGATCAGGTTCTCGACCTTCAGGTCCTCCTTGGTCAGGAATTGCCGGGCCCGGTCCACCACCTCGCCCAGCAGGCCCAGGCGGCTGGAAATCTCAAAAGCGTTGGAGCGGCCGGGCATGCCGATGAGCAGCCGGTAGGTGGGCCGCAGGGTCTCCACGTCGAACTCCACAGAGGCGTTCTCCACCCGCGGCCGGCTGTAGGCAAAGGTCTTCAGTTCGGAGTAGTGGGTGGTGGCTACGGTCCGCGCGCCGGAAGCGTGCAGGTACTCCAGGATGGACATGGCCAGGGCGGCGCCCTCCGCCGGGTCCGTGCCGGCGCCCACTTCGTCCAGCAGGACCAGGCAGCCGCGGGCCTGGTACTCGGCCAGCCGGCCCGCCAGGGGCCGGTCGCGCCCGGCTCGCTCCTCCGCCACTGCCTTCAGGATCCGCACCACGTTGGTCATGTGGGCGGAGAAGGTGGACAGCGACTGCTCGATGCTCTGCTCGTCGCCCACGTCGACCAGCACCTCGGCCACTGGCGCGATGCGGGTGCCGGGGGCGGCGGGGACGTGCAGGCCGGCCTGGGTCATCAGCGTAAACAGGCCCACCAGCTTCAGCGTCACCGTCTTGCCGCCGGTGTTGGGGCCGGTGATGATCATGGTGTCAAACGACTTGCCCAGGTGCACGTCCACGGGCACCACCTCGGCGCGCAGCAGCGGGTGCCGGCCGCGCCGGATCTCGTAGACGCCGTCCTGGTTGATCTCCGGCTCCCAGGCGTCCTGGGCCTGGGACAGGTGGGCCCGGGCCACAATGCAGTCCAGTTCGCCCAGTTCCTGCAGGGTTTCCTTCAGCGGGGCGCCCTGCTGGGCCACCCGGGCGCTGAGCCGGCGGAGGATGCGCAGGACCTCCTCCCGCTCGGCGGACTCAAGCTGGCGCAGTTCATTGTTCAGTTCCACCACGGCCATGGGCTCGATGAAGAGGGTGGCGCCGCTGGCCGAACTGTCGTGCACGATGCCCGGCACCTGCCCCCGGTACTCCTGTTTGACGGGCACCACAAAGCGGTCGCCGCGCAGGGTGATGAGCGGGTCCTGCAGGACCCGCATGCCTTCCGGCGAGCGGATGAACTGCTCCAGCTTGTCGCGCACCCGGGCGTGGGTGACCTGGATCTTGCGGCGGATGTCCTTCAGCTCCGGGCTGGCGTCGTCCGCAACTTCCGCCTTGTCGGTGATGGCCTGGCGGATCTCGTCCTCCAGGCCTCGAAAACTGCCCAGCACGGTGCCGCGCTCCGCCAACAGCGGCGCGTCCTGGCGGCGCTCCAGCAGGTATTTTTTCAGGCGGGCGGTGGCGTAAAGCGTGTCGGCCAGGTCCAGCAGGGCGATGGGCTCCAGGATCTGGCCCACCCGCGCCCCCTCCAGGGCCTCGCGCACGTCGTGGATGCCACCCAGCGGCGGACTGGCCCCGTCCCGCAGCAGGCGCCGCGCCTCCGTGGTCTCCTGCTGGCGGCGGGTGACTTCACGGACGTCGGTGGACGGCTCCAGGGCCAGGCAGAGTTCCCGGCCCAGGGCCCAGGTGGCGTGCTCCGCCAACTCGGCTTTCACCTTATCGAATTCCAGGGCTCTCATTGCCCTCTCGTTCATGCGAGCAACTCCTCAGGGGTCAATGGCCTGGGCTGCACGCCGAAGACCTGGGCGAACTGGCGCGTGACGGCGCCGCGCGCCTCGTCCAGGTCCACGGAGCGGCCCAGCAGCCGGGACAGGGAGGTGACACCCCGGTCCTGGATGCCGCAGGGAATGATGCGTTCGAAGTAGGACAGGTCCGTGCCGACGTTCAGCGCAAAACCGTGGCTGGTGACCCCGCCACTTACCTTGACGCCGATGGCCGCCACTTTGTTGCGGTCCGTCCAGACGCCGGTGTAGCCCTCCTCGCGCCGGGCCTTGACGCCAAAATCGCCCAACGCGCGTATCAGCACGTCCTCCAGCATTCGGACGTAGCGGACCAGGTCCCGGTTCCAGGGCGACAGGTCCACGATCGGGTAGCCGACCAACTGGCCGGGCCCGTGGTAGGTGATGTCGCCGCCACGGTCGATGCGGACGAAGGGGATGCCCTCCTGTGACAGTTGGTCCTGGCCCACCAGCAGGTGGCCGGGGTCGCCGCGGCGTCCCAACGTGTACGTGTGCGGATGCTCGACGAACAGCAGGACGTCGCCTGCACATCCCGACCGGCGTGCCTGCACCAGCCCCTTCTGCAGCTCCCAGACCGGCTCATAGGGGCGCCGGCCGAGCCAAACCACCCCGATGTCGCTCATGGGAGGGCCACGGCGCCGCCACCGGTGCCGCCCGCCGCGGCCACGCCGCCGCCTCCCGCCCCGGTGCCGGCTTCAGCCGCCCGCGCCCCCTGCACTTGCTGGTGGGCATGGTAGCTGGAGCGCACCAGCGGACCGGACTCCACATGGGCAAAGCCCATCTCCAGCCCCACGTCCTTCAGCCGCGCAAACTCCGCCGGCGGCACATAGCGGACGATGGGCAGGTGCTGCAGGCTCGGCCGCAGGTACTGGCCGATGGTGACGATGTCGACACCGACGGCGCGCAGGTCGCACAGGGTCTGGACCACCTCGTCCCACTCCTCGCCCAGCCCCAGCATCATGCCGGACTTGGTGTAGACGGTGCCGTCCATCTCCTTGGCGCGGCGCAGCAGCTCCAGCGACCGCGGATATTTGGCCTTGGACCGCACCGAGTCGGAGAGCCGCGCAACGGTCTCCACATTGTGGTTGAGGATATTTGGCCTCGCGTCCATGACCAGCCTGAGGGAGTCCGCGTCGCCGCCGAAGTCCGGGATGAGGACCTCCACGCTGGTGTCCGGCGACAGGCGGCGCACCTGGCGGATGGTCTCGGCGAAGATGGAGGCGCCGCCGTCCCGCAGGTCGTCGCGGGCCACGGAGGTGACCACGACGTGCTGCAGACCCAGGTGCCGCACCGCCTCCGCCACGCGCAGGGGCTCCTGCAGGTCCAGTTCCGTGGGCCGGCCGGTGGTGACGGCGCAAAAGGCGCAGGCTCGGGTGCAGACGCTGCCCAGGATCATGAACGTGGCCGTGCGGTGATGCCAGCACTCGTTGAGGTTGGGGCAGCGCGCCTCCTCACAGACCGTGTGCAGGGTCAGATCGCGCATGAGACGGCGCACGTCCGAGACGTTGGTGCCGTCATGGAGGCGAATCTTCAGCCACTCCGGACGCCTGAGCTGGCCGGGGTCGGCGGCCGCCCCCGGGCCGCTGATGCCCGCCGCGGTCTGGGTGTGACCCGCGGCCTGTACGGCGGCCTGAGCCTGGGCCTGCGACGAGGACGGCCCGGTCGCACCGGGCCGCTGCCGCGGCGCCGCGTCACGGCTGGTGGGAATGATGGGATCGCGGAGGCTGTCTGCCACAGACACCACTTCCTCGCTCAGGTTGGGCCCTGCGCACGCGCTCGGGCCAGTGGGTGCGCCCGGCGCGGCGGCTGGGATCAGGAACGCGGGATCCCAAGGGAAAGCAGGGGGCCGCCACGGCCAGGCCGCCGGCACGGCGGCTCACCGAGCGGCCCCCCGATTGCGGTCGGGGCTCGCCGAGCCCCAACCGGCCATCGAACGCCTAGTACAAGGATGTCTCCGGACCGTAGCTTTCAAGCCGCTGCCGCACCGCCTGCAGGAAGCGGCCGGCCACCACGCCATCCAGCACCCGGTGGTCCAGGGAGAGGCACAGGTTGACCATCGACCGGATGGCGATGGCGTCGTCCCGCACCACGGGCCGCTGGACAATCGCTTCAAAGGTGATGATGGCTGCCTGGGGCGGGTTGATGATGGGCTGGCTCAGGATGGAGCCGAACGAGCCCGTGTTGTCTACGGTGAACGTGCCGCCGGAGATGTCGTCCAGCGTCAGCCTGCCGGCGCGGGCGCGTCCGGCCAGGTCGGCCACCGCGTGGGCCAGGCCGGAGATGCTTTTCTGGTCGGCGTCCTTGATCACCGGCACCGCCAGGCCCGTCTCCGCGGCCACCGCCAGGCTGATGTTGATGCGGCGCTTGATGATTATTGTACCATTGTTCCAGGACGAGTTCACCAAGGGGTACTCCCTCAGCGATTCGCTCACCGCCTTGATAACGAAGGGCATGAACGTGAGGTCGGCGCCCTCGCGGCGCTTGAACTCGTCCTTGTGCGCCTGGCGCAGTTTGACCAGGCCGGTGACGTCCGCCTCCACCATGCTCCAGGCGTGGGGTGCCTCGCGCTTGGACTGGACCATGCGCTCGGCGATGCGCCGGCGAATGGCGTCCGCCTGGATCACTTCGTCGCCAGGCTCCAGGCCGGGGATGTCACCTGCCGCCTGCGGCGCGGACGGGCCGGCGGCCGGGGGCTGAACAGGTGCCGCGGGCGCGATGGCCGTCCGCTCCGCGGGCTGGGCTGCGCGCGCGGCCGCGGGAGCCACCGGTGCGGCTGCCGGAACGGGCGGCTGGGCCGCGGTGCCGCCCTTCTCGACAAGTGCCAGGACGTCCTTGCGGGTAACCCGGCCCTCCAGGCCGGTGCCCACGACCTGGCTGAGATCCACGTTATGCTCTTGCGCCAGCTTGAGTACCGCCGGCGAGTAGCGCCCTCCGGCCTGCCGCGCGGCGGGTGTACCTGCGAGGGCACTTGCGGGCGGCGCGGCGGGCTCAGCCGGGCGTTCAGCTGCATCAGGTGCCGCTGTTCCGACATCGGCAGCGGCGCTTCCGGCCTTTGCGGCCGCCGAGGATACGGTGCCCGTCGGCTGCGCTGCGGCCACGCCGCCTTCATCGATGCGGCAGATCTCCTGCCGCACAGCCACCGTGGCGCCTTCCGGCGCCAGAATCTCCGTAACCATGCCGGTCACGGGCGAGGGAATCTCGGCATTGACCTTGTCCGTGATGACCTCGGCCAGAGCCTCGTACTTCTCCACCCGTTCGCCGGGCTGCTTCAGCCACTTGGCGATGGTCCCTTCCGTGACGCTTTCGCCTAGCTGCGGCATGAGAATGGGCGTATCGGCCACTCCCGGGGCCTCCTTTCCGCTTCTAGAACGCCGCCAGCTTCCGCATGGCGTCCGCTACCTTCTCCGGGGACAGCATGTAGAAGCGCTCCAGGCTGGGGGCGTAGGGCATGGCGGGAATCTCCGGGCCGGCCAGGCGGGCGATGGGCGCGTCCAGGTCGAACAACGCCTCCTCCGCAATCATGGCCGAGACCTCGGCCCCGACCCCACCGAACTTGTTGTCTTCGTGCACAATGAGCACCTTGCCGGTCTTACGGACGCCCTCCAGGATGGTCTCCCGATCCAGCGGCTTGATGGACCGCAGGTCGATGACGTGGGCCGATATGCCCTCTTGCGCCACGGCCTCAGCGGCCTCCAGGCAGAAGTGCAGGGTCAGGCCGTAGCTGATCACGGTCAGGTCGGTGCCCTGCCGCTTGACCTCCGCCTTGCCGATGGGAAGCACGTAGTCGCCGTCCGGTACCTCGCCCTTGACCAGGCGGTAGAGGCGCTTGTGCTCGAAGAAGAGCACGGGGTCTTCGTCCCGGATGGCGGCGCGCAGCAGGCCCGCCACGTCGTAGGGCGTGCTGGGCATGACGATCTTCAGGCCTGGACTGTGGTAGAAGTGGGCCTCCACGCTCTGGCTGTGGTACAGCCCGCCGTGGACGCCGCCACCGTAGGGGGCGCGGATCACCACGGGGACGGTCCAATCGCCGTTGCTGCGGTAACGCAGGCGCGCCGCCTCGCTGATGATCTGGTTCATGGCGGGCCAGATGAAGTCGGCGAACTGGATCTCGGCCACGGGCCGCAGGCCCGCCAGGGCCGAGCCGATGCCCACGCCCACGATGGCCGACTCGGCCAGGGGCGTATCGATGACGCGCTCCTCGCCGAACTCCTCAATCAGGCCCATGGTGGCGCGGAACACGCCGCCGCGCTTGCCCACGTCCTCACCCATGACAAAGACCCGTGGGTCGCGCCGCATTTCGTCCAGAAGGGTATCGCGGACCGCATCGATATAGGACTTTACTGCCATGCCCCGGCACCCCCTTCGGCATACACGTTGCTGAGGGCGGTGTCCGGGGAGGGGTGCGGCGTCTGCTCCGCGGCTTCAGTGGCCTCGTTGACCTCGCGGCGGATGCGCTCCCGCAGAGCCGCATCCTCCTCCTCGGTCAGCAGGCCGGACTCGCGCATGTAGGCGGCGGCCACCACGACGGGGTCGGTCCGGCGCGCCTCTTCCACTTCTTCGCGGGAGCGGTAGCTGCGATCGTCGTCGTCGGAGGAGTGGGGCACCAGGCGGTAGCACTCGGCCTCAATCAGGGTCGGTCCCTCGCCGGCCCGGGCCCGCTCTGCGGCGCCCCGCACCGCCTCGCAGACGGCCAGCATGTCGTTGCCGTCCACCAGGACGCCGGGCATGCCGTAGCCGGCGGCGCGCTCCACCACGTGAGCGCAGGCCAGCTGCCGGGACTCGGGCACGGAGATGGCATACTTGTTGTTCTCCACAAACACCACCACCGGAAGCTTATGCACTCCGGCGAAGTTGAGCGCTTCGTGGAAGTCGCCCTGGTTGGTGGAGCCCTCGCCCAGGCTGACCCAGGCGACGGTGGGCTCGCCCCGCATCTTGGCCGCGAGCGCCAGCCCCACGGCGTGGGGCACCTGGGTGGCCACAGGCGAACTGCCCGAAACGATGCGCATGCGTTTGGACCCCCAGTGGCTGGGCATCTGCCTCGCCCCGCTGGAGGGGTCGCCCTCCCGGGCAAAGGAGCCCAGCATGGCTTCGGTGGGCGTCTGCCCCCAGGCCAGGACCATGGCCAGATCCCGGTAGTAGGGCAGGATGAAGTCCCGGGTCCGGTCCAGCCCGAAGGCGGCCCCCACCTGGGCGGCCTCCTGCCCCTGACCGGAGATGACGAACGGGATCTTGCCGGCGCGGTTCAGGAGCCACATGCGCTCATCCAGGGCGCGGCCGAGCAGGATGTAGTAGTACATCTCCTTGACCTGCTCGTCGCTCAGACCGACGTCTCGATGCCGCAGGCTCTGCGGCCTGTTCTGTCTGGCGGTCATCGTAGCACTCCTCCCCGATAGACCCACTGAACCGATAGAACCGGCGCCCGGCCCCCCGGCAATCAGGCGCCGATTCGCCCCGGGCGGACCGTGACTCACCCGCGGCGTTGTCCCAACCGGGCTAGATGTGAATGGCCCTGCCGTCCACCGCCAGAGCCGCCTCACCGATGGCCTCGGTGAGGGTAGGGTGCGGATGGATGGTCACCCCCAGTTCCCAGGTGGTGGCGTTGAGGAACTGGGCCAGTGCGGCTTCGGCGATGAGGTCCGTGACGTGGGGCCCAATCATGTGGACGCCCAGCAGGTCGCCGCTTTCCTGGTCGCCGATGACCTTGACGAAGCCATCCGGCTCGCCGTAGACCAGGGCCTTGCCAATGCCGCGGAAGGGGAACTTGCCCACCTTCACCGTGTGGCCGGCGTCCCGCGCCTGCTGCTCGGTGAGCCCCACGCTGGCCACCTCCGGCCGGCAGTAGGTGCACCGCGCAACCTTGCTGTAGTCCAGGCCGTGTGGGTTCTGACCGGCGATGGTTTCCACGGCGAGGATGCCCTCGTGCGCGGCCACGTGCGCGAACTGGAGCCCGCCAATGACGTCGCCGATGGCGTAAATGTTCTTCTCACCCGTGCGCATGTGCTCATCCACCTGGATGACGCCGCGCTCCACCTTGATGTTGAAGTTCTCCAGGCCCAGCCCGTCGGTCACGGCGGCGCGGCCGATGGCCACCAGCACCTTCTCCGCCTCCAGGGTCTGGCGCTGGCCGTCCTTCTCCACGTCCAGCTTGACGCCGGCACCCTCAAAGCGAACGGTGTCCGGCAGCACCCTGGTCCCGGCCATGATCTTCAGCCGCCGGCGGATCAGGACCTTGGTCAGCTCCTCCGCCACCTCCGCATCCTCAAGGGGCAGGATATGCGGCAGCATCTCCACCAGCGTCACCTGCACGCCGAAGTCGGACAGCAGGGAGGCCCACTCCACGCCAATGGCGCCGGCGCCAATGATGATCATGGAGGTGGGCAGGTTCTCCATGTCCAGGGCGAAGTCGCTGTCCAGGATGCGCTCGCCGTCCGTGGGCAGGCCGGGTATCTGCTTGGGCCGGGAGCCCGTGGCCAGGACGATGGTCTTGGGCGCCAGGACCTCCGTCTCGCCGCCCGGCCGCGTTACCGACACGCCGCCCGTGGGCGCAAAGATGGAGGGCCCCATCAGTCGCCCCGTACCCTCGTACACCGTGACCCCGTTCTTTTTCAGCAGCCCCTGCACGCCCTTAAAGAGCTGGTTGACGATGCGCTGTTTTCGGGCCTGCACCTGGGGAAAGTTGAGCTCCACGTCGCCTACCTTGAGGCCGAAGTCGTCGGCCTTTTTCATGGTGGCCATCAGCTCGGCCGAACGGAGCAGGGCCTTGCTGGGGATGCACCCCTTGTGGAGGCAGGTGCCCCCCACCTTGTCCTTCTCCACCACGGCGACCTTCAACCCCAGTTGGGCCGCGCGAATGGCGGCCACGTAGCCGCCCGTTCCGCCCCCCAGCAGGAGGACGTCATACTGGGTCTCTTCCGCTGCCATCTGCCGTCTGGTCTCCTTCCGCCCGCCCCGCGGCGGGATGTTCGGGTCCCGGGCCGGCCGTTCCCTGGCAGGGACCCCCTTGCAGCTTATCAGGACCCAGTCCCTTTCGCCACGCCCTCAGGCAACTCCTTTCTTTCTAAATGGCCTGGCGCCGCGCCGTGCCCGGGCTTCAGGAGAGCCGGTTCTTGCCGTCCTGGCGCAGGGACCGGAGGATGTCGGCCTTGAACTCCTGCAGCTTGGTGTCGAGCATGTTCTCAAGATCCTGGGTGGGAAAGCCCTGGCGGAGGAGCTTGAGGTTCAGGGGCTGGTCCGCCTGATTCTGGATGACGGACAGGGTACCGTTGGGCTCCAGCCAGGCCTCCTTGACCTGGCGAAAGCTGTCCACGCCGCGGTCGCGCAGCAGGCTGATGATATCGGCCTCGGTCACGTGCTCCCGCCGCATGTTCAGACGGAGTGTGCGCCCGTTGCGGATAAGCAGGGTCGCTCGCCCCTGGGTCAGGTGCTCGAACCGCTTGGAGTAGAGGTTGGCCAGGGTGACCAGAAACTCCAGCAGGGCCAGCAGCAGAATGGGGAGGATACCGTGCCAGAGGGGAATGTCGTCTTCCTGGATGGGGATGGCGGCCGCCTCACCGATAATGAGGATGACCACCAGGTCAAAGGGCGCCATGTTGGCCAGCGACCGCTTGCCCATCAGCCGGACCACCAGGAGGATGATGCCGTACATGACAATTGTCCGATACGTCAAGGGCCAGACGTGGCTCAGTGTGTTCAAACACGAACGCCTCCCGACGGTACCCGGATAGGATACCCGTTCGGGAGGCGTTCTCTTCGCGGCTTACTCCGCCACGCGGATCTCTCGCAGCGAATCCACCACGGCGTCCGCCGCCGCGGCCAGCCCGGCCACGTGCTCCGGCGGGTAGAGGTGCCGGTGCACGATGGCCACGGCCCTGGCGCCCACGCTCCGGGCCAGCAGCAGGTCCATCATGCTGTCGCCCACCACCACGAAGTCCTCCGGCGCGACGCCCGCGTGTTCCGCGGCCCGCAGCATCAGGTCGGGGAACGGCTTGGCCCGCTGCACGTCGTCGGCGCCCACCAGGAAGTCGACCTGGAAGGGGGCCAGCAGGCTCAGAGCCAGCTCGGCGGGGCGCCGGTTGTCCGACGTGACCACACCTACCTGCACGCCGGCGTTCTGGAGTCCCTCAAGCACCTCGCGCGCTCCGTCCAGCGGCAAAAAGGCCTCCTCCGGACGCAGGTCTTCAGCGGCGCGGGTGAACACCATCTGGGCCGCGTCACGGCAGCGCTCCCACGACCCGAAGCCCTCCTGGTAGAGGATGCCGGCGGTAACCAGGGCCTCTTCCTGCATGGTGCCGATGGCGTAGGGGCCGGCCACGTCAATCTGAAAGCGGTCACCGTCCCAGGATACGCCCATGCTCCGCCGCCAGGGCCCCAGCACGCCCTCTCCCGCCACATCGGCCAGGAACCGCGCCCGCAGTCGCTCCACCACGGCCCAGTAGTGATGGCTGTCAAACAGCGTCCCGTCCTTGTCAAAGGCAATGGCGCGGCAGGGAAACACCGCGCTGCCGAAGGCTACCCGCACCTCATCTACTCCTCTCGCCCCGCGGTTCAGTCGCCTGCCCATCAAGGAAAGGGGCCGAGCCTAGGCTCGACCCGCCGACCCTACCATGTCGATCTTGGTCCGGACGATGGCCTTCACGGCCTCGCGGGCCGGAGCCAGGAGCTTGCGCGGGTCGATCTCGTTCGGCTTGGCTGCCAGGACGTCGCGCAGGGCGCGGGCCCAGGCGTCCTTCAGCTCGGTGGCCACGTTGACCTTGGCCACGCCCCGCTTGATGGCTTCACGCACCATGTGGTCCGGTACGCCGGAGCCGCCGTGCATAACCAGCGGCACGGAGACGCGGCGGTTGACCTCGGCCAGCCGTTCCAGGTCCAGCTTGGGCTCGCCCTTGTAGAAACCGTGGGCGGTGCCGAAGGCGGGGGCCAGCGAATCAATGCCGGTCTTGGCCACCAGTTCCTCGGCCTCGGCCGGGTCGCTGAGCGAGGCTTCCCACTCGTTAACGGTGACGTGCTCCTCTGTGCCGCCCACGCGGCCGATCTCGGCCTCCACCGAAACGCCCACGGCGTGGGCCGCTTCCACCACCTGCCGGGTGAGGGCAATGTTTTCGGTCAGCGGCAGCTTGGAGGCGTCAATCATCACCGACGTGAAGCCGTGCCGCAGGCCCTGCATGATCTGGGCGAACCCGTCGCCGTGATCCAGGTGGATGACCACGGGGACCTTGGCCTGGCGGGCGGCGTGGGTGACCAGGACCGAAATGGCCTCGGCGCCGATGAAGGTCAGGCTCCCGTAGGAGAACTGAAGCAGCACCGGAGACTTCTTCTCCTCCGCCACCTCCAGAACCGGAGCCAGCATCTCAATGGTATGGACGTTGAACGCCCCTACAGCGTAGCCGCCCTTGTCGGCGGCATCCAGAATCTCGCGTCCGGGAACCAGCATGGCCAGGATCTCCTTCCTTGTGACCCCCGGACCGGGTTGGACCGGGAGACGGTCTGCGTTGTGTAGTGCGGCACAATCTGTCAGAAGGCGACAGGCACACTCCTCATCTTACACGTTCCGGCAGCGGCGCTCAAGCCAGGGGCCCGTGAGCCGCGCCGAGGGCCGCTCGTCGGCCGGTCACCTCAGTACCAGACCACGACCTGCAGGGCCCTCTCCGCGGCCCGCGCCAGCCCGCGTGGCACCTGGTCGCTGCGGCCCAGCCGGCGAGCCAGTGCCTGCAGAAACAGGCGGAGGTTGGTCCGCGCCTCCAGGT
>JBLNCQ010000174.1:0-3659 GCA_050260815.1 Bacillota bacterium
GCCCTGGCGGCGGCGCCGAAGTGGGACACCGTGCGGTGGAAGGGGGGTCGCGTCTACCTGCGAAGCGTAGACGGCGACCATCCCTGGGTCTGGTTCGACTTTGCGCGGGACGGGAGAATCACAGGGGTCGGTCAACAGACGCAGGGGCCCAGTGAAGAATGAACATTCCCGGCGGACGGAGTGCGAAGAGGCCCCGGACTCCTTGGTGAGTCCAGGGCCTGCTTGACTCCCCACCCTTGACTACCGCCCGGCCTGACCGGAGAGGAGCCAGCCGGCCACGGTAGCCACGCGTTTACCCAGGTACCTGGCACCGTCCAGGACGTTCTCCGGGAGTTTGTGCTCAGGCCCCTCGGGGACCGTCGCGCTCATCCCGTAAGGGTTGCCTCCGGCCTTGAAGAGGAGCGCATCGGTGTACCCCGGCGGGACCAGGATGCAGCCCCAGTGCATGAGAGTGTGATAGAGCGCAAGGATGGTCGCCTCCTGGCCACCGTGCGGGTTCTGGGCGCTGGTGAAGCCGGCGGCAGCCTTGTTGGCCAGCTTGCCCGCCGCCCACAGGCCGCCGGTGGTGTCCAGAAATTGCTTGAGCTGTGAGGCGATGTTGCCGAACCGGGTGGGTGAGCCGAAGACATAGGCATCGGCCCAGTCCAGGATCCTCCATGGTCGGCTCGGGGATGTCCTTCGTTGCCTCCAGGTGGGCCTTCCAGTCGGGACGGCTGGCCACCACCTCCGGCGGGGAGTTCGCGGACCCGCCGCAGACGCACCTCCGCACCTGCGCTCCTGGCCCCCTCCACCACCGCCTGGGCCAGCTGATAGCTATTTCCCGTGGAGCTGTAATAGATGACCGCGACCTTGGGAGCCACGAGCCTCATCCTTCCTCTGTCCTATGTACGGCAGCGGTTGTCCGGCGTCGGCACCGTGCTACTCGCGGGTCCTGGGCGTCTTCACCCAGGCCTTGGGGTGCCGGCCCAGGGCCTTCAGGGCCAGAGCGCTGGAATAGGGCACCGGGAAAACGAAAGCCGCAACCGGGAGCAGCATGAACTGGCCCACCAGGGACAGGTGCCCCAGGAACGTGCGGGGCCGGCCGGTGGCGTCCACGTGCCGCTGGTAGCGAAAAAAAGCGTAGAACGTGAAGGCGTAGTAGACCACGGATATCGCGTTCAGCACCCAGTGCACCCACTCAGGCATCACGTGGGTGTCCACCATGCCGTACCAGTACAGGATCAGCACCGTGGGGGGAAAGAACGTGGCCAGCTGGTAGATCACCCACTCCGCCTGGCCCTTGCGGAAGAGCTGCCGCAGCAGCCGCTGGCGCTTGTCAAAATCGTAGCGGGTGTCGGTCCGGATTTTGTCCATCACCTGCAGGTGCCCTGTGCCCCAGCGCAGGCGCTGCCGGTAGAAGGCCGGCAGGCTGGGCGGCGTCTGCTCGCTGGAGGGGTAGGGCAGGTACTCCGGCCAGGCGCCGCACTGCAGGTAGGCCCGGGTGCCCAGCTCCAGGTCCTCGGTCAGGGAGGACTGGTCGTAGCCGCCGATGCGGTAGAGCAGGCCCGTATCCACGAAGAGGTTGGTGCCGCCCACAAAGGGCAGGCGCCGGAAGAGCGCCGGCAGGTACCAGTCATGGGCGATGGACTGGTACAGGGAGGCAATCTTGCACCAGGCGCTCATTTCATAGAAGTTGCGCACCTGGAAGACCGGCCCCTGGAGAATGGCCACCCGGGGGCCGTCCTGCAGCCGGCGGTAGGCTACATACAGCAGCACGCGCGGGTCGGGGCGACTCTCGGCGTCGTAGAAGCCGCACATCTCGCTGCGGTCGTCAATGAAGGACAGGGCGTAGTTGAGGGCCCTTCCCTTGGTGGATGGCACGGGGGTCCCCAGGTTCGCGCCGCCCACCTGTCCGTCGAAGTCGTAGGGCACGACCACGTGCTTGAACCCGGGCGCTCCGGACTGGCCGGCAAGCTCCTGCGCCTTGCGGTCCAGGATGTCCTGAGTGGTGGGGAAGCAGGCCTGGTACGTCTGGTCCAGGGCCGCCGCCAGAGCGTGCCGCTTCTGCAGCCGGTCCACCCGCGTTGCGACGCGGTGGGACAGCGCCTGGGTCAGGTTGAGCAGGATCTCGCGGGTCAGCGAGTGGTGCGCCCGGGCGGTGTGCGTCACCATCCGCTGCAGAATGCGGCTGTCCTTCTCCTTGCGGTAGTGCGTGAAGGCCATCACCACGGGCATGACCAGGCTGAGGAGCACGGGGTAGATGCGCTCCGCCTCATTGTCATCGGCGGTGCGCATGGCCTTGCGGATGTCGCGGAAGAGGCGCCCCACCCGGATCTTGCCGCGACCGCGCACCAACTGCTGGGCGGTCTCGCGCACCAGACCCTCCAGGCGCCCCTCCGGAAGCTGGGAGAACACGTCCCGGGAGAGCAAGCGTCCGTACGGATCCTCCAGCCTGGGCCACTCCTCCAGGAGCAGGCGGCTGAGAAGTCCCAGCATCAATTCCTCACCGCGGCCGTTCAGGTGCGCGGGCCACGGCCCGCCCCTGGTCAGGTAGTTGCCGACGGCGGCCACCAGCTTGGGGCGGGCGGACTCGGCGGCCTGGACCTCCTTCTCGTCCGACACGACCACGATCTCGTAGCGGTCCTTGGGGTACTGCAGTCCGGCCAGGTGGTCCACCGTGCGCTCAATGACGTCGGCCTCGTTTCGGGCCGGCACCAGGACCGAAAAAAACGGCAGTTCGCGTCCGGCGGCCCTGGCCTGCTCCGTCAGACGGCTCAGGGAGAGGCGCGGCCGGCGATTCCAGTAGCGCTGGTCCGCATACCGCTTCCAGAAGAAGAAGCGGGCGAACAGGAGGAAGAAAATCAGGTAGACGATGACGGCCGACACGTAGATGGCTTGAGGTGTGGTCACTTCGCATCCTCCCGCGAGGTAGGCAGTTGTCCGCGGTTAGGATGCTTTGGCAGGTTTCCTTCTATACGGTAAACTGCGCCGTCCCAGCACGCCTTCGCGGCGGATTTGACCATCTTGGCCGTCAGGCTCTGGGCAGTCTCGCCGGCAGCGGTCGGCAGCGGACTCAGGGGATTGTCCAGCCACCTACTACGACAAAAAGAGGAGTGCCAACTACCTGCTAGTCAGCACTCCGCTGTCGCTTGTCACTCAGGGTTCCTCGGGCAGCGGCTCGTCCTTCTCCTCCGCCGCTTCCGCCCTGGCGGCCTGCCGCTGCTTTTTGGTCAGCTTCTCCGGCGCCACGCGCCGGGTGATCTCTTCCACAACGCGGCGCAGCGTGGCGGGGGCAATGGCGTCATGGTCCACCACCACCAGCGGTCCCCGGCCGCACTCCTGGCAGCGGTCCGCGCAGCGAACGGTGACTAGCCGCAGGCGGGCCTTGAAGCTGTCCGGCGCGGTCTCCAGGGCTCGCCGGATGCGCACGGCCATGTCCTGGTCCTTGAGGTTGACCTCGCAGAACCGGACGGTCAGCCGGTTCTCGGCGCCGGGCACCGGCTCCGGCTCGGGACAGGCGGCGCTCACCGGCGACATGTCCGGCGGCTTCACTGCGCTCATCTGATGATGCCCAGCTCGCGGCCCACCCGGCCGAAAGCGGCCAGCGCCTCGTCCAGGTCCTGGCGGGAGTGGGCCGCCGAAACGATGGTGCGGACGCGAGCCTTGTCGCGGGCGACGGT
>JBLNCQ010000175.1:0-2864 GCA_050260815.1 Bacillota bacterium
GGCGGGCGACTTCATCCGGCAGCCACAGCCGCACCCGGGCCAGTTCCGGGGCCGTGCCGGAAGGCGCAGCGAAGGGGCGGTAGCTGGGTTCGCCCTCCCGCCGGGCCGCCTGCAGCTCGTCCGTGTCTGTGATGCCCAGAGCGCGGCACAGCCACTCCAGCCAGGAGGCCATTTCCATGTAGTCCCGGGCCGTGTTGATGCGGTGCTTGGTGCCCGCCAGCACCAGCCGGTCCCGGGCCCGGGTGGCGGCCACGTACAGCACCCGCATGGACTCCTGGCGCTCCAGCCGCCGCTCCTCCTCCTCCAGCCGGCGGCGGAGCCAGGTGGTGCGGCGCTCGCCGTCCGGAGTCACGGCGGAGAGGCCAATGCCCAGTTCCGGGCGATAGATCATGCCGCGCAGAGGCTGCTGCGTCCGCGCCAGGTCGGCCACCACCACCACGGGAAACTCCAGCCCCTTGGACTGGTGCACGCTCATCAGCTTGACCGTGTCTCCCTGCGCGGACTGAATGGCGGCCTCGCCCTCGCGCGCCTCCCGGTCCTCGAACTCCTCCACCAGGGAGATGAACTTGCGCAGTCCCAGGGGCGCCTGACTGAAGCGCCGGGCCAGGGCCGTGAGCTTCCGCAGGTTGGCTGCGACCTGCTCGCCGCCGTGCCCGCCCAGGGCGACCAGGCCGTAGCCCGTCTCCTCCAGGACCGTCTCCAGCAAGTCCGGGAGGGGAAGCCGCGCCTGCAGCAGGCGGAAGCGGCCCAGCAGGCGGGAGGCGCGCTGCACCAGCCCTGCCTGGACAGGGTCAAGCCCGCCCGGCGGCGCGTCCAGCCGGCCCAGCCAGTTGGCCGGACCCTCCTGCTGCCTAAGCAGGAACAGGGTCTCGTCGGAGAGCCCGAAGAACGGGGAGCGCAGGGCGCCCACCAGCGAGATTTCGTCAGCCGGGTTATCCAGGGCGCGCAGCAGGTTCAGGCAGTCGCGGATCTCCTGCTTGCCGTAGAAGCCGCGCCCCGACACCACAAAGTAGGGAATGCCGCGCTCCCGCAGGGC
Organism: Bacillota bacterium; assembly: GCA_050260815.1. GTDB lineage: Bacteria > Bacillota > Sulfobacillia > JAMDAP01 > JAMDAP01 > JAMDAP01. Next base: position 1,037 of record JBLNCQ010000175.1, read on the forward strand.
CTGCTCGTAGCGCCCCATGTCCGTGGTGGCCCGCATGAGCACGGCAATGTCGCCCCAGCGCACCGGCCGGTCCTCCACCTGCAGGCTGCCCTCTTCTACAAGCCGCTCGATGTGGGCCGCCACCGCCTCGGCCTCCAGCGCCACGTCGTCCTGGCGGCCGGCGCCCGCGTCTCGGGCCGCCTCGCCCTCCTTCAGGGCACGCGGCAGCAGCACCTCGACGGAGGGCGCGGGGTCGCCGCCGGCGTCAGGCCTGCCCGGCAGCGCGTCCTCGTAGTCGTCCTGCATCAGGGCGCGGAAGAAGTAGTTGCTGAAGTGGATGAGCCCCGGGCGGCTGCGGAAGTTCTCCGCCAACAGGACCTCCTCGCCCCCGGCCGCCGGAATCTCCTGCCTGGCCCGCCGGAACAGCTCCACCTCGGCTCCGCGGAAGCGGTAGATGGACTGCTTGGGGTCGCCCACCAGAAACAGGTTGGCGGGCTGCCACAGGTGGATGATCTGGCTCTGCAGCGGGTTGGTGTCCTGGTACTCGTCCACCATCAGGTAGGGGAAGCGCTGCCGCAGGTCGGCGGCGATCTCCGGCCGCCGCAGCAGGTCGCGGGCCAGGATCTGCAGGTCGGAAAAGTCCAGGGCCCCGGCCTGCAGCTTCCGCTCCTGGTAGAGGTCATGGGCGGACTGCAGCAGGCGGCCCGCCGCCAGCGAGGCGGGGGCGATCGCCAATCCCCACACCACGTCCTGAAGCGCATTCAGGGGCTCGGCCAGGGCGTCAATCTCGGCCAGCAGCGACCGGTTGTTGCGGGTAACTACCTTGCCCAGGGGCGCCAGTCGCTCCAACAGGGCCAGGTCTTCCGGCCCGGGAGTCCGCCCCTCCGCAGCCACCGCCAGGAGCTGCTCCAGCGCCGCCCCGGCCCGGCCCCAGCGCGCCTGCAGCTCTGCCGCCTGCTCGGAGGCGCGGGCGTTGGCCTTCCCTTTGCCGTCGCCGGCGCGGCCCTGCAGGCCGGCCAGCAGGCCGGCCACGCCGTCCGTGACGGCCCGGGCCAGGTCCGGCAGCAGACGCCGGCTCTCGTCCAGCGAGCGGGCGGTGGCCAGCAAGGCCTCATCGGGCTCCAGCCCGTGTTCCCGCAACCGCCCATAGACGCCGGCGAGCTCACCCAGGAGCGCGCCGCGGGGGTAGATGGACAGGAGCTGGGCCACGCCCTCGTCGCCCTGTTCCGCCATGCCCAGCAGGCTCTCGTCCAGGGCCTGATGCAGCCAGATGGCCGCCTCCATCTCCTCCAGGACGGTGAACTGCGGATCGACCCGGGCCTCTACCGGGTACTCCCGCAGCAATTGGGTGCAGAAACTGTGAATGGTGGTAATGCGCGCCTGGTCCAGATCCCGCTTGCGCCGTTCCCACAGGGCGGCCTGCTCGCCGGAAGCGGCGGCCGCCGCCTGCTCCAGGGCCTGCCGCAGGCGCTCCTTCATCTCCAGCGCCGCTTTGTTGGTGAAGGTCAGGGCAACCACCTGGTCCAGTTCGGCCAGACCCTGCTCCAACAGGCCCATGACGCGGGCGATGAGCACCCGGGTCTTGCCCGCGCCGGCGCCCGCCGTGACCACCAGGTGGCGGTCGAACGTGGTGGCGGCCCGTTCCTGGGAGGCCGTCAGCTCATCCGGCATGGGGCTCACCTCCCTGTGATGCGGCCGATGCCCGCACGGTCTCACCGGCCGCCTTCACCTGCAGGCGGCGCCGGTCGACGCGGCAGATGCGCTGGTACGGACAGTGCTCCGGGCAGTCGCCGTTGGGACGCACCCGGAAGTCTCCGGACCGGATGGCCTGCACGTAGCTGCGGGCCAT
>JBLNCQ010000176.1:0-40143 GCA_050260815.1 Bacillota bacterium
ACGCTAATCCTGACACATCTGGGGGGAGTCATTGTGTTCTCAGGGAAGGACGGAAGCACGGCACGGGGGTTCTACTACTCCGCCGTGGGGTGGATGGCCTTCGGGATGTTGGTGGGCCTCACTGCCGCCCTGCTGATGATCTGGCCGGACTTCATCAAGAACTCCGTCACTGAGTCCCTGCGCCAGTACCTGACCTTCGGCCGGCTGCGTCCCGTGCACACCAACGTGGTGATGTTCGGGTGGCTGTCCGGCGCCTACTTCGGCACCATGTTCTACATGCTGCCGCGCCTGGGCGAGACCCGGGTCTGGAGCGAGAAGCTGGGCAACTTCACCGTGCTCTGGTACAACCTGACCATTGCCGCCCACGCGGTCGCCCTGATGGCGGGCTACAACACCGGCCGCGAGTACGCCGAGCAGCCGTGGCCCGTGAAGTACGCCATGGCGGTGACCTTCCTGCTGGTGGCCGTGAACCTGTTCATGACCTCATCCAGGCGCAAGGAACACGAACTCTACGTTACCCAGTGGTACATGCTGGGCGCACTCATCTGGACGCCTATCATCTACGCCATCGGCAACCAGTTTCTCTTCCCCACCAACCCCATCAGCGGCGTCAACGACGCCGTGGTCAACTGGTTCTACGGCCACAACATCCTGGGGTACTGGTTCACGCCGGTGGGCGTCGGCGCCCTGTACTACCTCCTACCCAAGATGACAGGCAACCCGCTTTACAGCCACAAGCTCTCCATGATCGGCTTCTGGACGATTGCCTTTGTCTATGGCCCAACGGGGGCCCACCATCTGGTCAACGGGCCCGTGCCCCAGTGGCTGCAGACCGTGGCCATCGCCTTCTCGGTCTCCCTGATCATCCCGGTGTGGACCGTACTCACCAACTTCTACGGCACCATGGCCGGCAAGTGGAGCCTGGTGCGCGAGAGTGTGCCGCTCAAGTTTGCGGTGGCCGCCGCCAGCTTCTACTTCATCACCTGCTTCCAGGGTCCCATGCAGGCCCTGCGCTCCGTCTCGGCCGTCACCCACTTTACCGACTGGGTGGTGGGCCATGCCCACGTCGCCCTGCTAGGGACCTTCAGCTTCATCATGTTCGCCAGCATCTACTACGCTCTGCCCAGACTGACCAATCGGGCGGTTTACAGCAAGCCGCTGCAGGACTGGCACTTCTGGCTCTCCTTTGTGGGTTTCTCAGCCTTCTTCATCTCGCTCACCGTGGGCGGACTGGTGAAGGGCTTCATGTGGGCGGCCGCCGAAGGCGATCCTACGCAGTTCATTGACGTCGTCCGCGCCATGAAGCCCTATTATGTGGTGCGCGCCCTGAGCGGCGCCATGATCCTCTCGGCCCAGCTGCTGTTCATCTACAACATCTACAAGACCGCCACCGCCGGCCGCGAGATCCGCCTTGGCGAAACCACCATGCCCCAGCCGGCCGACCTGCTGGCCGCCGGCGGCGCCACCACCGAGGCCTAGGGAGGAGAAGGAACGTGAACAAGCTGCCGCTCTATAGGAAGCTCCCGGTGTTCGGCGTGGTCGCCTTCCTGTTCCTGGGCTTCGCGATCACCATTACCGTGGCGGCGCCACTGATGGACAAGGAACTCTACCAGCCGTCGCCCCAGGCCAAACCCCTGGACGCGCTGGCCCAGAAGGGCCGGGAAATCTACGCCCGCGAGGGCTGCTGGTACTGCCACACCCAGACGGTGCGAACCATTGCCAACGACAAGAAGTGGGGCCCCCGGGCCAGCCAGCCCGGTGACTTTGCCTACTCGAACCCGGCCATGCTGGGCTCGGAGCGCACCGGTCCGGACCTGACCTACGTGGGCGACCGCTGGCCGGATGTGAACTGGCAAATCAAGCACCTGCAAGATCCCCGGGCCCTGAACCCTGACTCCGTGATGCCCTCCTTTGCGCATCTGCCTCAGTCCGACCTGCAGGCACTGGCCCACTACCTGGTGTCCCTGAAGGACAACACGGCGCCGGACCTCCAGAAGTCCGCATTCAGCTCCACAGAGGCCGATATCCCTGAGGTCTACGCCAATGCCGTGAACCCCTTCGCTGCAGGCGATGCCGCGGCCGTGGCTGCGGGCAAGGCCATCTTCGACAAGAGCTGTTGGTCGTGCCATGGCAAGACCGCCGAAGGCGACGGTCCGGCAGCCACGTCCCTCAAGCCCCCGCCCGCCAACCTGCGCCAGTCCTCGCGGACCCGCAGCGAGCAGTTCCTCTTCTGGATTGTTAGCGAGGGCTCCAAGGGCACCGCCATGCCTGCCTGGAAGAAGGCCGGCCTGACGGAGGAGCAGCGCTGGCAGGTGGTCACCTACATCAGTAGCCTGAACACCCAGTAACCTCACCCATCTGCTGCGGCCCGGCCGAAAGGAGGAAACGCGGTGGACATGAACTGGGCTGCCTTTGAGGACCTGGCCCAGTCAACCGGAGTCATTCTGGTCGCCCTGATCCTTATCTGGGGGGCGGCTGTGGCACTGTGGGCCCTTCTGGGCGGCAGGTCCGCTCACGACAACTCGCCGCCCCTCGGTGAGGCCATTAAATTCCGGGACGCCGTCCTAAAAGACGACGAACCCATGGGTCCGTCGATCACCGGAGGTGACAGTTGATGTTTGACCCGCAGCGCAACGAGGAAGGCCGCGTCTCGGCTCCTCCGGGAAGCCACGCGGATACGGCGCACCATGAGGATGGCCCGGTGCCCAAGTTCCTGTACCTGGTGTATGCCGGCATCGCCGCCTTCTTCGTCTACTACCTGATCGTCTACTGGAGAGGCTGAGCATGGCCTCTGTACCGCGGGTCCAGGCCGCGCGGCGGCCCCTTCAGCAGATTCGGGCGATACGGCGGCCCCGGCGGGCGCTGCAGTACCTGGTGCTCACCGTGCTGGTACTGGCGCCCTTCCTCGACCTCTTCCGCATGGACCTGTCCACCGGCAGCTTTTGGCTGTTCGGGCAGCGCCTCTGGGCCCCCCAGTTCTATCTGGTGATGTTGCTGGCGGCCGTGGCGGTGTTCCTCATCATCGCTGCCTCCCTGGTGCTCGGCCGCGTCTTCTGCGGCTGGATCTGCCCGCAAAACCTGTTCAACGAACTGGTGAGGCACTGGGAGAAGCGGCTGGGCCGCCGGGGCGCCGTTGCCCTCTCGGTCGTTATCGCTTTCCTGGGCGCGTTCGTCGTCTTGAGCTATCTGACGGACGGACCGGGGATGCTGCGGTCCCTCCTGGCGGGGCGGCCGAGCCCCGGATGGCTGGCCTTCTGGGCGGGGGCCACCGTGTTCTTCAGCCTGGCCCTGGCCTGGTGGCGCACGGCCATCTGCCACTCCGTCTGCCCCTACGGCTTTCTTCAATCGGTCCTGACAGACCGGCATACCCTGCGGCTGGGGACGCTTGTGCCCCCTGTTGCGGCAGTTGGTGCGCCCACCGGCCCGGTGGGCGGCGTGCCGACGGTTGGCCCGGTGGCAGCCCTTGAGCCCGGCCTGGCCGACGTTTGCCGCACCTGCAACGCCTGCGCCCGGGTCTGCCACATGGGCGTGGACCCACGCACCCCGGACCAGCGCGACTGCGTGGCCTGCGGCGAGTGCATCGACGCCTGTTCCCGCGTCACGCGCGGATTCCGCATCCAGCGGGTGCTGCACGTGGTGCCTGGGAGCGCCCCGGACCGGCCCGTGGGCCTTCGGGGCGAGGTTTTTCGCAATGCCCGACGGACCTTGGTGCCGCGACTGGCCGGCCCGCTTGCCTTTGGCCTTCTGGCCCTAGCGGGCCTGGCGGTAGGCCTGGCCAACCGGCCGGTGCTCGACCTGATGGTCACGGCGGATCGGACCGCGGCCGCCACCGTGACCTCGGGTGAGACCTCATTCAACACATTTGTCGTGACCCTGACGAACCTGGACGCGCGGTCCGAGACCTATCGCCTTGAGGTGAGCGGTCTGCCGCTGGAGAACGTACGGCTGGACCAGCCGCAGCTGACGGTCCCCGCCGGTCAGAAGGCGAAGGTGCGCCTCCACGTGGCCGCGAGTCCCACCCGGCTGGACCCGGGTGTCCACCCCTTTACGGTGACGGCCACGGGCGCGGACCCGCAGGCACTTGCCACCAAACGCGCCACGTACTACGTTCCGCCGGACGGTCCCTAGGCACGACCCACAAAGGCCACGTCTCAGAGGAGGAAGCAGCCATGAGGCCATCGGAAGAGATCGTGACCGCCTTGAAATCGGGGAACACCGCCAGAGTCCGGGAGATGCTGGATCGTGACCCGGCGCTGGCCGGGGCCGAGACGGACGAAGGATCCCTGCTCCTGACGGGCGTCTACTACGGGGCGCGGGAGGCCGTGCGTCTGATTCGGGAACGGCGGCCCGTCCTGGACGTCTTTGAGGCCGCGGCCCTGGGCGAGGCGGGGCACTTGGCTGACCTTTTGGACAGCGCCCCCCAACTGGCCGACACCTACAACCAGCAGGGCATGACACCGCTGGGGCTAGCCGCCTTTCTAGGCAGGACAGAGGCTCTGGCGGTCCTGTTGGACCACGGGGCGGACATCAACCGGGTGAGCCGCTCCACCGTGGCCTTTGTACCACGCAACACCGCGCTGCATGCGGCCCTGGCCGGCGGCAGCGAAGAGGCGGCGGCCATGCTGATCGAGCGGGGAGCGAACATCAACGTTGCGGACAGCAACGGGCAGACACCGCTGCACCTGGCGGCCTTCGGCGGGCTCGACCGCTCCCTGGACTTGCTGCTGGAGTGCGGCGCCCAGACGGAGGTGCGCGACGCCCAGGGACGCACCCCGCTGCAGATCGCCCAGGAGAAGGGGCACCGCGCCGCCGCTGAGCGGCTGGCGGCCGCCGCAGGCCGCTAGCGGACAAGGAGTCGGCCGCCCAGCCGAGACGGTGCGGTCGGAATAGCAGGAAGAAACGCGGTAATTGAAGCACTGGCGCCCTTTTCGGGGCGCTGGTTCTTTTTGCCCGCCGACTCGCCCGGACGAGTCCGGAGGATGTCCAGAGAGGCAGGGAGCCCTAAAGCGTCAAAACCCACCTAGCCTCACAATATCTAGTGGGCTATAATGGTCTCACTCCACCAGATTTAGCGGTTTCCTTCGACTCCAGTCGACACCTTCGACTCATGACGAGACACACCACCGGCCGGCGAAATGGGGGACGCGCATGAACTGTCCCTACTGCCATCATCCTGACAGCAAGGTACTGGACTCCCGCCCCACGGAGGAAGGGCACGCCATCAGGCGCCGCCGCGAGTGCCTGGCGTGCGGGCGCCGCTTCACCACCTACGAGAAGGTGGAGGAAGTGCCCCTGATGGTGGTCAAGAAGGATGGCCGGCGCGTGGCCTTTGACCGCAGCAAGGTCCTGGCGGGAATCGTCAAGGCCTGCGAGAAGCGGCCCATCCCCCTGGCCCGGCTGGAGGAGCTGGCGGACGAGATCGAGCGGGACCTCCGCAACCGCATGGAGCCCGAGATATCGTCCACCGACATCGGTGAGAAGGTCATGGAGAAACTTCGCGACCTGGACGAAGTCGCCTACGTTCGGTTCGCATCGGTGTACCGCCAGTTCACGGACATCAATCGGTTCCGCGAAGAGCTGGAGAAGCTGCTGCAAGGACGCTAGGGGCCTGTATGGGGGCCCTGGCGTCTCCCGGCGGTCTTCGTCGGCAGGATTCGTGTCCCTTGCCCACAGAACACCTGTTTGGTATGATGCTCTTACGGCAGCATCGTCCTGATACGTAGAGCCACTGCAGAGGAGGCCTGCCCATGTCCAGTACGCTAACGCCCAAGAATCTGAACGGTGCAGCGTCCGGCCCGTCTGTGCACCCGGTACATACGGGCCCGTCCCTGTCCCCTGACCGGTACCGTCTGAGTGAGGCGGAACTAAAGAAGCTGGAGGAGCGCTTCCACGCGCGCCATCAGCTCTATACCCGCCTCGCCACGAAGCATGGGACGCCTCCCAAGAAAGGCAACTGGTCCGAGAACGCGCGCACGGTGATTGCCAAGCGTATCGTTGTCAAGGACAAGGACGGCAATCCCAGTGAAACGCCGGAGGAGATGGCCTGGCGCGTTGCTCTGGCCGCCGCCTGCGCCGAGGCCGACTTCCTTGCGGGCGTGGCGGACTCGGTGGTGGAGCAGCGCATCCTGGACGTTGCGCGTCAGTTCTACGACCTGATGGTGGAGCAGCGGGCCTTCCCCAACTCGCCCACCCTGACCAACGCCGGCAAGCCCGACCTCCTCTCGCTCGCCGCCTGCTTTGTGCTGCCCGTGGAGGACAGCCTGGACAAGATTTTTGATACGGTCAAGCATACGGCTCTCATTCATAAGTCCGGCGGCGGCTGCGTGGATGGCCGCGCTAAGGTGTTCACCACGTTCTGCGGCGTGGAGGACTTCGCCGTTCTCTACCAGCGCCTTCGCGCCACGGGCCGTGAGCCCGTCGCCCAGGGCAACGGGCTGGCCATGGACGTTCGCGACTTGAACATCCGCACCCTGTCTCAGAATCCGGACACCGGGCGCTTTGAGATGGGCCGCATCAGCCACGTGTGGTCCTTTGACGTGCCTCGTGAGCAGCAGCGCCAGGTGGTGACGGGACACGGCTCCGTTATTACCTCCGAGTGGCACCCCTTCATGGTCCTACAGGGCGGTCGTCTGGTGGAGAAGCGGGCGGATGAGTTGAAGCCCGGCGACATCCTGCTCCGTTCAAACCGCTCTGCTCAGGATTCCTGGCCGATCACGGAAGAAAAGGAGGTCGCCGGCCGCCGGTTGACACCGGATCTGGCCTGGCTGCTCGGCTACTTCCAGGGTGACGGCTCGCTGGGGCAGGCCAGGATTGGCAACCCCAAGACGCGGCGCTACGGGGAGGATACCATCGCCTGGGTGCAGGATGCCCTTGGCATTACCCCTGGCCCCAAGCACATCATGACGGTCCCGGACTACATCTACAAGTCGCCCCTTTCCGTTATCAGGGCCTATCTGGCCGGCCTGGTGGACTCGGACGGAACGGTTGATTCTCGGGGTCGCGTTTCCGTGACCATGGCAGAGGAGGCCCTGACCCGCGGCGTCTACCACCTGGCGGACCTCCTGGGCTTCGAGCCCGCCTGGCGTGAACGCGCCCCACACGGCAAGGGTAGGGTACCGGTTTATCAGGTCACCCTGTCGTCCCTGGACAAGATCAGTGCCCTTCGTTCGTTCCTGCTGCCGGAGCTGACTGACGGCATCAAGAAGGAACGGCTGGCGCAGGTTGTCGCTGACCGCACCTTCTCGACCTACGAACGCATCCCGCTTTCGTTTGACGAACTGGCCCCCCTGCTTGAGGCAGCAGGCGTAGCCACCGTGTCCACTGCTATCCACCGTGGGCCCGTCAGCGTGGGCGGCGAAAGCTTCTGGCTAGCCAACTTCAAGGAGAGCCGCGGCATCGGCCGCCATAACCTGCGCCGCCTGGTGGGCGCGCTGCGGCGAGTGCTGGGGGACAGCCCGACTCTGGACCTTTTCGAATCCGTTGCGGAGAACGCCACAGTGGTGACGGACGTCCGCATCCCGGAGGAGAAGGCGGACCTCTACGACTTTACTGTGGAGGGGCACTCCACCTACGTGGCCTCCGGCGGTGAGTTCATCTCCATTCACAACACGGGGTTCAACTTCAGCTACCTCCGGCCGAAGGGCGCCCGTGTGGGCTCCACCGGCGGCGTAAGCTCCGGGCCGGTTAGCTTCATGAACGTCATTGGGGCAGCCACCGAGAGTGTCAAGCAGGGCGGCTGCGTGGCGCCGGATACGTTGGTCAGTTCCAACCGCGGTATCGTTCCGATCCGCGAACTTGGCCCTGAGGACGCACAGGCTGACTCCTGGCATGCCCACACGGAGCCGCTGGTGGTTTCCACCGATGACGGTCCTCGGTCCTCCGACGAGTTCTATAACCACGGCGTCGCCAGGGTCCGGCACATCCAAACGAAGAGCGGGTACCACCTCACCGCTACCCCGGAGCACCGCATCCGCGTGATTGACGAGGAAGGCCGCTATGTCTGGCGCCACCTGGCGGATCTGAAGCCCGGGGACTGGGCTGTGCTGCAGAAGGGGCACATGCAGGAGCCGGCCGACCTGAGCCTGCCGCCGCTGGCCCAGGAGCCGCACTTCAATGCCACGCCCGTCACACTCCCTAAAGAGGCCTCGGAGCAGTTGGGAGAGTTCATTGGGTACGTGATCGGTGATGGCGCCTTCAGCCAGTACAACCCGGGCGCGACCACGGGTCGGCTCATCCTGACCGTGGCCGACAAGCAGCCGGACGTGGCCCATTGGGTCGTCCGGACCAGCCGCAAACTGTTCGGCATCACCCCATTGCGTGAGAAGAAGGAGAACGACGGCAGCACCAACTACTTCCTCAACGCCACCACACTGGTCTCCTGGCTGCGGCAGTTGGGGGTCAGCAAGGAATCCGCCGACACGGCCCAGGTGCCGGACGTCGTGTTCCGCAAGGGCGCAGCCATGGCTCGCGGCTTTCTGCGCGGTCTGTTCACAGCCGACGGCACAGTCGCCAAGGAAGGTTATCCGTCTCTGTCTTCCGTGTCTTCCGGCCTGATCGACGATGTTCAGCAACTTTTATTGGCTGTCGGCGTTCCTAGCAGCGTGTCCACCGTTACAAACCGGGATGGCGCCTTTGGCAACAAGCCGCTACACCGTCTGCGCATCACCACCCGCGCCGGTATCGAAACCTTTGCCCAGCAGATCGGCTTCATCGATGCGGAGCGGAACGCCGTACTCAACGCCCAGCTTCAGAAGGCCTGGGAGTTCAACGACGTCATCCCCAACCAGGAGAAGGTCGTGGCTGCCGTCTACGCCGGCCCCGGCCGCGGCTCGCGGATTGCTGCCCTGGCAGAGAAGCACGAGGAGATTCGCAACAGCCCCCTCGCCCAGTTCCTGACGAACGACCAGTTCTATGATCAGATTGAGACCATAGAAGAGGCCGAGTCGCTGACCCTCGACCTGTCCGTCCCGGCCAACAACACTTACATCGCCAACGGCTTTGTGAGCCATAACACCCGGCGCGGTGCCAACATGGGCATGCTGCGCATCGATCACCCGGACATCCTCGAGTTCATTGAGAGCAAGCGCCACGGTAACCGCACCCAGGCTCTCACCAACTTCAACATCTCTGTACTGGTGCCCGACAGCTTCATGGAGAAGCTCAAGACCGGCGAGGACTATGAGCTCATTCACCCGAAGACCGGTACCAACCTGGATCCGGACGGCCGTCCCCTGGGGACGCTCAACAGCCGCGAGATCTGGGACAAGCTGGTGAACGGTGCCTGGGAGACCGGGGACCCCGGGGTGGTCTTCGTCGACCGCCTGGAGCGAGATAACCCCACGCCGCACATCGGAAAGTTAGAATGTACTAATCCCTGCGGAGAACAACCTCTGCTTCCGTTTGAAGCCTGTAATCTTGGTTCGATCAACGTCGCCAAGTATGTAGTTCCCGGCCAGGACGGCAAGATGGTCTTCGACCTGAAGCGCCTGGCGGCTGACTCCCGGACCATGGTGCGCTTCCTTGACGACGTCATCCAGTCGTCCTGGTATGCCCTGCCCGAGATCTTCGACATCGTCCACGGCAACCGCAAGATCGGCGTGGGCGTCATGGGCTACGGCGATGCCCTCATCGACATGGAGATTCCGTATGACTCCGAGGAAGCCCTTACCGTCGCCGAGGAACTGATGAAGACCATCCACCTGGCCACGGTGGAGGCTACCCGTGAGCTGGCCAAGGAGCGCGGCGCCTTCCCCAACTTCAAGGGCAGCGTCTATGAGCGCAACGGCGAGCCGCCGCGCCGCAACGCCCTGACCACCACCATTGCCCCCACCGGCACCATTGGCCTGCTGGCTGATGCGGTGTGCGCCGGCGTCGAGCCCCTCTTCGCCGTCGCCTACATGCGGACCACCGCTGACGGCATCCGCCTGCCCTATGTGCACCCGCGGTTCGAGGCCGTGGCCAAGCAGGAGGGCTGGTACTCGCCCGAGCTGATGGAGAAGATCGCCAACATCGGCCACGTGCGCGACCTGCCCGAGGTACCGGAGAAGTGGCAGAAGGTGTTCGTCACCGCCCACGAGGTGACGCCGGAGTGGCACGTGCGCACCCAGGCCACCTTCCAGAAGTGGACAGACAACGCGGTCTCCAAGACGGTGAACTTCCCCAATGAGGCCCAGCCCAGCGACGTTGAGCGCGTCTACAAGCTGGCCTATGAGCTGAACTGCAAGGGCGTCACCATCTTCCGCGACGGCTCGCTGGACACCCAGGTGCTGACCGTGGGGACCAAGCCCGCCCCCACCGCCGTACCGATTGCCGCACCGTCAGACATGCCCACCGCCGGCAACGGGATGCAGATCCTGCCCGGCTCCATCACCCGCAAGATGGAGATTCCGGACGAGCGATCCGGTTTTACCAAGACGCTGCAGACGCCGCTCGGCAAGATGCACATCACGGTGAACGAGATCGCCAAGGGGCTGCCCATCGAGGTGTTTACCACCATCGGCAAGGCGGGGTCGGACATCACCGCCGACGCCGAGGCCATCGGCCGCCTCATCTCTCTGGTGCTGCAGCTGGGTGGGCACATCAGCCTGGTCACCCACACGCTGCGGGGCATCGGCGGGGCCAGCACGGTGGGCTTCGGCCCCAATCGGGTCACTTCCATGGCCGACGCCATAGCCAAGTTCCTTGAGCAGAAGTACCTGGAGGAGGAGGAGCACGGCTCCGGACTCTCCCTGGGCATCTGCCCCGAGTGCGGCAAGGCGGCCGTGGTGCCGGAGGCGGGCTGCGCCACCTGCAAGGAGTGCGGGTGGAAGGCCTGCTAGAGAGGCGTCTCTTTAGGAATCAGGCATCAATTCAGTTATGTAGGAGACCTAGCAGACGGGACATGCGCAGGCATGTCCCGCCTTTTTGTTGAAGAAGACGCCAACCTGGTACATTTCAACGTATTTTGCGGGATGGTTCCGGGGGGATCAACTTTTCGCCTTCCCGCTGGTTATACAGGGTAGAGGCGAGACGGAACGGTGGGGCCGGCGCGCGAGCCCGGCTCAAACACACGGGGGGCATCAAGACGGAAGGACAGGGCCAGGTCATCGAGCGCTGCCAGGCGGGAGACCTTGAGGCCTTCGCCGAGCTGTACAGGGCGGAGGCACCTCGGGCCTTGCAGACAGCTCAGGCCCAGCATGCTGCTGACCGTCTCACCTCCGCCCCCCGTCATCCAAGGCCCTCGGCCCGAGCAGGAGGAGAGCGGGTACTACCCTCCCGGCATTGTCCTCGCAGAACCACGGACGCCTAACGTGGAGGGAGCCCCAGCTAGCAGACCAGCCCCTACCTTCCGGAACACCTTCAGACCTACGGCTGATCCCTTTCCTCCCCACGTCGGTCAGCAGGTGACTTTCGTTTCTCAGGCAGGCTGGCAGGGCAGCAGGGTCTGGGTTTACATGGCTCCTGCCAAGGAGCAGGAGACCATCATGTACAACCACCAGTTGCCGAAGAACGCCATCCTGATTGGGACCGCCACCATTGACCCAAAGGACGGTCAGTGGTCACTGGTCTGGACGATTCCTGATGAGGTGAGCCACGGAGGTGTCACCCTTTCCTTCAACGGCGCCGATTCCTGGTATAATGTCGCGGCAGTGACCGATACAGGGTACCTGGCCGGTTCAGGTTTGCCAGTGGGGCCAGACCGCACTCTCGAGGTGAGCCCTCAGGACGTGACGGTGGGGCAGGTGCTTACGGTGCGAGGTTCTGGTTACCCGCCGAAAGCGCGGGTCCGCCTGGACGTCCTCCATAGCCGACCAGAGTCCCAGGGCGGCACTGACCTTGAAGTGACTATCGGTTGGGTCCGGACCGATGACGAGGGGCGATTCTCGTTCAACTACCAAGTACCGGCACGCTTCAACTGGGTTTTCGCGGACAACCAGAACCAGATGCAGGATCACATAGTGGCTGCAGGCGCCCCGGGCACGTTCAGCATCCTGGCCGTCGAATACGAAGGAGATGCAACCCACGGCACCTACACGCTCGAAACGCGAGTAGGGATCCGTGCGGTGGACTGAGCCGCTGTCGCTCCAGCGAATGCCTGATGGCCCGAAACCATCCCCGCAACGCATCGTCTTGGGAAGGTAAGGCGAGCCGTCAGACCCACTGGTGCCAGCATGCTTTGGAGAGGGTGGCTTATGAGAATCAGGCTCCCGGCGATGATTCTCGTGTCGGTTCTGGGGCTTAGCGCCTGCGGCAAGGCTTCATTGGTCCCATCGATGTCACGCCCGACCGTTCCTTCCGTGGCAACGCAGGCCGACGGGCCCAAGACGCTCAGCCAATGGCGTCGGGAAGTTGCCTTCCCAATCTTCGTGCCGGAGCTGGTGCCGACCCGGAGGGTCACGGTTTCCTTCTGACTACCAACGTCCTCGGTGACCGCGATCATGACCTGTGGGTCATCATCGGCTCCAGGATAGAGCTGGCCAAACCCAAGTTTCAGTCCGTCACCTTTGCGACACCCGCCCACTGGCGGGCAGATATCGTTAAGGTCCCCTGGCGGAACATCCTCCTGGAAGCTGGTTCTGACCGTGGCAATGAGGGCGGCGGGGTAGTCTCGCCTGACCTCCGCTACGCCGTGGTACCGCTGGCGGAGGGGCTGTGGCTTGGCGACGTTCAGACCGGCGAGGGACGTATTATCACCTCGCCCCGCCCAGAGCAGTGGCCAGCGGACATGGGGCCGCGAAACCCGCTGCTGTGGGTAATGCAGCCTCGTTGGTCCCCCGACTCCCAGTGGATCTACTTTCAGTCCAACCGTACGAAACCGTACACACCGAGCTGGTGGCGGGTTGCGGTCACAGGGGGGCCTGAGGAGCCGGTGGAAGGTGAGGTGCTGGCCGACGACGGACCGGTGATTCGAGGGGTGGCGTCTGGGCAGTCGGTTCTGGACCGCATCCGGAAGGACGGCTTCTTCTTCCGTGACTTCTCCCCGGACGGTCTCTGGGCCGCGGCTGACAAGATCTACAGCCCCACCTTCCGGCTCTACAACCTGGAGCACCCTGGAGCGACGGTTACGTATCGAGGCCCCTCCGGCTACTACGCCTCAATCGGCTACCGCTCTTGGTCGCCCGACAGCAGCAAGGCATTCTTCCACACCCGGGCTGCGAACGAGCCAACTCCTACCATTGGCGTGCTTGACCTCAAGTCTGGCGGTACCACCAGGTTCTATGCCTTCCCGGACCCGCAGGCGGGCCGACCCATCACCCTGGGCTTTGTCGGGAATGACCACCTGCTTGTGGCCTTGCGGCAGGTGAACTCCACCAAGCCGGAAGAAGGGCTGTCGGGCCAGGACCAGTTGTGGCTGCTGGACCTGAAGGCGGCAGCCCCCGCCGGGGCTTCTGCTGCGCCTTAGTTTGAATCCCGCCCCTACGAGTTTCGCCGAAGGCTGGAGAATAGTGCCTTCTTCGGACAAGGGACGCATGGCACGGTCTGCTGGCAGCTCACGGGACGTGCGTATGCATGTCCCGTTTTTCGTGTCATGCGTGAACGTCCTCCGGGGAGGCAGCGGTGACAGGAAGGGAGAACCCATTCCGTTGGCAAGAAGGTCGTCATGTCCCAATTCCTGCCGTTGGTTCGTCTTGCCTGGTGAGAGGCCTCTCAGAGAGGAGAGTGGACTGGTTGGAGGTTGCCGCCCTGCCTCAGTTAGCTGTGCCCGACGAGGCAGCCCTCTGGCACACCTACAGACAGCGGGTCTACCGCTATCTCCTGCGCCTCACCCAGCAGCGAGAGACGGCCGAGGACCTGACTCAGGAGACCTTCCTGCGGGCGATCCGAGATCGGCGCCGCTCCCACCGGGCCATTGGGGAGGAGGAGGCGTGGATCTTTCGCATCGCCACCAATCTGGCGCGCGACTTCTTCCGGCGCCGCCGCCTGATTGCCTGGGTACCGTTTCTGGCTGACGGGGACGGCGGTGCGGCCAGCGATCCCACAGACGCTGTGGGTGAGCAGACCCTGGTGCTTGAGGTGTTGAAGACCCTTCCGCCGGAAACGGCAGCCATGCTCCTGTTGAAGGATGGCGAAGGCTTCTCCACGCGGGAGGTCGCAGCAATGATGGGGCGCGACTACGAGGCGGTTCGAAAGCGGCTTGCCAGGGCGCGCCTTCATTTCCGGAATGAGTACCGTCGTCGAGAAGGGGGAGCACGCTAGATGGTTGCCTGCAGCCAAGAGCAAGTGGCTCTCTACATAAATGGTGACCTGACTGCAGATGAGGCGCGGGGCGTCGAAGCGCACCTGCAGGACTGCGCCGCCTGCCGGCGCCTGGCCGGAGCCCTCAGGGCCGATGTCCAGAGCGTGGAGCATCTGGTCGCTCACACTCCACCGTCGACGGTGGGGGTGGGTGCTCGTGCCACACCCACGCGCCCGTGGATTCCCGCTGCTGCCGTGGCTCTGCTTATGGCCTTGCTCCTTGGTGTCATAACCCGTCCGGTGCTTGCCGGCGGAATCAGGCAAGCCATCCACTGGCTGACGGTTCACAGGCTGAGTGAAAAGCGAATGGCAGACTACCTCGATGGTCTCAACGCAAGGTTGTCCGACGGGGAAGGCAAGGGTTCACAGGGAGTGCCTGTCGCCCCTCTACTGGTGACGACCCAAGCCCAGGACGCTGAAAGGGCCGCGGGCTTCCCGGTTCTCACCCCGGCCTATATTCCTGACGGGTTCGAACTGAAGGAGATCTGGGTCTGGCCGGGCCTGCCGGACCAGGGTAGGCGCTCCATGCAGCAGGTCTATCGGGACGGCACACGGGCTACCCTGACCGTTGCCCACGCACCCGTGGAAGGCAGCGCCGGTACTGTGACCGCTCCGGAGGAAGACGTGCGCGAGGTGGACGTGGGCGATAGTAAGGGTCTCCTGGTATACGGCGCCCTGCGTCAGGAGGAAGGGTCCTCATACTGGGTGGAGGGTCCCGTAACCCTGCGCTTCTACCATCGCGGCGAGGCGGTCCGGATTACGGTCACGGGAGCCACCCTCTCGGACGACGAGCTGATACGGGTAGCCAGCTCCATTCCTTAGAGAGGGAAGGCTGGTGGCTGACAACCGTTCGGGACAGGGCGTGCCAAGGCATGCCCTGTCCTGTCTCATCACTGGGCTCAGGAGGGAGAAGCCTGGCTGAGGACTGAGTACTATCAGACCGAACTCAATGGTGCACGGCGTTGGCAGTGGCGGCAGCAGGACCCATGTCGTCTGTCCTCGGCCCCTGGACATTGCGGACAACCTCACCTCGTCCACGTTCCCCGCGGTGACCGACCTCGTCTTCCACTTCCGGCCTGACCTTCCCAGTGCCATCCCGGAGCCCAACGACCAAGAAGGGGAGGACATTCTCTTCGTCCGGGGCGATTTCCCCCTGGAGCATGCGGCATTCAAGTTCCCGCTCACATCACAGACGTAAGCCCACGAGACAAGCAGTACCGACGCTACTTTCACAAAAGCGAGGGACTCAGCATGGAAATGAGCGCTGCATTACTGGACGCCATAGAGTCCTGTTCGTCCAAGCCGCCCCTCTTCGAACCCGGTGAGCCCAGGTTCTGGGATGACCCGCACATCGCGGTAGTGGTCTCAGTCGGAGTGTTACTCGTCTGCGTAGCCAGTCCGGCCTGCCCGACGACGATGCAAAGGCATGACGACCATGACCACCTGGCCTAACACTGGGTGCTATCCCCCTGACCTCCAACACTCTGCCCCACCCCGTACCCCAGGAGAAGACAGCCGATTGTTCGCGCGGTCGCGCTAATGAACTGGAACCCGGGTAGCAGCCGGTCTGGGGCAGTCATCAAGAAGGCGGTGACGCCCGGAGGGAGCCAGGGGCTCAGGACGACGGACAGAGTTGGCGCTGCCAGAAACAGCCCTATGACGCCGTAGAGGCCAGGAGGCACCAGGGGCAAGTACCCCGCGGAAGCCGGTGCCTGGGCCACCAGGCGGGCGCCGCCAGCAGGAACCCGGCGAGGACCAGCATCGCCACGGTCCATAGATAGAGGGACGTGGGGGACTCAAACGGCATCGGTACCTGGCCAACGTCGAGCGGGTTATGCGCTCGGATGGTGTCCGGTGCCTTAAAGCCAAGACGCTGGCGGCATCCGCCGCACACCCGTCATACGAGAGGACTCGCCACTTTTACGAGCGGACAGGGTTTCTCCTGCTGGAGACGATCCACCCCTACCCCGGATGGGACGAGGACTCCCCCTGCGCCATCTATGTGAAGCCGCTTGACCAGACCTCCGTGCTGTACTGCCAGTTCGTTAACCCAGGCTTAATTGGCTCAGTTCGCCAGTGCTGGGACAACAATGGTGTGAGGCTCGACGCGCCCGATGGCCTGCGGCGCTCGATCTGTTGATCGGTCAGGACTGCCGCCCAAGCGCGGGTGCAAGTTCCTGGTGGTGGCAGGGACTATGCGGGAGGTTTGGGGACTGCCAGGGAGCAGCGTGGTGGTATGGCGTGTTGACTGTGCTTACCTGACGCATGTCAACTGGGTTTATGCCCCAGCAAGGCAGGTCAAGCAGGGGGCGGGCGCACGCACACGTTCAATGTGAAGGACCCTTCAAAGGTGTTTGCCATGCCCGTCTTCCTTCATCCCAAGGTGGCAATGGACCACGGAAAGCCTGTGCCAAGGCCTTGAGAGTGAGGACAACAACAGGTGGCTTGCCTCCCGAGGACTGTGCGTCTTGGACTATGCACGAAAGGTGAGACCCTGTTCGGCAGGATGCTGCGGTGACCACCTCGAAGACTAAACGGCGGGGGACAGGGCTCAGCTGGGATTAGCCTTGTCAGGAGGATTACCGCATGCTACATGCAGAACCGGGGAAGCAGCCGGGCTCGCCGTGGTCCGGCTGGGCGTTATCCTCTGAGGCCACTGCTATCGGTCGTTCACTCATTGTGCTTGGCGACAGTCTTGAGTGGCTCCGGAAGGCTCCAGAGGAAAGTATTCATGCCGTCGTGACTGACCCGCCGTACGGTGTTAGGGAGTACCACATCGGAGAACTGGCTAAACGAAATGGCGGGAGGGGCGGTGTCTGGAGGATTCCCCCGGCATTTGACGGACACCTGCGGTCTCCTCTGCCCCGCTTCACGGCTCTCGACGCACGGGACAGGTCCAACATCACCGAGTTCTTTTACGAATGGGCGAAGTTGGTCACCAGAGTTCTGCGCCCTGGTGGACATGTCATAATAGCCTCGAACTCTTTCATCTCCCAGTTGACGTTTTCTGCCTTAGTTCAGGGCGGTCTGGAATTCAGGGGCGAGCTGATCCGACTCGTTCGGACGCTGCGGGGTGGAGATAGACCGAAGAACGCTGAAAGCGAGTTTGCCGACGTCTCTTCATTGCCGCGGGGCTGCTATGAGCCTTGGGGGCTCTTCCGGAAGCCTCTTCCACCGAGGTTCACAGTCAGCGAGTGCCTTCGAGAGTATGGCACCGGTGGGCTCAGGCGGCAGGCTGACGGACGACCGTTTGAAGATGTCATAGTCAGTGAGCGTACACCAAAGCTGGAGCGCAGCATCGCCAACCACCCAAGCATTAAGCCTCAATCGTTCATGCGCCGCGTGGTTTATGCTTCGCTCCCACTGGGTGAAGGGGTGATCCTGGATCCATTCATGGGTTCAGGCTCGACAATCGCTGCGGCAGAGGCTATGGGGCTCACAGCCATAGGCGTTGAGCGGGTTCCGGAGTACTACTTCATGGCTCAGAAGGCAATCCCAAGACTCAGTGCGTTGAGGGATAGGAGCGAGCCACGGGACCAGCTCAAGCTTTTGTAGAGGGGCACAGCTTCTGCTTCCGCCACGGGTCTGCCATAAGGGCACAAGAGAGGGACATGCGAAGTGCACGTCCCTCTCTTGCACGCCTGTCTGCTAGGAGCCTGTGTTGGTAATTGAGCCAGGATTGCCCAGGGTTTAAGGCTTGGAATGCCGAAGTGTGCAGTATGAACAAGACATTTCGGCCGTATAGCCCCAATCAGATCCTACTCCTGCCCCCGGCGTTGCAGGACTGGCTTCCCAAGGACCATCTGATCTACACGCTAAGTGACATCGTGGACTCGCTGGACCTGTCGCCCCGCAAGTTGAGAAGCGGCTGCATGAGGATGTGGCGTTCCGGGTGCTGGCTGCTGGCAACACGCCGGACTTCAAGGCCATCAGCGAGTTCCGGCGTCGGCACCTCAGTGCCTTCAAGGACTTGTTCGTGAAGGTGCTGCAGCTCCGCCAGCAGGCTGGGATGGTGACGCTGGGCCATGTAGCCATTGATGGGACGAAGATCAAGGCATACGCCTCCAAGCACAAAGCCATGAGCTATGGGCGGATGAAGGAAGAAGAGGCCCGGTTGAAGGCGGAGATCCAACGGCCAGGCGGCGGTAGATGCAAAGAAGCAGGTGATTGTAGCGGCAGAGGTCACCAACCAGGGCGCGGATGCACCGCAACTGCCGGGCCTGGTGGAGCAGATGGTGGAAAACACAGGTAGGGCAGCCCAAGAGGCCTCGGTGGATGCGGGTTACTACAGCCAAGCCAACGTGGCCGTACTGGAGCAAAAGGGAATCGAAGCGTTCATCCCACCTGACAAGCTACCATGTCGCTGGCGGCGAGAGCCCGCGCCGAGAGGGCGTATACCGCGTCAGTTATCCACCGCAGACCGGATGCGCCGCAAGCTGAGAACCAAGCGGGGAACAGCGCGGTACCAACTCCGGCAAGAGACAGTGGAGCCGGTGTTCGGACAAATCAAGGAAGCCCGGGGCTTTCGGCGGTTCTCACTGCGCGGCTTGGAGAAGGTCCGAGCTGAATGGCAGTTGGTTTGCCTTACCCACAATGTCTTGAAGCTGGCGGCACAGAGGCGGGCCGCTACTCTCAAGCAGGCTTCATAGAGGGCGAAGTCCCCGTCGCCCTGCCGCAGGGTGGGGGAAGGCGCCGGTGACCCCATTGGGCGGATGCCTCCGACTGGATTTTGGAGTCACCGGGAAGCATAGGCCATTCAGTTACGTACACAGGCTCTAGAGGAGCTGAGCGTGGGTGAGGCGCAGCGTACTTGCACTGGTGCTTGCACTTGGATTGACCGCCTGCGACAGGGCCGTGACGCCCGCGTCCGGGCCTTCGCCGCAAAGTGCGCCGGTCCTGGTGCCGGCGGCGGCGGCGGAGCCGGCCAGCGTGCCTGAGACAATCGGCCAGCTGCGTCGGCAGGTGAGCTTCCCCGTCCTTGTACCTACTCTCGTGCCAGCGGGCCTCCATGCCGCGACACCCTCACAGAAGTCCTGGCCCATCATCCACTTCCCGTACGTGTCGGCGGATGGGAAGCAGGGCCTCTCCGTCGCTAATGGCCCCACCGGCAGCGGGCTGGATGCTGACTCGCGCAAGACCGGGAAGAGCATCCCGATCAGGGAGAACATCACGGCCCACTTCCTGGTCAATCAGCCAGAGTTCGGCGGGTCGATCCTCTGGTGGAACGAGTCCGGCGCCTATGTGGCCATCGCCGGGCCCTACCTGACGGAAGAGGATCTCGTCCGGATCGCCAACTCGATGTCCCCGGATGCAGTCCCGCCCTCACGCGCACAGGACGGGGCCGTGAGCCGCGACGGCGAAGAGGGCATTCCTCAGCCCACCCCAGAGCGGTACGTGTTCAGGACATTCAAAGGAGAGTCCACATCCAGAACAGAGGCGTGGATCGTCCTTACAGCGCTCCCGGCCTTGAACTGGTCCACTTACAGCAAGCAGAGCGGCGGAAGGACCATGGAATTACTGCAGTGGCTGGATGACCGTCCGGTCCACGACGCAACGGAGCGGGCCAACATCCTCAAGGCAACCACGGGGCTGGACGGCGCCTACTTGGAGAAGTACTCCATCGTACTCGGCACGCTGCTCAGCGAGGATCCAGCAGGCTTTGCAGCGACACTCGCCACACTGCCTGTCGACAAGGCAGACCGGGTCATTTCGCTGGTCCGCTACTACGCCTCCTATGAGGGGCGGGACATGTCGCCGGCCAGAGACCGTTTGGCCGGCCTGCTCGCTTCTTCCGACCTGTCCGAGCAGGAGAAAGACCTGATCGGCAGGCTGCTTGAAGCACTCCAACCGAAGACCTAGCGCGCAGCGGCCGGGGACAGTGGCCGGGGCGAGACAAGGGCGAGGGGATGTCCCCTCGCCCTCGCCCTTGTCCGCCTCCGCGTTCAGGGTGCCGCTGGCCGGCCCCACGCTAGTCGCCTGCAGCATGCTTCTCTTGAGCCGCCAACCAGTCGCTGCGCAGCAGCGACATCTGGATCAGATCGTGGTATCGGCCACGGTGCCGAGAAAGGCGCCGTCCTCCAGCCGCTCGATGACAAAGAGGTAGTTCGGCCCGCGCGATGAAGCCTGGCTCAAGAACGCGTCCAGGTCACGCTCCGTCCGAGGTAATGCCAGGTCGTCTTCTGCCAGATAAAGCGTCTCCGCGTCATTCTCCACGCGCTCCAACGCCTCGCGGTCTGAGGTCCTATAGGCGCGCAAGCAGACCGTGGTTCCTGTGAACATGGCAGCCTCCTACGGTGTGATACCTCTATGATACCAGAAGGGTGGACGGAGGCCTGCGCAGAAGGATAGTAACACCGGGTATGTACCCCTCTTTTTCCCGCAGGCCGGGAGCGGCTGGGGAATCACCGTAAGGCCGGAGACTACTCGAAGGGAGGCGCCGGGATGCCCTCGTGCGCGGTAATCGAAGACTTCCTGAAGCAGAAAAGCCTGGCGGTTGTAGGCGTATCGCGTAACCCCAACGAGTTCGCCAACGGGGTGTTCCGAAAGCTCAAGCAGAGCGGCTACAAGGTCTATCCCGTCAACCGAGACGCAGTAGAGGTAGAAGGTGGGCTCAGCTACGCATCGGTGAGGGTGCTGCCCGAGCCGGTCGATGGCGTGCTGGTCATGGTCCCGGCGGAGCAGTCGGCATCTGTGGTTCAGGACTGCCAGGCCGGCGGCGTGACGCGAGTCTGGCTGCACCGGGGGGCCGGTCAGGGAGCCGTCTCGCCCGAAGCCGTGAAGCTTGCACGCCAGGCGGGAATGGCCGTGGTGGACGGCGCCTGCCCCTACATGTTCCTGGACAAGGCCGTGTTCCATCGGATCCACCGCTTCTTCACCCGCCTGGACCCCTGACTCCGGCGGCCCAGCGCGCTTTGCACCAGAGTACAGAACCCAGGCGGAGATTCTCTCGGAGCAAGGAGCGGACACCATTGTCGAGACTCTTTCTCTCTGCGGCAACCGGGATCGTGGGCCTTCACGGACTCGTTCATCTGATGGGGTTTGTAGCGTATTGGCCCCTGGCGGTCATCAACGAGCTGCCCTACAAGACCGTCCTGGCGGGAGGGCACTGGAACGTGGGAGCCGGGGGCATGAGGGCCTTCAGCGTTCTGTGGCTGGTCACCGCCCTCGGGTTCCTGGCGGCCGCCGTTGGGATGGCCGCCCACCAGTCGTGGTGGCGCCCGCTCATGCTGGGCACCTTGGTCCTGTCTTCGGCCGTCATTGCCTTGGATTGGGCACCGGCATTTCGCGGGGCCATCGTCAACTTGGCGATCCTGGCGCTCCTGATTCTGACGGCGCGGCTGGGTGGCTCAGCCACGGTGCGCTAGTCATGCGAGGACGTAAAGTCATGGACATCCTTCTGCGCAGTCTGGCCATCACCGCCGGCGTTGTTGTCGCTCTGGTGTTGCTGGGTTACGTCGGCCTTCAGGTGCGGCCCAAGAGTTTTGCAGCCTATCCCGAGCATGCGAAGGTTCCCGCCACAGTGCCTCTGCCGGCGGACCTGCCGGCTCCGGTTGAGCGATACTTCAAGACGACCGTGGGCGACCGCATCCCCGTTATCGAATCGGCCGTGCTTACCGGGCGCGGCTACATCCGCCTGAATGGCCTGCGCTTTCCGGCCCGATTCCGCTTCACCCACGAGGCGGGACAGGGCTACCGCCACTACATCGAGACGACTGTCTTCGGCTTCCCCCTCATGAAAGTGAACGAGTGGTATCTGGACGGCCACGCACGCATGGAGCTGCCTGTGGGTGTAATTGAGAATGATCCGAAGACGGACATGGCGGCCAACCTGGGCCTGTGGGGCGAGTCCATGTTCCTGCCGTCGATATACCTCACCGACCCGCGGGTCCGCTGGGAGCCCATCGACGACAACCATGCTCGATTGATCGTTCCATACGGCGAGGGGAGCGACGAGTTTACGGTCACGTTTGACGTTGGGACGGGCCTGCTGGAGAGCATGGAGGCCATGCGGTGGAAGGCGCCGACGAGCCCGGCCAAAACCCTCTGGCGAAATGAAGTGCGGGACTGGAAGAAGGTTGGCGACTTGCTCCTGCCGACTTCCTTTGCCGTGGTCTGGCAGGACGACTCCGGGCCCTGGTTCGCGGGGGAACTGGAGGACGTGGTGTACAATGTCGATGTGAAGGAGTACATTCGGTCCTCCGGACCGTGAAGCGGAGGGTACGGGCTTTACGGTTTCGGGATGGGAAAACATCCAGCACGACGAAGAAGTTCACGCCCGTCGGGTGTGAACTTCGTTTCTTGCCAAGAGAGATCAACCTTAGCCCAGCCAGCCGGTTATACGTCATAGAGGCGTGATGGAACAGGTGGGGGCCGCTCATGCGGCCGTCCAAGCGCGTTGGGGGAAGGACATGGGGACGGAGGAGCAGGACCGTATCATCGTGCAGAGCGGCAGCTACACGCTGGAGAAGCGCGTTAGGATTCGGGCGGCCGACTGAACGCCCTCTTTGAACCGAAGCTCGGTGTCCCATCAACGGTCCGCAACTGGCAGACGATCAACAAGCTGGTGGAGTTGAGCAGGGCTCTGCGCTGGCCCCCCGAACCCGACGCAGGAACTCCTTTCGCCGTGGAGAATAGAGGAAATACGTAAGCCATTTCAGCCAGGCCTCTGTCCTGGCAGCCACACCGATTGTGACGCCCTCCGGCAGGGAAAGATCCCCGTCCTCCGGCTGGCGGCTCACATGAGGAACGGGCTAGGCGAAAAATGTAAGCCTTTACACAACCGTGCCGCAACGGCTCGCCTACAGTCGGAAACGGCAGGAGGGACCCGCTGCACATGGACGGGCTGACGCTGAAGCACAACGACCTGTTTCTCTTCTGCGCCGAGGACGGTGACCTCAACGGTGATCGCGGCGAAGGACACGGCCTTTACCACCGGGATACCCGCCACCTGGCGGCCTATCGCATCACGGCAGGTGGACGCCCGCTGAGAAGTGTGTCAGCGGGCCACCGGACCGTCTGGCTTCTGGAGATGGAACAGACCAATGGGCCGGACTCCACGACGGGCGCGGAGGTGTCGCGCACTCTGCACGTGGAACGCGAGCGGTTGGTGGAGAGGGACCTGCAGGAGCGCCTTCGTCTCACCAACACAGGGCCTGGGCCCCTGACTACCACGCTGGAGATCAGCGCGGCTGCGGACTTTGCGGACATCTTTCAGGTGCGAGGCGCGCGTCCGGCGCGGCGAGGGCAGGTGCACCGGCCGCGTCGGGACGGACAACAGGACAGACAGCAGGATGCACGCACCCGGACCGTCGAGTTCAGCTACTCCGGCCTTGATGGCGTGGAGCGGCGAACCCGCATGGAGGTGCGCCTGGGGACCCCGGGCCCGACGTGGCTGGGCAACCCCGAGGTGAGTGCGTCCACCGAGATGGCCCAGGCCCTTGTTGTCCTGACGGTGACCCTGGAGCCGGGTGCCACTGCGTGCCTGGACGTCAGCTTCAGCGTCTGGTCGAGCATTGCGGGAAATCTTTCGCGCGACATCGACCAGCCGTGCGACCTCGATGAGGCCAAGGAACATCTGGCTGCGGAGTTCTCCGCCTGGAAGGAAGCCACTCGCCAGCCGCCGCCCAAGGACCTGCTGTGGCGCCAGGCCGTGGACCAGGGCCTGCAGGATCTGCGGGTGCTGCTCACGGACCTGGGCCACGGGCCCTTCGTGACAGCGGGGGTACCCTGGTTTGCCGTGCCCTTCGGCCGCGACTCTATCATCGCCGCCCTGCAGCTACTTCCCTTTAATGCGGATGTGGCCAAGGGAACGCTGCGGACCCTAGCGGCCCTTCAGGGCACGCGCCTTGACCCTGTCCGCGATGAAGCGCCGGGCAAGATCCTACATGAGATGCGGCAGGGGGAGATGGCTGCCCTAGGTCAGGTGCCCTTTGGCCGCTACTATGGCTCCGTGGACAGCACGCCGCTGTTCTTGATGCTGCTGGCTGAGACCTTTGAGGCGACGCGCGATGTCGGCCTCTACCGCGAACTGCTGCCGGCCGCTGAGCGGGCCCTGGACTGGTGTAAACGCTACGGGGACCTGGATGGGGACGGCTACCTGGAGTACCACCGCCAGACCGCCGGCGGCCTGGCCAACCAGGGGTGGAAAGACTCCGGCGACTCCGTCTCCCACCAGAGCGGTGAGCTGGCCATGTCGCCCATCGCCCTCTGCGAGGTCCAGGGCTACTATTACGCTGCGCTTCTGGGCATGAGCCGCATCTACCGCCAACTGGCCCAGGACAGCACGCAGGCCGGTAGCACTGGCGACGCTGGCGCCAGCGATGCAGCCGACACCGCGGCGGACGCGGCCACACGAAGCCAGGCTCTTGCCAACCGCGCCGACGCCCTTAAGCGCCGCTTCAACCGCGACTTCTGGCTGGAGGATGAGGGCTTCGTCGCCCTGGGCCTGGACCGTGAGAAGCGGCGCATCGCCACGGTCGCCTCCAACGCGGGTCACTGTCTCTGGACCGGCATCCTGACGGATGACCACGCCGCAGCCGTGGCCGACAGGCTTCTGGCCCCCGACCTCTTCAGCGGCTGGGGCCTGCGGACGTTGTCGTCGCAGGAGAAGCGGTACGACCCCGTGTCCTACCACAACGGATCGGTGTGGCCCCACGACACGGCCATAGCCGTTTTGGGCCTGGCCCGAAACGGCCACACGGAAAAGGCCCGCCGCCTGGCCACGGCGTTGATTGAGGCATCCGCCCAGTTCCCCATGGGCCGTCTGCCGGAACTCTTCAGCGGGGAACCCCGGGACGGGACAGCTTGCCCCAAGCCGTATCCCCAGGCCTGCAGTCCGCAGGCCTGGGCGGCGGGCGCGCCCCTCATGCTCTGGCAGGCCCTTCACGCGAGAGGTGGTGAGGAGTAGGGGCTGCGCAAACCACGGATAGGGCCCGGAACCCACATTTCCACAAAGGGGAGACGAAAGCATGAAGCGGTTCGTGTCCGTGCTGACAGTCCTGGTTCTGATCGCCGCCGTGGTTCTGACCGGTTGCGGCAAACCGTCCGGTGAGTCCACACCTCCGGCTCAGGGCGGCGCCGAGCAGAAGGTCACCCTGCGTCTGTCGGGCTGGACCTCCGGTTCGGGCGCCGAGGCGGACATCCTCAACAGCCTGCTTGCCGACTTCAAGGCGCAGAATCCCAACATCGACGTCAAGTACGAGCCGGTCCCGGATAGATTCAAGGAGAAGATCCAGGCCGACTTTGCCGCCAACAGCGAACCCGACGTCTTCTACGTGGACAGCTTCTGGGGCGTCGACTGGATGAGCAAGAACCTGCTGCTGCCCCTGGACGACTACATTGCCAAGGCCAACGTCAACGTGGCTGACTTTGAACCGTCTTTGCTGCGCGCCTTCCAGTTCGGCGGCAAGACCTACGGTCTGCCCAAGGGCTACTCTCCGCTGGGCCTTTTCTACAACAAAGATCTATTCGCCAAGGCCAACATTGCAGAGCCCCCCAAGACCTGGGAGGAACTCCGCGCCGACGCCAAGAAGCTCACCAGCGGCAGCGTTAAGGGCCTTGTTCTGTCCTATGACCATGCCCGCTTCATGCCCTTTGTCTGGATGGCGGGCGGTACGCCCATCTCTGCGGACAAGACCAACATCACCATCAACTCGCCGGAAGCCGTCACCGCCCTCGATTATTACACCGGCCTGATCACCAAGGACAAGGTGGCCGCCACCCCCAAGGACCTGGGCGCTGAATGGGCCGGCGATGCCTTTGCCAAAGGCACGGCGGCCATGGCCCTGGAGGGCCACTGGATGCTGCCCTTCCTGAACGAGAAGAAGGTGGCCTTTAGCTGGGGCGTGGCGGAGCTGCCCGCCGGCCCCAAGGCCAGGTCCAACTTTGTGTTCACCGTGTCCTACTCCATCTCGGCGCGCAGCAAGCATCCTGAAGAGGCCTTCAAGCTGGTCAACTTCCTGACCTCGCCGGAGTCCCAGAAGAAGGTCGCCGAGCTGGGACTGGAGCTTCCTTCCCGGAAGAGCGTGGCCACGCCTGAATTCCTGGCGGCCAAACCGGAACGGCAGGTACTGCTGGCGGGAGCCGCCTACGCGCAGCCCTTCGTCTACACCCCCAACTCCCAGCCCTGGGCCGATGAGCTGAACAAGGCCATGGAGAACGTGGTCCTGAATGGCGCGAATCCCAAGGCGGAGCTGGATCGGGTGCAGCAGAAGTTCCAGGACACCAAGCAGTAGACCGGAACCAGCGACAACGCGGGAGGCGGCCCAGCCGCCTCCCGCACGTTCCCGGTCCGATTGGGACGCTCCGCGTCAGCAATGCGAGCCTCCGCTGCAACGCAACGGAGATCCTGGGAGGGAGTGGCCGTGCGTTCAACTGGGCGACTCCGGCTGCGAGAGGACGACGTTGCCGGTTACCTGTTCATGCTGCCCGCCCTGGCCATCCTGGGCGTCTTCTTGATTGGTCCCCTGCTCTACCAGTTCTACCTGAGCCTGTTTGACTACGACATCCTGGCGCCGCAGAACGCGCGGTTCATCGGGCTGGCCAACTACATGGAGGCCCTCACCCGGGACCCCATCGTCTGGCGGTCGCTGAAGAATATCCTGATCTACGCAGCCGGCGTGGTGCCCACCCAGATGATCATCGCGCTGGGGCTGGCCGTACTGGTCAACAGCCGCATTCGTACGGGCAAGACCGCTTTCCGCACAATCTTCTTCCTGCCCACGGTCACCTCGGTGGTGGTGGTGTCCTTCATCTTCCTGTTTATCTACTCCAGCAACGGGATCCTGAACTACCTGCTGCAGCCGTTCGGCGTGGCGGCCCGCAACTGGATGCAGGACCCGCGCACGGCCCTGCCCTCCATCATGGCTACGGCGGTCTGGTCCACTGTGGGCCAGTACTTTGTCATCAACCTGGCGGGGCTTCAGGACATCCCCGAGCACCTCTACGAGGCCGCCGCCATCGACGGCGCCACCCCCTGGCAGCAGTTCCGTTATATCACGTTCCCGCTGCTGGCCCCGACCACGTTCTTCATCGCCACCATGAGCACTATCGGCACACTGCAGGTGTTCGACCAGATGTACCTGATGACCGGCGGCGAGGGCGGACCGGCCAACTCCACCATGACCATGGTGCTCTACATCTACAAGAACGTCTTTGGCGGGTACTTCCGGGTGGGCTACGGCTCGGCCCTGGCGGTCATCCTGTTCCTGATCATCCTGGTTCTGACCTTGATCCAGCGGCGCTTCTTCGGCCGCGAAGTCCAGTACTAGGAGGCTGCCATGAGAGAACAGGGCAAGACCCGCCTGGGCAGCCTGGTGATCTACCTGATCCTTGTCGTCTACGCCGTGGTCAGCGTGGGGCCGTTCCTGTGGTCCGTCTCCATCTCCTTTGCGCGCACGGAGGAAGTGGACCTCCTCACGAGCAACGGGTTTCTGCCGCCCCATCCCACGTTGGATAACTACCGGCTGTACCTGAACCAGCCGCTGTTCCTCCGCTGGGTCATGAACAGCTTCCTGGTGGCGGGCGTCACCACGCTGGGCCTGCTGGCGTTCAACTCCCTGGCCGGCTACGCCCTGGCCCGCATCCGGTTCCCCGGCCGCAACTTCTTCTTCTGGCTGATCCTGGCCACCATGATGGTGCCCAGCGTGGTCATCATCGTGCCCCAGTACGTGCTGCTGAACAAGCTGGGCTGGCTCAACAGCTATCAGGGCCTTACGGTGCCCTTCATGGCCAACGCCTTCGGCGTCTTCCTGATGCGTCAGTTCTTCCTCTCCATCCCAGCGGATTTGGAGGAAGCCGCTCGCCTGGACGGGCTCAGCCGCTTCGGCATCTTCTGGCGGGTCATCCTGCCCCTGGCCCGGCCGGCCCTGGCCGCACAGCTCATCTTCCAGTTCCTGGGCCAGTGGAACGGGTTCATGTGGCCCTTCCTCATCGCCCGGGCGCCGGAGATGTTCACCCTCACCGTAGGCTTGCAGTCCTTCAAGGCCGTGTACTACTCGTTCTGGAATCAGGTGCTGGCGGGCTCCATGTTCCTGACGGTGCCGGTGGTCATCGTCTTCCTGATCTTCCAGCGCTGGTTCGTCCAGGGAATCACGCTCACCGGCATGAAGGGCTAAGGAGCAAAGAGACCTGACCACCCTGAACCACTCAGGCAGCAGCGCCGTGCCTGCCGTCAACCGCAAGCTCGGGTACCGCTCGCAGGCATCTACTGGCTCGTGAAGCGGCCTGCCGAACACGAACAGGCGGAGGGTTAGGGGAGCGGCTGTAGCTTCAGCCGACCGGATGTCTCGGCCACAGGGCCGCCGCCTATGCTGTAGCCGTTGACGATCTTGTATGAGAGCTCGTCTGCGGCGGTCCACTCCACGGAGAGTTCCTCCAGGTTTCCCCGATCCGTCCGGCGGACCG
Source organism: Bacillota bacterium (assembly GCA_050260815.1). Lineage (GTDB taxonomy): Bacteria > Bacillota > Sulfobacillia > JAMDAP01 > JAMDAP01 > JAMDAP01. The sequence continues at coordinate 28,618 of JBLNCQ010000176.1, forward strand.
GCTTGACGTCTGCCTCACCTACCACGCGGTCGACCTTCCCCGTCCGGTCGACCTGGTGAAAGACAACCTTGTACTCCAGTACCAGCGGGACGCCCCCGTCGGGGAATGCCCGCCACCCGATCGCGTTCCGGGGCTTGACGACGATCTGCGGGGTCACGCCGCCATACCGCTCAGGCTGTGGCGACCATTGCGGGGCGTACCGCTGGTCCTTGTATTCGGTCCGACCAGGCGCAGCACCTTCGGTATGGCCCCGTCCGTTCTGTGGCGGGGCCACACAACTGTGTCGCCCGGAAGGAAGCGGGGGCCATGATCGGGAAGAAGGTACAGGTAGAATACGTACCCCGCTACACAGTCCAGGGAGGTACCCAGTACACATGAACGCACCCGACAAGGACACCCTCCTGACCGAAGGCGTCGTTGCCAAGCTGCTCCGCTACACCCAGGTGGATTCTCCGTCCGACGAAAAGAACGAGGCCGTCCCCAGCACCCCTGAACAGTGGGGCATGGCCCATCTCCTGGAGGAGGAGCTCAAGACCCTGGGGCTGAGAGACGTCAAGGTTGACGAGCATGCTATCGTTACGGCGACTCTGCCGGGCAATAAGCCCGGGGCGCCGGCCATCGGGCTCCTGGCGCACTTTGACACGTTCCCGGGCACCCCGGGGCGCGGCGTCAATCCGCAGGTGCACCGGAACTACAGCGGCGGGGAAATTCGCCTGCCGGCGGGCCCGGTCATCAGCCCGGACAAACACCCGGCCCTGCGCGAATGTATCGGCCACGACATCATCACCTCGGATGGCTCCACCCTGCTGGGCGCTGACGACAAGGCCGGCGTTTCCGAGGTCATGGAGGTCGTTTGCCGCCTGCTGAAGGACCCCAGCCTCCCCCATGGGGACCTGCGCATCGGCTTCACCCCGGACGAGGAGACCGGCCAGGGTGTCGGCCACTTCGACGTGCCATCGTTCAAGGCCGTGGCTGCCTACACCTTTGACGGCAGCGCCCTGGGCGAGGTGGAAAGCGAGAACTTCAACGCCAGGAACCTCAAGATCACCATCACCGGGCGGAGCGCTCACACCGGGAGCGCGCGCGGCGCCATGATCAACGCCGTCCACCTGGCGGCCGAGTTTGCGGAGGCCATTCCAGCCACCATGCGGCCGGAGACCACCTCGGGTTACGAGGGGTTCATCCATCCCGACTCCATCGAGGGCAACGTGGAGTCCGTGACCATCAAGGTTCTCCTGCGCGACTTCACGGAGGAGGGCATGGAGGCCAAGCAGGCCATCGTGGACAGCTTGCTGGCCGGCCTGGAGAAGCGGTATCCCGGCTGCAAGACGTTATCGACCGTCACCGGCGGATACAGGAACATGAAGGAAGTCGTCAGCAAAGACCCGCGGATTATGGAACTGGCCATTCAGGCCACCCGGGATGTCGGGGTCGAACCCATTCACCATCCCATCCGCGGCGGCACCGACGGCGCCCGCCTGTCGTTCATGGGTCTGCCGACGCCCAACCTATTCACCGGCGGCATGAACTACCACAGCCGCACGGAATGGGCCTCCGCCCAGTGGATGGAGAAGGCGGTGGAGATGGGCGTCCGGCTCGTCGGACTGTGGGCGGAGCAGGCGTAGAGCCTCTGCCCGCCCAGGTCGGCAGATTTTGGACTGCAGAAAACAGGGTGGATGCGCTACAATAAACAGTCGTAGTACATCGCAGCACGTTGGGAGGCATCCGTCCGCCATGTCTGAGAAGAAGACCACCATCATCAACGTCAGCGCCCGCCACGTCCATCTCAGCAGAGAGCACGTCGAGGCCCTGTTCGGCCCCGGTTATGAGTTGACGAAGTTGAAGGACCTGATGCAGCCCGGTCAGTTCGCGGCCAACGAGCAGGTCGCGGTGATCGGACCCAAGGGGACCTTCCCCAGGGTGCGCATTCTGGGTCCGGCCCGTGGCGCGTCTCAGGTGGAGATCTCCATGACCGACGCCCGGACGCTGGGGGTGCAGGGTGTCGTTCGCCTCAGCGGCAAGACTGAGGGGACGCCCGGCATCATCCTGGAGGGACCCAAGGGCCATGTGGAGCTGGCGCAGGGCGTCATCGTCGCCGCCCGGCACATTCACCTGACGCCCGCGGACGCGGAGCGGTACGGCGTCAGGGACGGCCAGGTGGTGCGGGTCAAGACCAGCGGCACCCGTCCCCTCACCTTTGACGACGTGATCTGCCGGGTCCACCCCAGCTTCGCCCTGGAGATGCACGTGGACACCGATGAGGCCAACGCCGCCGGCCTGAAGGACGGCGACATCGGGGAGATCCTGGCCTGACGGGGCCGCAGGCAGGGTCCGCCCGACGTTCGGGGAGCGCCACATGTGTGCTTATGTGCCGAACACTGTACTGAAAAGGGTTCGCGTCTGCTACCGGCTGTTCTAGACAATGTGCAAGCGCCTGTTCCGTAAGGGACGGATTACGATGAATGCGTCATGCCCAGTAATGCAAAAAGGAATCGGAGACTGCACCTGTGCGACCTCCGCCACACGCAGTCCGGAGTAGTAATGGAGAAGGACGGTCCACCGCAGTGGCTCAGTCTCCTGGGCTTTGAAGGCGACCAGCAGGCCGACCTCAAGCGTCACGGCGGCCCGGACAAGGCGGCTCTGGTTTATGCCTGGGAAACCTGACGATACAAGGACTCTCCGAGGAAGGCGCGTGCATCGGTGACGTCTACAGGATGGGTGAGGCGCTCGTTCAGGTGTCTCAGCCGCGAGTCCCGTGCTACAAGGTCAACGTCCGCAGCGGCCGGTCCGACATGCTGCAGTTGGTGTGGACAGTCTGCGCACCGGCTTCTATCTGCGTGTGCTAGAGGAACGCAACATCACCCCCAGTGACGGCGTGACATTGGTGCGGCGGCCGGCTGGTGCTCCAACCGTGGCCTGGGCCAACCGCATTCGCCACCGCGATCACCGCAATCAAGAAGCCCTCCGGCGGCTGCTGGCTGCCGAAGGGCTTGCTGAAGCGTGGCATCGGGACCTGATACATTTGCTCCGATCGGACTAGTGGACTGATGGGCCCGGCGATCACTTTCGCCGGGCGGGGAGGGATAAGAGTGGATCGCTGCGGTTGGGGCTTGGGCACTGAGTCAATGCTGCGCTACCACGATGAGGAATGGGGCAGGCCCGTCCACGATGACCGCACGATGTTCGAGTTCCTCATCCTGGAGGGCGCCCAGGCGGGCCTGAGCTGGCGCACCATCCTGGAGAGGCGCGAGGGATACCGGCGGGCCTTCGCCGGCTTCGAACCCAGGGCCGTCGCCCAGTTCGACGAACGACGGGTGGAGGAACTTCTGGCCGACCCGGGCATCATCCGCAACCGACTGAAGGTGCAGTCCGCCGTCACCAACGCCAGGGCCTTCCTGCAGGTGCAGCGGGAGTTCGGCAGCTTTGACGCCTACCTCTGGTCCTTCGTGGGCGGTCGGCCGATTCAGAACCAGTGGTCGTCGCTGGCGGAGGTACCGGCGCGCACGCCGGAGTCGGACAGGCTGAGCAAGGACCTCCAGAAGAGGGGATTCCGCTTCGTCGGCTCCACCATCTGCTACGCCTTCATGCAGGCGGTCGGCATGGTCAACGACCACACGGTGAACTGCTTCCGCCACGCCGAACTTGGCGGGGCCGCGGGCCGCACGGCCTAAGTGGAGGTCGACCTTGCCCGTCTATCCAGACATTGGTCAGCGCATCGTTGTGATTGGCACCACCGGTTCCGGCAAGACCACGCTGGCCAGCCGGCTGGCGCAGAGGCTCGGCTGCACGCACATCGAGATGGACGCCCTGCACTGGGAGCCGAACTGGACGGAAGCCCCCACGGAGGTCTTCCGCGAACGCGTCCAGAAGGCCGTCACCCACGAGCGGTGGGTCATGGACGGCAACTACAGCGTTGTGCGCGACATCGCCTGGCCTGCGGCCGATACCGTCGTATGGCTCGACTACCCCTTGCCGGTCATACTCTGGCGCCTGTTGCGGCGGACGCTGCGCAGGGTATTTCTCCACGAGGAGTTGTGGAACGGCAATCGAGAGCGGTTCGCCACGCAGTTTCTGACTCCGAACTCACTCTTCCTCTGGCTGTTCAAGACCTACTGGCGCCGTCGCTGCGAGTACCCGGAGATGCTCGCGCGGCCCGAATACGCCCACCTCGCGCTCATCCGCCTTCGGTCACCATGCGAGACGGAGCGGTGGCTGGCGGCGTGTCCCAGCCCCCGGGGATGATTGACTCGGGATGCGGGGCTTAGGCCTCGGCCAGCAGCCCCTCCAGATCCAGCGGCTCCGTAACCATCGCGACGCTGCCGTCCGGCGTGCGCGGCCAGTCGGCGGGGTCGCGGTCCCAGTACAGCTCGATGCCGTTGCCGTCGGGGTCGTGCAGGTAGAGGGCCTCGCTCACGCCGTGATCGGCCACGCCGTCCAGAGCGACGCCGTGCTTCGCCAGCCGCTTCAGGGCCCGGGCCAGATCGGCACGGGTGGGGTAAAGGAAGGCCACGTGGTACAGGCCCGTGGTGCCGGGGGGAGGAGGGCTTCCACCCTTGCTCTCCCAGGTGTTGAGCCCCACGTGGTGATGATACCCACCGGCGCTGAGGAACGCGGCGCTATGGCCGAACCGCTGGATCAATTCCAGGCCAAGGGCCTCGGCGTAGAATCGCACGGATCGGTCCAGGTCGGAAACCTTCAGGTGGATGTGTCCAACCCGAAAGCCGGCGGGTGCTGAATCAGGCACGGTGATTCCTCCTTAGGCGGAGTCTTGAACGCTTTTTCTGAACCATGTCACGCAAAGTCATAACAGGGAGGCCCGTCGTGCACGTCTATGACGCGAAAAGCTACTTTGGTTGGGAGGGCGATGAGGGGCTTGGTGAGCGGCTGATCCAGCAGATTCTGGCCGGCTCCAAGACCGCCACTTGCAGCTTCAAGGCAGAGTACGCTCCGGGGGAGTTGGAGGCGCTGCTGGCCACCCGTGGACAGCGGGTCACCGTGGTGGACAAGGACGGCAACCCACGGTGCAACATCCGGGTGACGGACGTCTTTGAGACGACCTTCGGCAACCCCGACAGGCGACTGATCGCCGGCGAGGGCTACGGCCAGGACGTGGCGCGATTCCAGGCGGATCACGCCGCGGTCTGGCGACAGACCATGGGTGATGCTCCCCTGACCGCGGACACGGCGCTCATGGTGGAGCTTTTCGAACTTGTGGAGGCTCCGACCGGAAACAAGCTGGGGCACGGTCCGCTGGAGCCCCGCAGCCAGTATGCCGACAATCGCGGCGTCCCGGTTCACTACCTTGATTGGGGCGGGTCCGGGCCCTGCCTGCTGCTGATCCACGGAATGCGCGGGCGCGCCCGGCTGTGGGAGAGCGTCGCACCGGCCCTGGCTCAGCACTTCCATGTCGTGGCCATGGACGTCCGGGGCCACGGCTGGAGCGGACGGCCGGCGGACGCCCCCTATGACCGCCGGGCCCTGGCCTCCGACGCTGTGGCTGTGCTGAATGCGATGGGCGCTGACAAGGCCCGGGTCATCGGCCACTCCCTGGGCGGATGGATCGCCATAGGCCTGGCCGCGCACTTCGCTGACAGGGTCGAGTGCCTGATTGTCGAGGATGTAGGGCTGGACGGCGACCCGGACGCGCCGGCCACGTACGAGAAGCGGGCTCGCTCCACGCCGGCATCATTCAGCTCCCGCGAAGAGGGCCTGGAGTGGCTGCGCGCCGGCGGTGCCAATCCCCTGTGGGCGGGCGCCAGCCTGGAGCAGCAGCCGGGCGGAGCCTGGTCGTGGGCGTACGATCATGAGGCGCTGATCCGCATCGCCCGCGAGACGGCCGCCGTGCCCTGTTGGGACCTGGCGCCGCGCGTTACCCAGCCGGTGCTGCTCTTCTGGGGCACCAGGAGCTGGATTCACACCGCCGAGTCCGTAGACCGGATGGCCGGGGCGTTTCCCAATTGCCGCGGCGTGGTGCCGTTCGAGACGAACCATTGGATCCACAACGAGGCGCCGGAGGCCTACCTGCGTGCGGCGCTGCCGTTCCTTCTGGCGGCTTAAACGGGATCTAGCGAACCTCAAAGGTGAGAACCTTCTCGCCACCCTGCAGGGCAGCGTGATCGGGCCCGGCGATGAGCACCTCTACGGTGTGCTTGCCGGGCCCCACGTTTTCGAACGTGTACGTGGGGTAGGAGGCCATGATGACCGGCCCTCCGTCCAGACTCAGGTGAAGGTGGTACTCCCAACTGATGGTGACGCCCGGCGTGACCGTTGACACCGTAGCCTTACCGCCCTCTACGACCACGTCGGCCGACCAATCGCCCAACTGCGCGGCGGCTGCGGGTTGCTGCCGGGTGGCCGGCGCAGCCCCTGCCCGAGCGCAGCCGCTGCCGGCCATCGCGATGCCAACCAGGACGCTCAGAACGATGGGGAGAACAAGTACCTTGCGCAACTGTAGCCTCCTGTCCCAGACTGCCAAACTGCATGCTGCCAGACGGACCACGGTTCGACGAGGCCCTCTACATTTCCTCCAGTAAATACAGTAGAAAGACCCCGGAGCAGACGCCCCGGGGGCCGCCGGATGTGATGCCGTTATGCGGACGGGCTGAAAGGAACGAGTTGTAGTACAGCAGCGAAGTGTGCCGCGCTGCCCGCCAGGACGAACAGGTGCCAGATCTCGTGGAAGCCGAACTTGCCGGGCCAGGGATTGGGCCAGCGGGTGGCGTACAGGGCGGCACCCAAGGTGTAGAAGAGGCCGCCGACGCCAAGCCAGATGGTGGCAGGAAGAGGAGCCGCTCGTACCAGCGGTCCCAGGGCGACGACCACCATCCAGCCCATGAGGACATACACGGTGGTGTAGAGCCAGCGCGGGGCGTCCAGCCAGAACAGCTTCACTACAATGCCCAGCACAGCCACCCCCCAGGCCACGCCCAGCAGCGACCAGCCCCACGGTCCCCGCAGCGGCAGCAGGGTGAAAGGCGTGTAGGTGCCGGCGATGAGCACGAAGATCATCGAGTGGTCTAGCTTGCGAAGCGCCACAGCGGCCCGCGGCGGTACCCGCAGGGAGTGGTAGAGCGTGCTGGCCGTGTAGAGCAGCACTAGACTGGCCCCAAAAATAGAGAAGGATACCACGTGCCACGGGGTGCCCCGTCGTGCCGCCAGCGTAACCAGAGCGACCAGCCCCATAACCGAGAGGACCGCTCCAATCAAGTGGGTGATGGCGCTGCCCGGATCCTTCAACCGCAACCGCAAGCGCCCTGACGCGTCCAACCAGTTCATCGCCCCGCCTACTTCCTTCCTGTTTCTGTCAATACTTTATCACTACTGCGAACATCAGACAAGCGGATACGGCGGGTCCATGCACCCCAGGAAGGCGGGGCAAAGGGGTTCGTCCCTTCGCCATAGAAAGGCAGGAGCGCAAGGATGGTCAAAATCGATTTTCCCCGCCTCGCTATACTGGGGTCGCGGTGGTGAGCACAGGGTGCAAGACTTCGAACCGATCGATCGGGCGGTGGCCTACATTGAAGGTCATCTGACCGGGCCGCTCAGCCTGCAGGAGGCGGCCCGGCTCGCCGGGTACTCACCCTTTCACTTCCACCGGCTCTTCCTGGCGGTCACGGGGGAGACGTTTGCCGCCTACGTCCGGCGGCGCCGGCTCTCCGAGTCGGCCAGGGTGCTGGCGGAGTCGGGCCGGCGCACCCTGGACGTGGCCCTGGAGTACCAGTATGAGTCGCAGGAAGCGTTCACCCGGGCGTTCCGCCGTCAGTTCGGCGTGACCCCCGGTCAGTACCGACGGTGGGGCCCCGCCGCCAATCTGACCGGCAGGCCGCCGCAATCCTTTGCGCAGGGAGGTAAGGTCATGGAGCCCCGCATTGTGGAGAAAGACGCGTTTGCCATCATGGGCATGGTCTACTTTGGGGAGAACCGCAACGGTGAGATCACCCAGCTCTGGACCGAGTTCAACCGCCGCTTCGAAAAGGTTCCGCACCGGCTGTCCGAAGGGGCGTACGGCTTTTGCTTCATGGACGAGAAGACCAACCCTAACTTCTGGTACATCTGCGCCGCGCCCATCTCCCGGATCGGCGAGATCCCCATGGAGATGGTGGCCAAGACGGTTCCCGCCCACACCTATGCCGTCTTCACTCACCGCGGCCCCATTGCCACGCTTCACGACACCTACGCCCAGGCCTACGGCACATGGCTGCCGAACTCCGGGTATGAACCCGCGGCCACGTTCGACTTCGAGTACTACGATGATCGCTTCACCGGGGTCGACGACCCCGCTTCCGAACTGGACATTTACATTCCGATCAAACGCAAGTCCTGATCAACGCAGCACAGCCACACGTCCCAAACCAAGCAGGCGCTTAACCAGAGCGGGCTGCCCTTCGGGGGCAGCCCGTCTTTTTCCAGGATTTCGTTTACCCACTGGCGAAGCCTACTCTGCCCTGAGATTACCGCGCCCGCAGGAGGACACACCATGGCCGACGTGACCGTCCATCTCTTGACCGAAGCTGACGCTTAACCTTTATGGCACCGAGTACGGCAATATCCAGAGGGCTGAGGTTGGCTACCGCATCGCCAAGCGGCACAACGGCAAGGGCTACGCCACCCAGGCGCTGAAGCTAATCCTGGACGACGCCTTCGGCAAGTACGGCCTCCACGCCGTGGAGGCCAACACCACGCCGGACAACATTGGTTCCCAGATTGTCCTCATCAAGAACGGCTTCGAGCTCGTCGGCCGTTCCCGCGACTACGCGGTCTCCAGAAGTCTCTGCAGCATGGGGATTCCTCCTGCGCCAGAATGGTTGGACCTGGGTGACTACAGGTACCGCCGGTGACTACAGGTACCGCCGCAGGATCCGGTGCGGGCCGCCGCGGTGGGCAACCTCCGCAAAACCAGCTTGCATCAGGATGTGGGCCACACCCATGTAGAGGTTGCCGTTGCTGCGCTCTGCCTCCGGTTCGGTGGGGTAGGCCTCCACGATGCGAGCGCCGTTGGAGCGGGCATAGTCCACGGCCGCTTCGGTCAGTGCCTGCATCAGACCCCGGCCCCGTGCATTGCCGTCCACAAAGTAGCAGACGATGGACCACACCGGCCGGTCGTCGATGGGTCGCAGCCGCTGCGAGCGGTTCAGCCGCGGGAAGTCCTGCCGCGGCCCCACGGAGCACCAGCCCACGGGCCTGTCTCCCTCATACGCCAGGATGCCGGGCACGACGCCCTGGTCCATGAGGTCGCGCAGCGCCTGGCGGTTGCCGGCACCCACTCCGGCCTCAAAGTCCCGCCCCTTGAGCCTCCACCACATACACCAGCAGCCGTTGCAGGCGCCGCGCTCGCCGAACAGGGCGACCAGATCGTCCCACCGCGCCGTTGTGGCCGGCTCAAACTGGTACCGGCCATTGTCCTCCGCGCGTCGTTTCGCCATGCCTTCCACCTCGCACCGGACGCATGACGCCCGCCGTTCTCGGACGTAACCACCAATACGTGGTAAAATGGTTACAACCTAACCCGACTGTACCCTGGGCTCAGGGTACGGGTCAAGGCCCATTGTGGGGGCAGGACCATGGAACTGGCATTTGTTGATCTCCTCAACAGCGACTGGCACGACTACCGCGGCAGCGGACGCCACGAAGACCGGCTGGACAGACATGACTGGCTGGCCGACTTCCTCCGGACCTGGGGCTTCGAGGGCGTGGGCGAGCCGGGCGCGGCTGAGGTGGCAGGCCTCCGCTCTCTGCGCACCCTGCTTCGCGGCATGGTCGAAGAGCTGGTAGCCGGGCGTCGACTGGACCCGCAGGCCCTCGACCGGCTCAACGAGGTGATGGGAGCGTCACCGCTGGTGAATCGAATCGAACGCACTCAGGACGGGTACAGCCTGCGGCAGGTCCCGGTCCGCGGCGGCTGGGACGGCGTCCTCGCCGCCATTGTACTGTCCTTCGCCGACACCCTGGCTCACCATGATCCATCGCGCCTCAGAATCTGCGACAACCCTGACTGCGGCTGGTTTTTCTATGATGAGAGCAAAAACCGCACCAGGCGCTGGTGTGAGAGCGGCACCTGCGGCAACCTCGTGAAGGTGCGCCGCCACCGCGCCCGGGCCGGGGTTGGCACTCGGGGGGGCTCGCGAGGGAGCCCTGACTGACTAGCGGATTCGCAGCCTAGCCGTTTGCCGTTCTTCCACTGTTCGCTTCGTAGCGGGACAGGAACCGACCCAGACGCTGATGTTCATCGCGGAAGGCTGCGACCCAAGAAGCCAGCACCTCCCCACCCTGCTCCGTCAGGTTATACACCCTCCTGCCCGCGCCTTCTCCGCCCTCCCAGCGGCTGGACACGGCGCCCTCTTCCTCCAGGAACGTAAGGACTCTGTACAGCGTGGATACGTCGGGCAGGGCGCTGGCTCGGGGGAAGACCTCCCCCAGACGCTCCATCAGCTCGTAACCATGGGCGGGACGCTCCTTAAGTAGAAGAAGGAGCGAGGGTTCCAGGTACCTGCGGGCTCCGCCGCGGCGGCCACCCATGCCCTCGGGGCCGCATGCCCGTCCCCTTCCATGGTGACCGGGACCACCGCCCGCAAAGGCCCAGACCCCCGGTCTTGGCCCGGCCATCCAATGCATCCCAGGCCCTTCGGCGCACTGACACGCCCGATTCATACCATGCATCTGGTTAACACCTCCACGGTCTATTATAGGCAATACGCGAGTATTTGCAAGATGCAAATACTCGCCTGACATGTCAAGGGGTCACCCCAGCACGGGTGCGGGGCGGGTCGGTTGGCAAAGCAGGAAGGAAGTACGGCCGAGCCCAAGGAAGAAGGAAAGAGCAATAATTCGTGAAACCCGTCGCCGTAAGGACGGGGGAGGGCTCATACCTCCCGCAGCCGATGCGGAAACGGTTCGGGACCCTTCGGGGGAAAGTCAGGCCCGCTGGGCAGAACGCGAACGAAGGATTCACTCATGGCAAATCCCTCCCGCGACAGGCTATGCCGGGAGGGTGAGGAGGTGAGTCGCGAGTGGCCGAGGTCATCCATGGCGGAGAGCGCCCCCGCTGCCCCAATTGTGGGGAGTCGGTAGGGGTGCGGCTGGGCTGCGAGCCGTACTGCACCAACTGCGGCTTCAAGGGCAGCTGCAGCATGGACAACCATCTGGCGGAGGAGCGCTAGCGTCTGCGCCGGCAGGCGGCGGGAGGTGTCCCAGGTGACCCTGTCAAAGCCCGGCGGGCGGCCCGGAGAGTGGCAGGTACCCATGCCCAGGCGGGCCGGCCCGGAGGAGTGGGCCCTGTGGCTGGAGAGGTACGAGGAGGAAGTGGCGGCAACCGGCCAGCCCCTGGCCACCGAGGAGCGGTTGGTGTCCCGGTTCGGCCGCGAGGTGGAGTTGGTAACACTCAAGGTGAAGGGAGCCGGCGGGCCTCCCCTGTGGGCGGTTCGCCACGCCGCCCGGGGCGTGCAGGCGGTGGAGGCCTGGCTCCGGGCGGAGGGTTTCGCCGTGCGGCACGCTGCACGGGAGGAGGAGCTTCAGGACCTGGCCGCCTCG
>JBLNCQ010000177.1:0-4094 GCA_050260815.1 Bacillota bacterium
TACCTGCCGGACCGCCGGCCGGCCACCAACCTGTGGGGGCTCAACCCACCGCGCGACAACGGGTTGGCGGTGCGCGCCTCCCGACCCGTGGCCGGGCTGGACGCGGCGGACCCCGCCGACCCGCTGCTCCGCTCCGTCGACCTGTCCGGGTGGACCCTCGCCCGTTCCCATCGCCTGGACCCCGGTACATGGGCCCGGCCGCTGCTGATGGAGGCCCAGGGGCCTGACGCAGGCGGCGTGCTGGCCGCAGCCGGCGAGAAGGACGGCCGCCGGAACGTCGTCTGGGGCTTCGACGTCCACGACTCGGACCTGCCCCTGCGGCCCGCCTTCCCCATCCTGGTTCAGAACACGTTGGCCTGGCTGTCGCCCTCCGACCTGGTGCCGCAGGGCGCCCTTCGCCCCGGCGACCTGGTACCCCTCACCCTGCCGGCGGGTGCCGCTGAGGCCCGGGTGGTGGGGCCTGACGGGCGGAGCACCCGGGTCAGCCTTGGCGAGCCCTTCGCCGGTGCAGACACGCCGGGCATCTACCGCCTTGTGGCCGACGGGGCCGAAACCCCCCGCCAGGTCAGCTTTGCCGTGAACCTGAATACCACGCTTGAATCCGACCTGAAGCCTGCCGAGACGCTGCCGCTGGCAGGAGCGGGCCTGACTGAAGCAGGGGCTCCGGGGAAACCTGACCAGGGCGGCTCCGGCCCTGTCCAGGCCGCCGCCGTCGGCCCGCTGGGACGGCGGGAGCTGTGGCCCCTGCTCACCCTGGGCGCCCTGGCCATCCTCACTGTGGAATGGTGGGTATCAACCCGTGGCTATTGACCTGGCAAACCCGTGGGCCCTCCTCCTGGGGCCTGTGCTGCTCTACCTGACCTGGCGCTGGTTCCGGCAGGATCGGCGGGCTCGCCTCTGGGCGCCGCGCCGCCGCCGCCTGTCGCTGGGCCTGCGCCTCGCCATTGTGGCCCTGCTGGTGCTGGCCCTGGCCGGCCTGCGCTGGCAATGGTCGGTGCGTGGTCAGGCCGTGGTCTTTGCCGTCGACGCCTCGGCCAGCGCCCGCGCCGCCAGGGGAGCCGCCGAGGACTGGCTGACCAGGGCCCTGTCCTCGCTTCGGCGCGGTGACGCCGCCGGCGTGGTGATGTTTGGCCGCGAAGCCCTGGTGGAGCGCCCTCTGACCACCGGCCAGGAAGGCGCCTTCAAACAGGGTGTGACCCTGGACTCGCGCCCGGACGCTCAGGCCACGGACGTGGAGTCCGCCCTGCGCCTGGCGGCGGGCATGGCGGGGAGCGACCGGCAGCGGCGCGTGGTGGTTCTGACGGACGGACGGGAGAACCTGGGCGATGCCATCCGTGAGGCTCAGTGGCTGCGCTCGCAGGGAGTCCGGGTGGATGTGGCGCCACTCACCGTCAGCCGCGGGCCGGAGGTTCTGGTGGACAGCCTGCGCGTGCCCGGGACCCTGTTCCTGGGCGAGCGCTTTGATCTGACGGCTACGGTGCAGAGTTCCGTGCGGACGGCGGCAACGCTCCGCTTCTACGCCGACCGGACGCTGCTCTCCGAGCAGCGCGTGAACCTGGAGGCGGGGGCCAACCGCTTTGCCCGCTCACTGCTGGCGGACCGCACCGGTTACCACGCCTTCCGCGCCGAAGTGGAGCCGGACCAGGACAGCCTGGTGGAGAACAACCAGGCTTCGGCCCTGGCCCTGGTGCGCGGCCAGCCGCGCGTGCTGGTGGTGGCTCCCACGCCGGACAGGTCGCCTTCCGGCCGCGAGGACGGACAGGCTGTGGCCGCCGTGCTCAAGGCCACCGGCGTGGACGCTGAACTGTCGACGCCCTATGCCATGCCCTCCACCCTGGAAGGCCTGGCGGGCTACTCCGCCGTCTTTATGGTGGACGTTCCGGCCACTGACCTGGGGGACGACGTCATGACGTCCCTGCAGGCCTACGTCCGTGACGTCGGCGGCGGCCTGGCCATGGTGGGCGGGCCGGACAGCTACGGCCTGGGCGGCTACTTCCAGACGCCCGTGGAGGAGGCGCTGCCCGTTTACATGGACCTGCGCGGCAAGGCGCGGCTTCCCAGCGTCGGGCTGGTGCTGGTCATCGACAAGTCCGGCTCCATGTCGGAAGGGGCCGGCACCACCAACAAGATGGAGCTGGCCAAGGAGGCGGCCGCCCGCAGCGTGGACCTCATGGCCGCCAAGGACCAGCTTGGGGTTGTGGCCTTCGATGGCGCCGCCAAGTGGGTGGTGGACCTCAGCCCGGCCTCGGACCCCAAGGCCATGAAGGACGCCATCGGCACCCTGCGGCCGGACGGCGGCACCTACATCTACCCCGGCCTGCGCCTGGCCTATGAGGCCCTGAAGAATGCCAACACTCAGGTCAAGCACATCATCCTGCTGACCGACGGCATCTCCCAGGGCGGCGACTACGAGGGGCTCCTGGCCCAGATGAAGCAGGCCGACATCACCCTGTCCACGGTGGCCGTGGGCTCGGACGCCGACCGGAGCCTGCTCACCTGGCTGGCCCAAATGGGGAAGGGCCGCTATTACTTCACCTCCGACCCCACCTCCGTGCCCAAGATTTTCACCAAGGAGACCCTGCTGGCGTCCCGCGCCTACATGGTCAACGAGACCTTTATGCCGGCCATCGCCTCGCCCAGCCCCCTTCTGAAGGGGCTCGGCGACGGCGTGCCGGCCCTGGATGGCTATGTGGCCACCTCTCCCAAGGAGACCGCGGAAATGGTCCTGGTCAGCCATCAGGGCGACCCGGTGCTGGCCGCCTGGCAATATGGCCTGGGCCGCTCCGTGGCCTGGACGCCCGACGCCGGCAGCCGCTGGATGGGGCGATGGGCGGGCACGCCGCCTTACAGCACCCTGTTCGGCAACATGCTGTCCTGGTTGCTGCCGACCTCCCAGGCCGGCGGCCTCACCCTCGAAAGCTCCGCCAGCGGCGGCCAGGCCCTGGTGACGGTGCGCGTGCCGCCGGGGGCCACGGGGGTGGTGTCCGGCTCGGACACGGGCTCGCCCGGGGCGGCCACCGGCTCCGGTGCCCCGGTGAGTTCCGGCCCGTCCGGCGCCCAGGGAACCCAGCCCGCCGGGTTGGCCGTCATTGACCCGGACCAGCGCACCCTCCAGGTCCCCCTGGAGCTCACCGCCCCGGGAGTCTACCAGGCTCGCTTCGCCGCCTCCAAACCCGGCGTGTACTTCTACCAGGTTCAGGGCCAGGACGGCCAGACCGTCATGGGTCTGGGAGGCGTCGCCGTTCCCTATTCGCAGGAGTACCGGGATGCCGGCGTGGATGAGTCCTTCCTGACCCGCCTGGCGGCGGCAGGGGGAGGGGAGGTCCTGACCGACCCGTCCCAGGCCTTTCTCCCCAACCTGCCCCGCACCTGGGCCGGACGCGATCTCTGGCCCTGGCTCCTGCTGCTGGCCGCGCTGCTGCTGCCCCTGGACGTGGCCTCACGCCGCCTGACCGTCATTCCTCACGAGTGGGTGGCCTGGTGGAGCGGCCTGACTCGACGCCTGCCGCTGCGGCACCCGGCCGCGGCGGGGCCGGCGCCGGCGCCGGAACTGGGCCGGCTGCGTCAGCGCAAGGCGGCGGCGGCCGAGGCCTTCGCCGTTCGGGCCGAAGCGGCGCGGCCGGGCGCGGCAGTGCTGACTGACGACCGGGCCGCACCGGTGCGGACGCCCAGGCCGCAGACTTCTCCGGCGGCGGCCCCGCCCGCCGCTGGCGCAGGCGAGCCCAGCCCAGGGCGTTCGGCGGCGGAGAAGGCAGACCAGAACGACGGCGACAGCTACACCTCGCGCCTCCTCCAGGCCAAGCGCCGGGCGGACCGCAAGTAGTCCAGTCCCCGAGGGGGAAGGGGGCCGATCGCCCCGACCCGGCGGACCGCTCCGGCTGAAGGTCTCTCCGAACGGCCTCCAGTTGCCTGACATAACATGGCCACCAAAGGAGGTGCCGCCCATGACCTACGGCGGCTGGAATCCGGTTTCGAAAGGCTTTAGCTCAAGCTTCGCGGTGCCCAACTACACCAAGGGGACAGTCCCCTTCTTCTGGTAAGCGGAACCCTCGGCCCCCGACAGAGTGCGGTAGCGTCACGGCCCCGACCCTCGC
>JBLNCQ010000178.1:0-12104 GCA_050260815.1 Bacillota bacterium
ATGCTGAAGAAGTCCGCCTCACGTGCCAGGATGTCGGCGGCGGTGGCGGCGGCCGGCACCTCGACCATGATGCCCACCTGCACCTCGCCTATAGCCTTGCCCTCGCCTGCCAGCTCCTCTCGAAGCTCCGCCACCAGGGCCTTGCCACGGGTGATGTCGCCCAGCGTGGTGACCATGGGGAACATGATGGCGATGCGCGCCCCTTCCGAGGCGCGGAGCATGGCCCGAAGCTGCGGGCGGAAGACGTCGGGGCGGTCCAGGCAGAAGCGTAGGCCGCGCCAGCCCAGGAAGGGGTTGCTTTCCCGGGGAATGCCCAGATAGCCGATCTCCTTGTCGCCCCCCACGTCCAGCGTGCGGAAAACTACCTGGTTTGGCCGCAGGCGCTCGACCACCTGCCGGTAGGCCCGATACTGCTCCTCCTCGGACGGCAGTCGGGAGGCATTCATGAAGAGGAACTCGGTCCGGAACAGGCCGACCCCCTCGCCGCGGAACTGCAGCACGGCGTCCACGTCGGCCGGACCGCCAATGTTGGCGGCCAGGGTGACGCGGTGGCCGTCCTTTGTCTCGGCCGGCAGCTCCGCCAGGCCTTCCAGCTTCTTGAGGCGCGAACGCTCCTGCCCCAGCCGCTGCTCCAGGTCCGCCATCTCTTCCGGACCCGGGTTGACGAAGAGGCGGCCGTGGCGCTCGGTGCTGGCGTCCACCACCAGCAGGTCGCCGCTCTGGACGGTCTGGGTCAGGCCGGTCAGCCCCATGAGGGCCGGGATGCCGAGGGTCCGCGCCAGGATGGCGGTGTGGGACGTGGCCCCGCCCTTCTCCACCGCCAGCGCCCGAACGTTGCGGGCATTCATGTTGGCCGTATCCGAAGGCGTCAGGTCCTCGGCCACCAGCACGGTGTCCGGCGGCACGTCCTGCAGAGAGACGGCCTGGCGTCCCAGCAGGCGGCGCAGAATGCGCCTGCCGACGTCCCGGACGTCCGCGGCGCGCTCCCTCAGATAGGGGTCCTCCAGGGACTCAAACATGGCCCCGAACTGTTCCACCACCGTGTTCAGGGCGGACTCGGCGTTGAGTCCCTCGTTTTGAATGATATCCGTAACACCGGAGACCAGGGCTTCATCTTCCAGCATGGCCAGATGGGCCCGGAAAATGGCTGCGGCGTCATCACCCATAGCCCTTGCCGTGCTGTCCGCCAGTGCCTCCAGTTCGCCGCGCGATGCCCGCAGTGCCTCCTGGAAGCGCTCCACCTCTGCCGATCGGTCGTCTACGACGCGGCGATCGAAACTGAGGTCTTCCCGCCGATAGAGCCAGGCCCGGCCCTTGGCCATACCGGGGGCGCCCACAATGCCCTCCATCACGTCTTGCGTCACCTCATGCTGCTTAGTCTGCTTCAATGCGGCCAGGATTCAGCGCGCTTTGTGGATTCTGTAACCCCAGCTTGAATCCCTGCCCCTGAGACAAGCCTTGACAGCAAGAAGGACTATTCCTGGAAATGGCCCGGATAGGCCGTTGACGCCCTGACCGTGCCGGTGCTATGGTGAGGATAAGAATGTGAACGTCGTAACTAATTGGCAAGCTGCTCCTTTACGAGCTTTAAGAACTGCGCTAGTAGCTCCCACGAAACTCGACCTGCTCCGCTCTCTGTTACCGCTGAGCCAAGAACAGGGGGGTCCTCCATGGAAAGCCCCGGTAGCTTCCAGGTCGTTCGCTGTCCGTGCGGAAAGATCGTCGCCGAGGTTGACGACAGCAACCGGGTCCGGATTAAGTGCCGGCACTGCAAGCGCTTTATTATCATTGAGCTGGACCAGAACAACCAGATGGTCATTCGGTACACCGAGGACCCGGAACGCGAGGTGCTGGTGTCGCCGTCGCGCCGGTAGGCCGGTGCGCAACTGAATCGTTTGTTCCTGGTGCTGGCTTCCTGGCCGGCGCTCTTTTTTTGCCAGAACAGGGGGGCTCTCGCCCCCCTGCCTGTGCGCATGGCCTGTCGGCGCGCTGGCCCTAGGGCAGGCGCTCGAAGCGGGCGGTGAAGAACCGCAGCGTGGGCGGCTCGTAGACCATCTTCAGACCCTGGATAACGGCGCGCTTCTGGTAGAGGTCGATGACGGAGTCGGCCACCACGTCCATGTGCCGGTCCGTGTAGACCCGGCGCGGGATGGTCAGGCGCACCAGCTCCAGCTTGGGGTGATTGTTCCCACCCTGCTTGTTGCGGCCGGCGGAGACGATGCCGCGCTCCATGGACCGGACGCCGGAGTCTTCGTACAGAGCCGCGGCCAGAGCCTGGGCCGGAAACTGATCCTGGTCCAGGTGAGGCAGGAACCGGCGGGCGTCAAGGAACACGGCGTGACCGCCTATGGGACGCACGATGGGGACGTCGGCCCGAACCAACTGCTCGCCCAGGTAGCGCACCTGGTAGATGCGGTGGGCGATGTAGTGGTCATCCACCATCTCGTAGCAGCCCTGGGCCATGGCCTCCATGTCGCGGCCCGCCAGCCCGCCGTACGAGGGCATCCCCTCAAAGACCACCACCAGCTCCTTGGCCTGGGCGAAGATATCGTCGTCGTTCATGGCCAGGAAGCCGCCAATGTTCACCAGCAGGTCCTTCTTGCCGGACATGGTGCAGCCGTCGGAGTAGCTCATCATCTCCCTGAAGATCTCCCGGATGGGCTTCTGTCCGTAGCCCGCCTCGCGCTCCTGGATGAAGTAGGCGTTCTCGATGGCGCGGGTGGCGTCGTACATCAGGCGCAGGCCGTACCGATCACAGATCTTGCGGACGTCGCGCAGGTTCTGCATGGAGACCGGCTGGCCGCCGGCCATGTTGACGGTCAGGGCCACGTTGACGTAGGGGATATTCTGGGCGCCGACCCGGTTGATGGTCTCCTCCAGCTTCTTCAGGTCCACGTTGCCCTTGAAGGGGTGCTCCGCCTGGGGGTCATGGGCCTCGTCGATGATCACGTCCACGAACGTGCCGCCGTTGCGCTCCTGATGGGCGCGGGTGGTGGTGAAGTACATGTTCTGGGGAATGTAGTGCCCGGGTCGGATGAGGATAGTGGAGAGCAGGTTTTCCGCCCCGCGTCCCTGGTGGGTGGGCACCACGTGCTTGTAGCCGTAGATCTCCTGCACGGCCTTCTCCAGGTGGAAGAAGCTGCGGGCGCCGGCGTAGGCCTCATCACCGTGCATCAGGGCCGACCACTGCATGTCGGACATGGCGTTGGTGCCGGAGTCCGTGAGGAGGTCAATATAGACGTCCTCGCTCTTCAGCAGGAAGGTGTTGTACCCCGCTTCGGCAATGGCCTTCCGCCGGTACTCCGGCGTGGTCATGCGGATGGTCTCCACAGACTTGATCTTGTACGGTTCGGCCATGATGTTGCGTCTTTGCATGGCAGAAACCTCCTCACCCCGTGCTCCGCCGGACGGCCCGCAGGCGGGCGTCCGCCAGGCGCTTGCTGCTGCAGGGAGACGCAAGAACCGTGCCAGGGCGGGCCGGCGCTGGCCCGACGCGACTGGCGCCAAAAGGGGAGACGCCCCGCTGCCGCGAGGCGTCTCAGATTGATACAGTATGGCGTCTCGTTGTCTCAGCCAGCGTCCGCCTGCCGCGGCGCGCGCCTAGAACTTGGGGGGCCGCGGAGCCGGCGCGTCGCCGACGTCCAGGGCCCTGACCACGCGCTGGCCGACCACCAGCGAGGTGCCGCCCAGTTCAAGGGTGATCAGGTCGTCAACCGGATGCTTCTCCACTACTTTAATGCGGGCCCCGGGCACCAGCCCCTGCTCCACCAGGTAGTGGAGGAGTTCGGCGTCCCCCTCCTCCAGGCGGGCGATGGTGGCCTCCTGGCCCGCAGCCAGCGAGGCAAGCGGGGTATAGCGCAGCTTGGGGAGCACGCCGTCCTTGTCCGGAATGGGCTGCCCGTGGGGGCAGGTGTGAGGCTCCTGCAGAATGCTGTCAAAGCGGTCTATGACCTCGGGCGGCAGGGCATGCTCCATGCGGTCGGCCATGGGGTCCACCTGATCCAGGGCAATGCCCAGCACATCCGTCAGGAACCGTTCCGCCAGGCGGTGCCGGCGCACCAGGCTGGCCGCCAGCCCCTCCCCTTTCGGCGTGAGGGAGGCGCCTGTGTACTCGTGGTACTCCACCAGAGACTCGTCCGCCAGCCGCTTGAACATGGCGGTGGTCGAGGCGGACGTTACACCCAGGCGGCGGGCAATCTGGCTGGTGGAGACCCGTTCCCCCGCCGACTGGCTCCGGTAGATGGCCATCAGGTAATCCTCCATGGCCGGGCTGATCTGCACGGCAACTCCCCCCTGGTCAATCAGGCGCCAAAGAACACCGAGTACAGAAGCCAGACATTCAGGCCAATGATGAGCGTGGCCACCGCGTAGGCGATGGCGGTGACCCAGCCCCGGTTGACGAAGGGGCCCATCAGCCTGCGGTCCGAGGTAAAGCGGACCAGCGGAATGATGGCGAAGGGCAGTTGGAAGCTCAGGAAGACCTGGCTGAGCACCAGCATCTTCATGGGGTCGACGCCGCTGGCGATAGCGATGATGGCGGGAACCATGGTGACGCTGCGGCTGACGACCCGGCGTACCCAGGGCCTCCACCGCAGGTGCAGGAATCCCTCCATCACCACCTGACCGGCCAGGGTGCCGGTGGTGGACGATGAGATGCCGGAGGCCAGCAGAGCCAGGGCGAACACAAAGGCCGACAGGGGGCCCAGCAGCGGCGTGAGGGTCCGGTGGGCCTCTTCAATGGAGGCAACCTCCAGGCCGGTGTGGTGGAAGGTGGCTGCCGCCATGATCAGGATGGCGGCGTTGACAAAGAAGGCTCCGTTGAGGGCCACCACGCTGTCCAGCATGGCAAAGCGGTAGACTTCCTTCTTGTGCTCCGGGTCCTGCCTCTGGACGCGATTCTGGGCCAGCGAAGAGTGAAGGTAGAGGTTGTGGGGCATCACCGTGGCCCCCAGCATGCCAATGGCCACCAGCAGGCTGGCGCTGTCCAGGCTGGGCACGAAGGTGCCCCGCAGAACGGCGGGTATGTCGGGCCGCGCCAGGACGATCTCGATGATGTAGCCAAGGCCTACCACGCCGACCAGGCTGATGATGGCGGCCTCCACGGCCCGATAGCCGAAGCGGTCCAGGGCCAGCAGCAGGAACACGTCCAGGCTGGTCAGCAGCACAGCGGGCAGCAGCGGGATGTCGAACAGCAAGTGGATGCCCAGGGCGCTGCCCAGGAACTCGGCCAGGTCGGTGGCAATCATGGCCAGTTCTGCCGTGCCCCACAGGAAGTACGAGGTGGCCTTGCCATATTCGTCGCGGCACTGTTCCGCCAGGGTCTTGCCTGTGGCGATGCCCAGCTTGGCGGAGAGATTCTGCAGGAAGATGGCCATCAGGTTGCTGGCCAGCAGCACCCAAATCAGGCGGTAGGCGAAACGCGAGCCGCCCTCCAGATCCGTGGCCCAGTTCCCCGGGTCCATATAGCCCACGCTGACGACGAACGCCGGGCCCAGATAGGCCAACAGTCGGCGCAGCGACCGAAAGCGGCGAAGCCACGAATCATCGGGAAAACTGGAGGGTGCCTGAAGCACTGCCTCTCGCGTTGTCACGAACTCCCCCCCTTTTCTCGTCTGGTCCACCTTATGTTTTGCCTTAACGAGTTGTGTAAATTAGTCTTGTCTAAATCTCGGCTGTGGCTTAAGCATATAGTTGTTTTCCTATCTTGTCAATCCTTTGTCTGCCAAAAGGGCGGGAGAGAGTCGGCCGGCCCGGGCGGGCGGGGGAGCGCAAACAAAGAGCCAGGATCCGCGATCCTGGCTCTGCCCGTGCGATTCGTCCTCGTTTAGGTGCTGCTTTCCACGGCTGCCAACGCAAGTTCCTCAGCGTTGCCGGCGCCGCTCACCCGCCTGAGGCTCCAGTCCGTAGTGGGACAGTTTCCGGTACAGGGTGGCGCGGGAGATGCCCAGGGCGCGGGCCGCTTCGGCCTTGGAAGGGTAGGCCTGAAGGGCCTCCAGCAGGGCCTGGCGTTCCCGGTCGGCCATGCGGGCCGGCGCCGCGGGCATGCTCCGTGGGGTACGGCCGCGCAGCCGCTCAGGCAGGTCGTCCCGGCCGATGACCCGCCCCTCGGTCATGACCGCCGCCTGCTCCAGGATGTTCTCCAGTTCCCGGATATTGCCCGGGTAGTCGTAGGCCATCAAGGCCTTCATGGCCTCGGCGCTGACGCCGTCCAGGGGCTTGCCCGTGGAGACCCGCACCTTGGCCAGGACGGTGGCCACCAGCAGCGTCAGGTCCTCCCTGCGCTGCCGCAGGGGCGGCAGGCGAAGGGGGATGACGTTGAGGCGGTAGAACAGGTCGCGCCGGAAGCGGCCCTGTTCAATCAGAGCCTCCAGGTCCTGGTTGGTGGCGGCGATGATGCGCACGTCCACCAGGCGCGAGGCCGTCCCGCCCAGGCGCTTGATCTCCTTGCCCTGGAGGGCGCGCAGCAGCTTGGACTGCAGGGGGAGGCTCATGTCGCCGATTTCGTCCAGAAAGAGGGTGCCGCCCTCAGCCAGTTCAAACAGGCCCAGCTTGCCGCCGCGGCGGGCGCCGGTGAAGGCGCCCTCCTCGTAGCCAAAGAGCTCGCTCTCCAGCAGGGTTTCGGGGATGGCGGCGCAGTTGACGGTCATGAAGGGCTTGTCGTGGCGGGGGCCCTCGGCGTGAATGAAGCGAGCCAGGACCTCCTTGCCCGTGCCACTTTCGCCCAAAAGGAGAACGCTGGAGCCCACCTGGGCGGCCTTGTGGGCCACGCGGAAAACGTCCTGCATCACCGGATTGCGCCCGATGACCAGGCCGCGGTCCTCACCGCGGCTGAGCAGCAGCTCGCTTTTGAGGTGGCGCAGTTGGGTCCGCGCCTTCTCCAGTTCGCGGGCCAGCGCGCTGACCTCGGACAGGTCGCGGAAGACGGAGACGCCGCCCACCACGCTGTCCCCGTCGCGCAGGGGCACGATGTTGCTGATGACTTCCTGGCCCCCCACCCGCGTCCGTACGCCCACCATGGGCTGACCGGTGGTGATCACCGCCGGCAGGGAGGTGTCCGGCACCACGGCGGTGACGTGCCGCCCCACGGCTTCCTCGCGCGAAATGCCGGTGATGCGGGCGTGGGCCTCGTTCACGTAGATGATCATGCCCTTGTCGTCCACAACCACAACGCCGTCGTACAGCGCGTCCAGAATGCCCTGACCGCGCTGCAGCATATCCATCACCTGGCCCACCGCCTTACCTTCCTTCGTCCGCCAGGTCATCGGGCATGGCCGCAGCCTGTTCCCGAACGCGCAGCCGCTCCGTCCACAGGTAGAGGTCCCACGGCCAACTGCGGCGGGCGGGTCGGTTCTGGAGCAGCAGCCTCATGACCGCCGCGCCCAGCCGCTCCGGGTCGTGCCGCACCACGTCGGCCTGGTGGATCAGCGACTCGGCCACCAACTGTACGCCCAGCGCCCGGATGCGCTCCGGATGGACCGCCACCGGCTCGGCTCCCTCCTCCCGGTAGCGGGCCACGGTCTCCTCCGGGATGGGTTCCGTGTTTACCAGGCAGTAGTCGGCAATGCCCGGCCCGCCGTGGTCCAGCAGGGCCTTCAGGTGATCGGCGGCGCCGTAGTGCGGCGTCTCGCCGGCCTCGGTCATCACGTTGCAGACGTAGACCTTGGGGGCCGGCGATTGGCGAATGGCCTCCGCCAGGCCGGGCACCAGGAGGTTCGGGATGATGGACGTGTACAGACTGCCCGGGCCCAGCACAATGGCATCGGCCTCGCGGATGGCGGTCAGGACGTCCTCCACCGGCGAGGGATCCTCCGGAATCAGCCGCACCCGGTCGATGGGGCCGCCGCTGTGGCCAATGAAAGACTCACCCCGGACCACGCGGCCATCCTTCATGCGGGCCTCCAGCACCACCTTGTGCAGGGTGGAAGGCAGGACCCGGCCGCGGATGGCCAGGACCTCGCTGGACTTGCGGATCGCCTCCTCAAAGTCGCCGGTGATCTCGGTCATGGCCAGGATGAACAGGTTGCCGAAGTTGTGGCCCGCCAGGGCGTTGCCGGCCTCGAAGCGGTGAAGGAACAGCCGGTCCATCAAGGACTCGGTGTCGGCCAAGGCCACCAGGCAGTTGCGGATGTCGCCGGGGGGCAGAATGCCGAACTCCTTGCGGAGCTGGCCGGAACTGCCGCCGTCGTCCGCAACCGTCACCACGGCGGTCAGGTTGGAGGTGTACTCCTTAAGGCCGCGCAGCAGAACCGGCAGCCCGGTGCCGCCGCCCACGGCAACAATGCGCGGTCCCCGGCCCAGGTAGCGCCGCTCCAGGGCGCGCCGGGCCATCCTGCCCCGGCTTTCCGAACCCGGGCCCACGGGCAGCAGCACGTCCGCCAGCCAGCGGATGATGCGGTCCACCGCCAGCGCCGTGGCCCCCGCCCCCACCAGCGTGATGACGATGCCCTGCAGGGGCAACGGGAAGAACCTTCCCGTGCTCAGGTAGACCCAGTACTGAAGCTTGCCGCCCACGGCCAGCAGAATGCGCCAGTCGATGGTCATGGTCAGGCCCGCCACCGTGACGAAGAGACCCACCGAAAACAGCAGGAGCCAGCGCTTGAGGCGCAGCCCCGGGTAGAGCCAGCGGACCAACCAGTTCACGGCCGGTCACCCGCTTCCGGCCCGCCCGTCCCAAAGTCTCCCTCGTCCAGGGGTTCGCGGGCATCCGGACGGTCGGCGTCGCGGTGCTCCGTCAGGACGGTGTAGCCCTTGTCGCGCAGCACCTGGGCCAGGTGCTCGGCCACGACCACGGAGCGATGCTTGCCGCCGGTACAGCCGATGGCGATAGCCAGCTGGGTCTTGCCCTCGGTGATGTAGTGCGGCAGGAGAAACTCCAGCAGCCCGGTCAGGCGGCGCAGGAACTTGCGCGTGACGGGCCAGCGCTCCACGTATTCGCGTACCGCCGGATGGCGCCCGGTGTGCGCCCGCAGTGACTCCACATAGTGGGGGTTGGGCAGGAAGCGCACGTCAAAAACCAGGTCGGCGTCCAGCGGCAGGCCGAACTTGAACCCAAAGGAGACAATGGTCACAATCAGCCGCTGCTGCTGTTGGTCGCCCGTGAAAAGCTGAACCACCTGCTCCCGAAGCTGCGAGGGGGACAGGTCCGACGTATCGATGATGAGGGGAGCGTGGCCGCGCAGGGCCTGAAGCCGTTCACGCTCCTCTCGGATGCCCTCCAGCACCCGCCCGTGGGGCGCCAGCGGATGACGGCGCCGGGTCTCCTTGTAGCGCCGCACCAGAACCTCATCCGACGCCTCCAGGAAGAGGATCTCGTAGGGGTAGCCGGCTTCCTCCAGCTCCTCCAGGGCCTTGAGCGTGCTGCCGAAGAACTCGCCGCCCCGCAGGTCGATGCCCAGGGCCACGCGGCTGATGCGGCCGCCCGACTGCGCGCAGAGTTCGGCCATCTTGGTGATGAAGGCCGGAGGCAGGTTGTCAACACAAAAAAAGCCCAGATCCTCCAGGCTCTTGATCGCTTGCGACTTGCCCGCCCCGGACAGGCCCGTGACGATGACCAAACGCAGGTCCTTCATCGGCCATAGCTCCTGCCTGTTGCCGAGCGGCGTTGCCGCCGCCGGCCGCTTTGCTCTAGAGAGTTCGACCCCCCGGCGGCAGTTCCTTCTGGGCTGTGTCCACGCTGGAGTTGTACACGCCGTGAGTCCAGCCGGGCGGCGCCCAGGACCCGATCCGCCGGGGCGGCCCGAAGGTATCCAAGCTAGGCCGGGCACGGCCGGGCCGCTGGGGCAGGCCCTCGCCAGGCCGGGGCTGACCGTCGTCACCCCGGGCGTTCCAGATCTGCTCCGGCTGCAGCCCCGCCGCCAGGGCCACGTTCACCGCGCGCTCCAGCCGCCCCACGTCGCCGGGGCGGTGAGCGTCCGAGTCGATGGCGAAGGAGGCGCTCTCGCGGGCAGCCACCTCCGCGAAGGCTCTGGTCATGAAGCCGTGCCCGGCGTTGATCTCCAGCGCTGTGTTGCGGCGGGCGCAGGCCCGGGCCAGTTCGGCCGTATCAATGGAGACGCGCAGACCGGGGTGGGTGACAATGTCCACCGGGTGGCGCTCCACAATCTCCACCAGCGCCTTGGTGACCTCCACCCGCTCCCTCTCCCGCAAGGCCGTGCTGTAGCGGGAAAGGGCCGTTCGGCCAAAGATCTTCCACTGGTCGGCCAGGCTCCTGGCCACAATCTGGGTATGAAAGCCCACCAGCAGCAGGTCCAGTTCTTCGATCAGTTCCGGCGGGACGTCGATCTCGCCGCGAAGCGAAACGACGTTGGATTCCACGCCGGCCAGGGCCCGCATGCCCTCCATGCGTTCATTATAGTAGCCAACCTCGTCAATGAGCCGGCGGATACGCCCCACCGTGGCCCGCACCCAGGGCGTGGAGCCCGGACCGTGGTCGGTGATGCCCACCATCTCCAGCCCTCGAGCCTTGCCTGCCAGCAGGTTCTCCTCCACCGTGCCCTTGCCGTGGCTGTACAGCGTGTGCGTGTGAAAGTCCGCAAAAATGTGCAACGCTTTCCCTCCCGGGTTAGTTTGCCCAGGGGGAAAGCGCTTTGGTGGAACTTTGGCGGAATCAATGAAAGTAGACGATTCCGGGCGGCTCGCGGCGGCGGCGCCGTTGGCCTCGTCCGAGAAGAGGACGGCTGGGCGGCAGTCCGTGAGGATGTACTCCAGCTCCGGTTCCGTCAGGCGCACGTTGAGGGGCACCACAATGGCGCCCAGCTGGCCGCGGCAAACAGGGTCAGGAAGTACTCGGTCCGGTTCCGGGAGAGTACGGCCAGACGGTCCTGGGCCCGCACGCCCAGCTCCTGCAGCCCCTGTGCCAGGTAGTTGGCTTGCTGGTCAAACGTCCGGTAGTCGAGGCGGGCACCGGTCCGGTCGTCCACCAGGGCCAGGCGCTCCGGCGTCAATTGGCGGCGCTTTGCCAGCCAGTCAGGCACGCTTGCCCTCCCCTTCCCCCGGAGGCCGCAGGCCGGCCTCGATAAACGACATCACGGCCTGGAAGACCTCGTCCGGCGGCTCCGTGTCCTCCCACAGAACCCACCGCATGCCGATGAAATCAGCTACGCCCATCAGGCAGTAAGCCATCGTTTCAGGGTCAAGATTGCGAACCTGCCGGGCGGCCACAGCCCGTTTCAGGCCCTCCCCGTAGCCCTCGGCCAGATGGCGGTAGAACCAGCGGTACAGCTCCTCATCCACGAACTCCGATTCCCGCACGATGCGGTACAGGTAGCGGTGGGCCCGCACAAAGGCCAGGAAGGCGCGCAGCCCCTCCCGCTCCACGTCGAGGCGGTGGTCGAGGCCCGCCACAGACTGGGCGATGTGGGCCCGCATCGAGTGGCTGAGGTGCTGGACCAGCTCCCGGTGAATCGCCTGCTTGCTGGGGAAGTAGAGGTAAAAGGTCCCCTGCGCCACGCCCGCCCGGCGGGTAATCTCGCTGACGGAGGCGCCGTGATACTGCAGTGTGCCGAAAACCTCCTCCGCCGCCGCCAGGAGCCGCTGACGCGTGACCTCGCCCTTGGAGCCGGGTGCCTTGCGGCTCTCGGCCTCGGGCTGGCCCGTGATCATTTCTGACACCTGACTCACCTCTCAGTTTTATGAATATGACGAAAGGGAGGATAATTCCTGCTGGCCTCCAAGAATTCCTAAAGTGGCCGCCCCTTGCGCATTTTCGCCACAGGGGGCGGAACGTCAGACTAGTCTTCCATCCGGCAGGGGATTTGTCGGAGTGCGTCGAATCTGCACGCGAGGCGATGCCCTGTGAAACCTCTTCCTCCTTCTCTCCGGCGGCCACTGCGCGCTCTGGTCCAGGCCTGGGAAGGAATTGAGATCATGGGTGAAGCGGCGGCCGTGGACCAGCTAATCTCCCGAATGCCGCCGGACGAAGTGCCCGAGTGGCTCCCGCCGGTGCTGGCCCGCATGCTGCGCGCCAACAGCCACGGTGAACTGGAGGAATGCCGCCGCATCGTGGCCGAGCACCTGCAGCACGATTGGCCGCAGCACTCCTGGCGGCCAAAGTAAGCGGGCGCGTCGCCGGTCAGCCGCCATTCGCCGTCTTTCCCAACAGGTGA
>JBLNCQ010000179.1:0-10389 GCA_050260815.1 Bacillota bacterium
ATGCCGCTGACTGGCCCCCGCTGGGGCCTACTCTACCAGCCCCGGCACCAGGGCGGCGGCGCCGACAGCCCCAGCCTCATCGCCCAACTCCGCCGCCACAATCTCCAGATGCTCCCGGATGCCCGGCATCAGCCGCTCCCGTACGGTGCGCCGGGCGGGCTCCAGCAGCAGGTCACCAGCCAGGGAGACGCCGCCGCCCACGATGACCGCCTCGGGGCCCATCAGGTTGTAGTAAGCGGCGATGCCCAGGCCCAGGTCCGTGCCGATTTCGTCCCAGAGCTGCAGTGCCAGGGCGTCGCCCCGGCGGGCGGCTTCGGCCAGGGCCCGGGCGCCTATCTCCCCCGGCGCCAGTTCCCGCAAGGCGCTGGAGCCGCCGCCCCGGTCAGATGCCAGGGCCTCCAGAATGCGGCGCCGGATGGCCGGTCCGGAGACCAGGCTCTCCAGACAGCCCGTGGCCTGGCAGGAACAGGGCACGGCGCTCTCCGGGCGGACGGGCACGTGGCCGAACTCACCCGCCGTGCCGTAGGGGCCCCGGTACAGCCGGCGCTCCAGGACGATGCCCGACCCGATGCCGGTGCCCAGGGCGGTGAAGAGGAAATTGCGGTACCTCCGCCCGGCGCCGAAATGCAGCTCGCCCAAGGCCCCCACCCGCACATCGTTATCCATGGTCACGGGAAGGCCGAACTCCCGTCGGAACGGCTCCAGCACCTGGACATTCCGCCAGTCCCGAAAGTTGGGCGAGATGATGGAAAGCCCGGCGTCCCGGTCCATCAGCCCGGTGATGCCCAGGCCGATGCCGAGCACGGGGCCGTCCGCACGCGCCAGAAGTTCACGGATGAGGCCAAACATCACGCGGAAGACCGCCCCGGGCCCCTCCTGGACCGGGGTCGGGGTCCGGGCCGCGGCCAACGCCCGCCCGGTCTCGTCCACCAGCGCAGCATACGTCTTGGTCCCGCCCAGGTCCACGCCAATGGCTCGAGGCACGGCTACTTCCTCTTGACGTACTTGCGCATGTCAATGGCCACCGCCGCCACGATGATCAGGCCCTTGACGATGTACTGCACGTAGGGGTTGACGCCGATGAAGTTCAGGCCATAGTTGATCACCTGGAAGATGAGCACCCCGGTGACTACTCCGGGCACGGTGCCCACGCCTCCGGAGAGCGACACCCCGCCCACCACGGCGGCGGCGATGGCGTCCAGCTCATACATATTGCCGGTGTTGTTGGTGGCACTGCCGATGCGCGCCGCCTCCAGGGTGCCGGCGAAGCCGTAGAGGGCTCCGGCCAGCGCGTAGATGGCCAGCAGGGTCCGCACCACGTTGACGCCGGAGACCACCGCCGCC
The DNA here is from genome assembly GCA_050260815.1 of Bacillota bacterium. GTDB lineage: Bacteria > Bacillota > Sulfobacillia > JAMDAP01 > JAMDAP01 > JAMDAP01. Next base: position 1,345 of record JBLNCQ010000179.1, read on the forward strand.
TCCGTGTTGCCGCCGATGGCGTACATGTTCTTCCCCAGGCGCGTCTTGTTCCAGATGACCCACATGAGCGCGGATACGACGGCGGCGTAAATCACCAGGTAGGGGAGCGCCAGGTTCCCCCCAAAGAGGTAACCCTGGCCGTATTCCATGAAGCGCGGGTCCAAGCCGCCGATGGGCTGGGCGCCGTAGGGCGGCCGGTCAAAGTAGATGGAGGTCAGGCCGTAGACGATGACCATCATGCCCAGGGTGGCCACGAAGGGCGGCACCTTGAAGACCGCGGCGGCGATGCCGTTCAGGATGCCAAAGACGGCCCCGATGGCCATGCAGAGCAGCACGGGGAGCACCACGGGCAGCCGGGCCAGGTCAGGATACATGCGGTAGGCGTAGTCGGTGGCCTGGAGCAGGGAGGCCGAAACCACGGCGGTAAGGCCCACCAGGCGCCCCGCTGAGAGGTCCGTGCCGGCGGTAATAAGGATGCCGGTGACACCCAGGGCAATGATCACCCGCGTGGACGCCTGGGCCAGGATGTTGCGCAGGTTGATGGGCGACACAAAGTCGGGTGAGATGACGATGATGGCGACAAGCAGCGCCAACAGGATGATGTAGATGGCGGTGTCCATCAGCGTGTCCCGTATCTGCTGCCGGCCCCATCTCCTTTGTTGCACGGGCGCGGTCATGGTCGTCACCCTTCCCTACAAGTACTTGGCCGCCAGGCGGAGGATGTCTTCCTGGGTAGCGTCCCGCGTCTCCAGGAGGCCCGCCGCACGGCCATTGCTCATCACCAGGATGCGGTCCGTGATCCCCAGCAGTTCCGGCATCTCCGACGAGACCATGACCACCCCGCGGCCCTCTCTGGCCAGGTCGATCATGAGCTGGTAGATCTCGTATTTGGCCCCCACGTCGATGCCCCGCGTGGGCTCATCCATCAGGAGAATTTCCGGCCGGGTGAGCAGCCAGCGGCCGAGCACCGCCTTCTGCTGGTTGCCGCCGGAGAGGCTGAGCATGGGCGTCTTGCGCGAGGGCGTCTTGATGCGGAGCGAGTGGATCACCCAGTCCGTGTCAGCCGCCCCCCGGCGCTCATCCAGCAGGCCGGTCCGGCGGACGTAGCGCCTGAGGTTGGCCAGGAGGATATTGAAGCTGACGGACAGCTCGGGGAAGATGCCCGTGGCCCGGCGCTCTTCGGTCACCAGCGCAAACCCGTTGGCCATGGCCTGTTCCGGGGAAGCGTTCCGGACCTCACGGCCGTGCAGGATGATCCGTCCCGTCCGCAGGGGGCGGATTCCGAACAGAGACTCGACCAGCTCAGTGCGCTTGGAGCCCACCAGCCCGGCGATGCCCAGGATCTCACCCTGCCGCAGGTCGAAGGACACGTCCTGCAGAGAGGGCTGGTGCAGCGCCGTCACTCCCTCCACCCGCAGGATGACGTCGCCCGGCCGGTTCGCCTTGGGCGGAAAGCGGTGCAGCAGGTCACGGCCCACCATCAGGCGGATGATGTCGTCGGTGGTCATCTCGCTGGCCGGCCGGGTGTCGACCCAGCGGCCGTCCCGCATCACCGTCACGTCGTCGGCGATGCGCAGAATCTCCTCGATCTTGTGCGAGATGTAGATGATGCCGCAGCCCTGGTCCCGCAGCTTGCCGATGATGCGGAAGAGGTGCAGGACTTCCTTCTCCGTCAGCGAGGAGGTCGGTTCGTCCATGACGATGACCCGGGCGTCGTAGGAGACCGCCTTGGCGATCTCCACCATCTGCCTCTGGGAGACGGACAGGCGCTGCACCTTCTCGCGGGGGTCAATGTCGATGTCCAGGTCGCGGAAGATGCGCCGGGTCTCGCGGTACATCCTGCCGTCGTCGATCAGGGGGCCCCGGGTGGGGTAGCGCCCCAGCCAGACGTTCTCCATGACGCTGCGCTGGCGGACCTGGTTCAGCTCCTGGTGCACCATGGAGACCCCGTGGTCAAGGGCCTGCCTGGCTGAGGCGAAATGCACCGGCCGCCCGCCCAGGATGATCTCCCCGGCGTCCGCGCGGTAGATGCCGAAGAGGCACTTCATGAGCGTGGACTTGCCGGCGCCGTTCTCGCCCATCAGGGCGTGGACCGTGCCGGGCCGCACACGGAGCGTTACCCCGTCGAGTGCCCGCACGCCGGGAAACTCCTTGGAGATGCCGGTCATCTCCAGCAGGTAGGGAAGAGGAGCCGCCATGGGGTCCGCCTCCTCGCAGAAACGAGGTGCACGGAGGTGCACCTCGTTTGGCTGAACAGGCACCAGGCCATCCGTCAGACTACTTATATGCCTCCTCGGCCACGCTGAGGTTGTCTTTGGTGATGGCCAGGTACGGCACCCGGACGGCCTTGTCGCTGCCGAGCTTCCAGGAGGTGCCCTCCGTGGGGGCCTTGCCCTGGGCCACGTTGAAGGCGAGGTCAAAGGTGGCCTGCCCCTGGTTCTTGGCGTCGTTCAGGACCGAGCCGACCATGGTGCCCTCCTTGATCTGTGACAGGGCGTCCGGGATGGCGTCCACCCCCACCACCGGCATGAACTTGGCGCCGGCAAAGTAGCCGTTGGCCTTAAGCGACTGGATGGCCCCCAGAGCCATGGCGTCGTTATTGGCCACGACGAACTCAATCTTGTCGCCGTGCTTGGCCAGCCAGGCGTCCATGAGCTCCTTGCCCTTGACCGAGTCCCACATGCCGGTCTGCTCCTCGAGCTTCTCCACGCCGATCCCGGCGCCCGCCACGGTCTCGATGGAGTACTTGGTGCGGGCCTCGGCGTCCGGGTGCCCGGGCTCGCCCTTCAGCAGGACGTACTGGATCTTGCCGTCCTTGTTCTTGTCCCACTCCGGATGGGCCTTCCAGGCGTCAATGATCAACTGGCCCTCCATCACGCCGGACTCGGCGGAGGTGGTGCCCACGTACCAGGTCTTGTCATAGCTCTGGAGGTCGGCCTGCGTGGGCTCCTTGTTGAAGAAGACCACCGGCAGGTTGGCGGCTTTGGCCTTGGCGATGATGGTGGCCGCCCCCTGCGGGTTGACCAGGTTGATGGCCAGAGCCTTGACGCCCTTGGAGATCATGGTGTCGACCTGTTCGTTCTGCTTGCCCTGGTCATTCTGCGAGTCGTTCATCAGCAGTTCCGCCTTGCCGGCGGCGTCCTTCTCAATGGCGCGGCGGACGAAGGACATGAAGTTGTCGTCATACTTGTAGATGGTGACGCCGATCTTGGGCTGGCCCGCCTCGCCCCCGGACGGCGTGGAGCCGCCGCTGCCGCCGGGCGCCTTGCCGCTGCTGCAGGCGGACAGGAACAGAACGCCGGCCATCGCAAGTGGGAGGAGCTTCTTGAACAAGGTGGATCCCCCTTTTTGTTCGGTTGGGAGCGGCCGTGAAATCTTGTCCTAAAATATGGAAGCTGCCCCTGCTCGAGTTTTACACCGACTCGGCATGGAACAGCAGCCCTTTTTTTGAAAAACAAGGAATACCGCGAGCCGGCCCCGAACTGTCCCGACGATTCGGGACGTGGAAGGGGAAAGATCGTGGTACTGGACGATGCGGCGCACCTGAGGCAGTTGGACGCGGGCGACATGCTGGGACTGACGGCGGGCTACGCGCGTCAGTTCTGCGAGGGGTGGGAACGGGCGAGGGGCTTTGAGCCGCCCCGCCCCACCCGCGTGGACGAGGTGCTGGTTCTGGGCACCGGCGGCGGGTCGGCGGCCGGTGCCAACCTGCTCCGATCTTATCTCTATGGCCGGGCGGGCGTGCCCATACTTGTCAACCAGGGCTACAACGTTCCCGCCTGGGCGGACGGCCATACCCTGGTGCTGGCGGTCACCCACTCCGGCAACACGGAGGAAACCCTCTCCGCCTACCAGCAGGTCCAATCCAGGGGTTGCCCCGTGGCCGTCGTGACCGCCGGCGGTACCCTGGCTGAACTGGCGGCCCTGCAAGGGACGCCGACCATCCGGGTCCCGGGGGGGCTCATGCCGCGGGCCGCCCTGGGCTACATCTTCCTGCCGCTGCTGGGCATCCTGACGAAGCTGGGGCTGGCGCCCGATCCGGTGGACGAGCTGAACGAGACCGTGGCCCGGCTGGACGCCCTGGCACGGGAATGGGGCCCGGAGGCGCCCGCGGACGGCAACCTGGCCAAGCAGGTGGCCCTGGCCGTGCAGGGCCACATCCCGCTGGTCTACGGCACGCTGGACCACATGGACGCCGTGGCCTGGCGGTGGAAGAACCAGTTTGGCGAGAACAGCAAGCATATGGCCTTCTGGAACGCCGTCCCCAGCCTGCACCACGACGAGGCCGTCGGCTGGGACATGGACCGGTCGCTGCTGAAGAACCTTGCGGTGGTCCTGCTGCGGGACCGGGGCGACAGCGACAAGGTTGCGCGCCGCCTCGACGTAACCCGGGAGATATTGCAGGACCGCGTGGGGCGCGTGCTGGAGGTCCACTCCCGGGGCCAGGGGCTGATGGCCCGCATGTTCTCCCTGGTGATGCTGGGCGACTTCGCCACCATCTACCTGGCCATCCTCAGCGGGGTCGACCCCACGCCGGTCGAGATGATCCAGCACTTCAAGCGCCAGATGGGGCAGAGGGACATTCCCGCCTGACCCCGCGGCCGGCTGAACGGGCGGCGCGGTACCCCACCGGCTACCGGCGCGCCGCGAGCATTCACCCACCCCTTTGGCAGGGGCCGCTCATTCTGCTAGAGTGTTCTTGTCCCGGCCCACCGGCCGGAGTCCGATCCAGGAGGCAAGAGCTTGGCCAAGCGGACAACAACCATCGCCGCGGTGCTGGCGGTCGCCATTGCTGCTGTGGGCGCCGTGCAGTTCTTTGGCGCCAGGCGGCCCCAGCCGGAAGCGCCCGTCACCCCCGGAGCACCCGTCGGCCCAGCGACGCCGACCTCTCCCGCAACACCCACCGTTCCGCCGCAGCAGGCTGCCGAACCGGCCCTGGCCGTGGGCGACAGGGCGCCGGACTTCACGCTTCCCAACGCCAGCGGCAAGGAGTTCAGCCTCAGCCAGTACCTGGGCAAGGAGAACGTCCTGCTGTTCTTCCACATGGGGACCGGCTGACCGCCCTGCCTGCAGCAGGCCGTTGACCTGCAAGGAGATACCCGTTTCAAGAACCTGGGCGTGAGAACCGTCAGCGTTACCGCCAACACCGCGGAGCAGACGCGGGCGGCGGCCCAGCAGTTGGGCCTGACTATCCCGCACCTGTCGGATCCGGAGAACAAGGTGAGCGCGGTCTACGGCGTTTTGCGGTGGGCCATGCCGCACGGCGGCCCCGGCCATACCTTCGTCCTGCTCGACAAGAGTGGCACCGTTCGGTGGATCCAGGACTACGGCGCCCCGGAGAACGGCGGCCGCATGTACGTGCCTTTGAATGAGTTGTATGACGCAGTATCGGGACACCTGGCCCCGCAGAGCTAGGCTCGTGGTACGGGCGCACCAGGAAAGGCCGGCGGGTCAACACCCGCCGGCCTTTCGTTACGGGGCCCAGGCGCGACTGCCCCCTACCTCGCGAACAGCGCCTCCACGAACTCGCCCGGGTCGAAGGGGCGCAGGTCCTCAGCTTTCTCGCCGATGCCGATGAGCTTCACCGGAATGTTCAGCTCCCGGGCGATGGCGATGACCACGCCGCCTTTGGCCGTGGAGTCCAGCTTGGTCAGGACGATGCCCGAGACGTCCACCGCCGACGAGAACGCCTTGGCCTGCTGCACCGCGTTCTGGCCGGTGGTGGCGTCCAGGACCAGCAGCGTCTCGTGGGGTGCGCCGGGCACCTCCCGGTCGATCACCCGGCGAACCTTCTTCAGCTCCTCCATCAGGTTGGACTTGGTGTGCAGCCGCCCGGCGGTGTCCACAATCACCACGTCGGCGCCGCGGGAGCGGGCGGCGGCGATGGCGTCAAAGGCCACGGCGGCCGGGTCGGCACCTTCCTGGTGGCGGATGACGTCCACGCCGGTGCGCTGGCCCCAGACCTCAAGCTGGTCGATGGCCGCGGCGCGGAAGGTGTCGCCGGCGGCCATCAGGACGCGCCGACCCTCCGCCTTCAGCTGCTGTGCCAATTTGCCTATAGTGGTGGTCTTGCCCACGCCGTTGACGCCCACGACCATGATGACGGTCAGCCCGCCGGTCTGCAGGTTGAGGGGCACGGTGCGGTCGCCCATGATCTCGCGGATGCGGCTCTTCAGGACGCTCGGCAGCTGTCCCGGATCGCTGATGCGCTCCCTGGCCACGGTCTTGCGCAGGTGCTCCACCAGGTGCAGGGAGGTCTCCACCCCCACGTCAGCCTGGATCAGGGTCTCCTCCAGCTCGTCGTAGAGGTCCTCGTCAATGCGTCCGGCCCCGCTGACAATGTACGTGATCCTGCCCACCAGACCCTCCCGGGTGCGCGACAGCCCGGACTTCAGCCGGTCAAACCAACCCAACAGTGAAACCTCCTCTGTGCGCCGGACCTGGGACCAACGGCCCCCGGTCGGACCCTACGATGCCTTTTCTGCCTCGTCCCGCTGCGCCAGGCGCACCGAGGCCAGCTTGCTGATGCCCTTTTCCTCCATGCTCACGCCGTAGAGGACGTCGGCCACGGCCATGGTCCCCTTCTGGTGGGTGACCACCACGAACTGCGTCTCCCGGCCGAATTGCTCCAGGGCGCGCGCGAAGCGGTCCACGTTGGCGTCGTCCAGGGCCGCCTCAATCTCGTCCAGGATGCAGAAGGGCGTGGGCTTGATCCGCAGGATGGCGAAGACCAGGGCAATGGCCGTCAGGGCCTTCTCGCCGCCGGAGAGCAGCGACAGGGCCTGCAGCTTCTTGCCGGGAGGCTGGGCCACCACGTCCACGCCCGTCTCCAACAGGTTGTCAGGATCCACCAGGACGATGTCGGCCCGGCCGCCGCCGAAGAGCGTGGCGAAGGTCTCGTGAAAGGCGGCCCGCACCTGCTGGAAGGTCTGGGCAAAACGCTCCTTAATGCGCTCGTCCATCTCGGCGATAACCCGGTCCAGGGCCGCCCGCGCCTCCTCCAGGTCGGCCTTCTGGCCCTGAAGGAAAGCGTGCCGCTCCGATACCCGGCGGTATTCCTCAATAGCGCCGGTGTTGACCGTACCCAGCTCTTCAAGGAGACGTCGGAGCTCACCCATGCGTTCCGCCTGGTGAGGCCCTTCCTCCAGGCCCACCACCCGCTCCTGCGCCTCCAGGTAGGACAGCTGGTACTGGTCAAACAGGCGGTCGATGCCGGCCTCGCTGGCCACCCGGTGCTGGGTCTCCAGCAGTTCGCCATTGTGCAGCCGCGAGGACAGGTCGCCGGTGGTGCGCCTGAGCTGACGCACCTGGCGCTCCAGGCGGGCGGCCGCCTCCATGTCCTGAGCGCGCCGCTGCGACAGGTCCTGCTGCCGCAAGCCGGCCTGGGAGCGCTTCTCCTCCCACCCGTCAAGCTCGCGGGAGGCCTCGGCCGCCTCGGACTGCAGGGAGGCTCGCCGGCCGGTGAGCCGCGCCAGGTGCTCCCGCTTCTCCTGAAGCTGCCGGGCCAGGTCCTCGCCGGTGCGGGCGGCCTGCTGCACCTGCTCACCCAGGCTGACGCCCTCCTGCGCCACAGACGCGGCGCGCACGCGCAGGTCGGTCAGTACTGCCGCCGCCTGCTCGCGGCGGACAGCCAGGTCGCGGACTGCGGCCGCGGCCGCCTCCTGCGCCTGCATGGCCTCCTGGTACTCCGTCTCAAGCGCCTGAAGCTCCACGGCCCACTGGCTGGCCATCCGCTGACTGCCTGCAAGCTGGGACGCCAGTTGCGCCGACTCCAGGGCCGCCTCGTCCGCCAGCCGCACGGCGCGGGCTCGCTCCTCGCGCAGGCGCTCCAGGTCCTTGGTGCGGCCGGCCAGGGTGAGGTCCAGTTCATGAAGGGCCTGGGAGGCTTCGGCCACCACGGTCTCCAGGGCCTGCCGACGGGCCGACGCTTCCTGCACCTTGCCGGCCAGGGCCTCCAGATTGGCACGCAGCCGCTCCACTTCAGCCTGGGCCTCCTGCCTTTCGCGCTCCCGGGAGAGCAGGCCGGCGGAGCGCGGGTTGGCGGAGCCGCCGGTCATGGCGCCGCCGGGGCTGAGCAGGTCGCCGTCCAGGGTGACCACACGGATGCGCAGGTCGTTGGCCTTGGCCGCGCGCACGGCAGCCTTTATGTCCCGGGCCACGACCACCCCGCCCAGCAGGGAGGCGAGGGCGGGACGGACTTCCTCGTCAAAGTGAATCAGATCCAGGGCCAGGCCCAGAATCCCGTCGTCCTTCAGCCCGCGCGGCGAGCGGTCGGACCGCGGGCGCACCAGGTCGAGGGGCAGGAAGGTGGCGCGGCCCGCGTTCTCACGCTTCAGCCAGTCGATGGCCCGGCGGGCGTCTTCCTCCGTCCTGGTGACCAGGTTCTGAACGCCGGCGCCCAGGGCCGTTTCCAGGGCCTTCTCATAGGCCTCCGGCACCTGAATCAGCTCCGCCACCACGCCCACGATGCCGGGCAGGGCAGAACGCGCAGCCAGCACCCGGCGTACGCCCTGGCCGTAGCCCTCGTGCTCCCGATGCATCTCCTCCAGCAGCCGCAGGCGGCCGTCCAGGCCCTGCAGCCTGTCGCGGGTCTGGCGCTCCTCCTGGGTCAGGGAGGCCAGGCGCCCCTCCAGGGCGGTCTTCTCCTGCTGCTGCTGGTCCCGCCGCCGACGCAACACCTCGCGGTGCTCCAGGCCCTGGTCCAGCTCGGCCTGCGCCTGCCGGATGCGGGTGTCCAGAGCCGCAGCCTCCGCCTCGCCCGACTTCTGTGCCTCCTCCGCTTCGGCCAGCCGCTCCCGCACCGACTGCAGCCCCTGCTCGCCGCTGCCCAGCCAGTTCTTGCGGTCGGAGACGCGGCGGGTCAGGTCCAGGGCGCGCTCCTGCAGCCGCTGCTGGGCCTGGGTCTGGGCCGCCGCTGCTTCCGCCAGGCTGCCGGCCTCCTGCTCCCGCTGCGCGATCTCCTGCTCCAGGTCCTGGGCGGCCTGGCGCAGACGCTGCCGCTGGTCCTCAAACGCGGCGGCCTGGGCGGTAACCTGGGCATGCCGC
>JBLNCQ010000180.1:0-2710 GCA_050260815.1 Bacillota bacterium
GATGCCGAAACGCTGCAATCCAGGCCGTTCGCCGCTTCACCTCTTCACCCGTTCACCGCTTCGCCTCTTCGCCCATTCACCTCTTCGCCCGTTCACCTCATCACCCCTTCGCCGTTAATACCCCGAGCGACGAGTGGCCAGCGACTAGCTGCGCCCCCCTACCTCCTTCCCTCCCGCAGCCCCTGCAGTTGCCGGCGGATCCGCCGCTCCACGGCCTCGGGCAGGGGCACCAGGGGCGGGGGCGGGACCGGCGGGGCCTGGATGGGTTGGGCGGAGACGGGCAAACCCGCGGCGGCTTCCGCCTTCGGTTTAGGCACGTAGGGTTCGAGCTGGAGCAGGTCGTGGAGGATGCAGAGGGCCGCCTCCTTGTCGGCGATACGCCCGCGCGCGCTCATCTCCGGCTCCTGCTGCGCATGAGGCGGGACTGGCGCGCCGACGCAGGACGGGCAGCCGTCCTCGCAGGGGCAGTTGGCCAGGAGATCCAACGCGGTGGCAAAGACCTCCTCCACCAGGTCGTAGGCCTTGTGCGCGAAACCCAAGCCGCCGGGGTACTTGTCGTAGACGAAGAGCGCAGGCTGGCCCAGGTTGCCCAGGTCCACCGTGGAGCCCACGTCCGCCGGGTCGGCCATGACCAGGAGCGGGAGAACCTCGGTGAGGGCGTTGGCCACGCCGTAGAGGCCCTCGATGGGGTCACGCCCGCACTCCCTGACCCGGCGCAGGGCCGCGGAGGGCGGCACCACCCACAGGGCGGAAGTGGCCATGTTCTGGGGGGGCAGGTCGATGGAGCCAAAGCCGATGCTGTCCCTGGAGCCGAACTTGATCTTGCGGAAGAGGAACGGCTTGATCATCACCGTGACGTCGCCGAAGGCCGCCCGGCTCACCCGCCAGTCCTTTTCCAGCTCCTTCTCCTCCACCTGGACCTTGATCTCCGTGATGGACTGGGTGTAGTAGTCCATGTCGGCCCGTTCGACGAAGGCGGCTTTTTTCTCCGTGTCCAGGCGGCGCACGAAGTAGAGGTCCCCCTCGTGGAGATAGACCGCCTGGGTGTAGAGCTGCTGAAAGGCGCTGGCTTCGTCCATGGTCCCGATGACCTTGGCCCCGTCGGCCGCGTCCACGATGGTGTAGGTGTTCTCGCAGATATTACGCAGGCTCACCTCGCCGGCGGGGAAACCGCCCCCCCGCCAGTACCAGCCGTCCCGCCCCTCCGTCACCTGCCGGTCCTCCTGGAGGATCTCCAGGAGCGCCGGGGCGAACCGGCCGAAGGTATGCAGGTCCGCCGGGGTGAGCGGCGCTTCGTAGGCCGCGGCGCGCAGGTGGCCCAGGACGATATGGGGGTTGTCCGGGTCCACCACCGCCGTCTCCGGAGAGCGGCCGAAGAAGTACTCTGGGTGGCGGACCAGGTACTGGTCGATGGGGGTGTTCTGGGCCAGGTAGACGACGAGCGCCCCTTCCCGGCCGCGGCCCACCCGGCCCGCCTGCTGCCAGGTGGAGGCGATAGTCCCCGGGTAGCCTACGATGAGGCAGGCTTCCAGGCTGCCCACGTCGATCCCCAGTTCCAGAGCGTTGGTGGTGGCCACGGCCAGCAGCTCGCCCTCGAAGAGCTGCCGCTCGATCTCCCGCCGTTCCTCGGGCAGGTAGCCGCCGCGGTAGGCGCGGACCTTCTTGGCCAAGGACGGATGCCGCCGCTGCAACTGGTCAGCCGTGTACCGCTGGAGCAGCTCGGCCATGACCCGCGCCCGGACAAAAGCGATGCTGCGCGTCCGCTCCCCGACCAGGGCCGCCAGGAGCTCCGCCGCCTCGCTGTTGACGCTCCGCCGCTCGCCCGTGCCCTCGTCCAGCCGGGGCGGGTTCCAAAAGGCGAAGACCTTCGGTCCGCGCGGTGCGCCGTCTTCTTCGATCGGCGTGAATTCCCCGCCCACCAGGTTCTCCGCCAGCTCCCGGGCGTTGGCGATGGTGGCGGAACAGCAGATGAAGACCGGCTCCGTGCCGTACTGGGCGCAGACACGGCGCAGGCGGCGGAGGACGTTGGCCACGTTGGCGCCGAAGATCCCGCGGTAGGTGTGGATCTCGTCGATGACCACAAAGCGCAGGCGGCTGAGGAACGGCGCCCAGGCCGGGTGGCGCGGGAGGATGCCCTGATGGAGCATGTCGGGGTTGGTCAGGATGACGCGGCCCTCGTCCCGCAGTTTGCGGCGCTGGTTGGCCGGGGTGTCGCCGTCGTAGGTGCCGCAAGCCGCCGGGGGCAGGAGCCCGTCCTCCCCCGCCAGGCGCCTGAGCCCGCGCAGCTGGTCCTGGGCCAGGGCTTTGGTGGGAAAGAGGTAGAGCGCCCGCGTCTCCGGGTCACCCGCCAGCCGCTCCAGCACGGGCAAGTTGTAGCAGAAGGTCTTGCCGCTGGCCGTACCGGTAGTGATGACCACGTTCCGACCCGCCCGCACCGCGGCGATGGCCTCAGCCTGGTGCCTATAGAGCCGCTCGACGCCCAGGGAACGAAGGCGCGCCGCAATCGCCCCCGGCAGCGGCGGATCCAGCTCGCCGTAGCTCGCCTCGCGCGCCGGCAGCTCCTTGACGTGCACTAATTGGTCGCGGTAACCGCGGTCCGCGCTGACGGCGGCCAGGAAGCGTTTGACGTCCATGCGGGTTCACCCCGTTTGGTTGCGGCAGTGCATCGCCGCACCAAACGGGGATTCGACGGGCGGGGGGAGGATCCTGC
>JBLNCQ010000181.1:0-7902 GCA_050260815.1 Bacillota bacterium
GGGCCTCGGCCAGGGCGTCCTCGTCCTCGTCTTCGGACTCCATCTCTTCGTACCCGTCGGAATCGGCATCGCCGACGGGAGGCAGCGGCGGCGCCAGGTCCTCCTCGCCCTCGATGTTCAGGTCGAGGTCGCGCGCCGTTTCGGCAATGTCCTCATCCATCTCACGGATCTCGATCTCCTGCAGGTCCTCGGACAGGACCTTGACATCAAGGCCCAGCGACTGAAGCTCCTTGATGAGCACCTTGAAGGACTCCGGCACGCCCGGTTCCGGGACGTTCTCGCCCTTCACAATGGCTTCGTACGTCTTGACGCGGCCCACCACGTCGTCCGACTTGACGGTGAGCAGTTCCTGCAGGGTGTAGGCCGCGCCGTAGGCCTCCAGGGCCCACACCTCCATCTCGCCGAAGCGCTGGCCGCCGAATTGGGCCTTCCCGCCCAGGGGCTGCTGCGTCACCAGCGAGTAAGGGCCGGTGGAACGGGCGTGGATCTTGTCGTCCACCAGGTGGGCCAGTTTCAGCATGTAGGCGTAACCTACCGTGACCTCGTTGTCAAAGGGCTCGCCGGTGCGGCCGTCGTACAGAGGCGTCTTGCCGGAGGCCGGCAGGCCCGCCTTGACCAGGAGTTCGCGGATGTCGGACTCCTCCGCGCCGTCAAACACGGGCGTGGCCACGTGGATTCCCAGAGCCTTGGCCGCTAGGCCAAGGTGGGTCTCCAGCACCTGCCCGATGTTCATGCGCGAGGGCACGCCCAGCGGGTTTAGCACAATCTCAATGGCCCGCCCATCCGGCAGGAAGGGCATATCCTCCTCCGGCAGGATGCGGGAGATGACGCCCTTGTTGCCGTGGCGTCCGGCCATCTTGTCGCCCTGCGAGATCTTGCGCTTCTGGGCGATGTACACGCGCACCAGCTGGTTGACGCCCGGGGCCAGCTCATCGCCCTTCTCGCGGGTGAACACCTTGACGTCGACCACAATGCCCGACTCGCCGTGGGGCACGCGCAGCGAGGTGTCGCGCACCTCGCGGGCCTTCTCGCCGAAGATGGCGCGCAGCAGGCGTTCCTCCGCAGTCAGCTCGGTTTCGCCCTTGGGCGTCACCTTGCCGACCAGGATGTCGCCGGTCCGAACCTCAGCGCCAATGCGAATAATGCCGCGCTCGTCCAGGTCCTTCAGCACGTCCTCGCCCACGTTGGGGATGTCCCGGGTAATCTCCTCGGGTCCCAGCTTGGTATCGCGGGCGTCGCACTCGTGCTCCTCGATGTGGATCGAGGTGAAGACGTCTTCCTTGACGAGGCGCTCGTTGATGAGGATGGCGTCCTCGTAGTTGTAGCCCTCCCAGGGAAGGAAGGCGATCAGGATGTTGCGACCCAGGGCCAGTTCGCCCTTATCGGTGGACGGTCCGTCCGCCAGTGGGTCGCCCTTATCCACCTTCATGCCCAGCCGCACGATGGGCTTCTGGTTGATGCAGGTGCCCTGGTTGGAGCGGGAGTACTTGGTCAGCTTGTAACGGTCAAAGGTGCCATCCTTGGTCTTGATGATGACCTCGGTGGCGGAGACCTTCTCCACCGTGCCGGGGCGCTTGGCCAGGACGACGGCGCCCGAGTCGCAGGCGGACTTGTATTCCATGCCCGTGCCCACCAGCGGGGCCTGGGCCCGGAGGAGGGGCACGGCCTGACGCTGCATGTTCGAACCCATCAGGGCGCGGGCCGCGTCGTCGTTCTCCAGGAAGGGAATGAGGGCCGTGGCGATGGACACCACCTGCGCCGGCGAGACGTCCATATAGTCGACCTGCTCGGCCGGAATCTGCAGGATCTCGTCCTTGTAGCGGACCGTGACCTTCGGCTCGGTGAACCAGCCGTCCTCGCCGAGCGGCTCGTTGGCCTGGGCCACCATCACCTCGTCCTCTTCGTCCGCCGTCAGGTAATCGATGACGTCGGTCACCTTGTGGGCGTTCTTGTCAACCCGGCGGTAAGGCGTCTCAATGAAGCCGTACTCGTTGATCCGGGCGTATGTGGACAGGGCGCCGATCAGGCCGATGTTCGGACCTTCCGGCGTCTCAATGGGGCACATGCGGCCGTAGTGGCTGGGGTGCACGTCACGCACCTCAAAACCGGCGCGCTCCCGGGACAGGCCGCCGGGGCCCAGCGCCGAAAGGCGACGCTTGTTGGTCAGCTCGGCCAGCGGGTTGGTCTGATCCATGAACTGCGACAGCTGGCTGGAGCCGAAGAATTCCTTCACGGCCGCAACCACCGGACGGATGTTAATCAGCGCCTGGGGCGTGATGATGTCAACGTCCTGGATGGTCATGCGCTCCTTGACCACGCGTTCCATACGGGCCAGGCCGATGCGGAACTGGTTCTGCAGCAGCTCGCCCACGGAGCGCACGCGGCGGTTGCCCAGGTGGTCAATGTTGTCGGTGGTGCCCAGGCCCTTGGCCAGGGTCAGGATGTAGTTCACAGCCGCGAGGATATCCTCACGGGTGATGGTCTTCATGGACACCGGCTGCTGCTGGTTGGAGATTACCTTCAGCACGCTGCCGTCCTTGGTGCGGACCAGCAGCTCAGAGATACCGGCGGACTCAATGCGCTCGGCCAGGCGGCGGTCGATGACCTGTCCCGCCTCGCAGAGGATCTCGCCGGTCTCCGGGTCCACCACCTGCTCCACCGGCGCGCAGCCGGGGAGCCGGCGGCGCAGCGCCAGCTTCTTGTTCAGCTTGTAGCGGCCCACTGAAGCCAGGTCGTAGCGCTTGGGCTCAAAGAACAGCGTCTCCAGCAGCTGGCGCGCGTTGTCCACGGCCGGCGGCTCGCCGGGACGGAGGCGCTTGTAGATTTCAATCAAAGCGTCCTCTTCCGACTCGGTGCCGTCCTTGTCCAGCGTGTTCCGCAGGAGGTCGGTCTCGCCCACCGCGTCAATGACCTGAGCGTCGGTGGAGTAACCCAGTGCCCGGAGCAGTACCGTTGCCGGCAGCTTGCGCGTGCGGTCCACGCGCACCGACAGCACGTCGTTGGCGTCGGTCTCGAACTCAAGCCAGGCACCCCGGTTGGGGATCACCGTGGCAAAGAGCAGACGCTTGCCCGTGGTGTCGAACTGCTCGCTGTAGTACACGCCCGGGCTGCGAACGAGCTGACTGACAATGACGCGCTCAGCGCCATTGATGATGAAGGTGCCAGTCTCGGTCATTAGCGGGAAGTCGCCCATGAAGACTTCCTGCTCCTTGACCTCGCCTGTCTCCTTGTTGATGAGCCGAACCCGGACGCGCAGCGGGGCGGCAAAGGTGACATCCCGCTCCTTGCACTCGTCAACCGAGTACTTGGGTTCGCCCAGGCTGTAGTCGACGAACTCCAGGATCAGGTTGCCGGTGAAGTCGCTGATGGGGGAGATGTCACGGAACATCTCCTGCAGGCCTTCACGCAGAAACCACTCATAGGAGTTCTGCTGCAGCTCAATGAGGTTGGGCATGTCAAGGACTTCCCTGATCCGTGAAAAGCTGACCCGCTCGCGCTTCTCAACCCGCTGGGGTTTGGCCATTCACTTCAACTCCTTCCAGAGCTTCCGCTGGAACCGGCCCCAAAGAAGACGAAAAAGAAGGAAAAGCGAAGCTGGCGGAGAACTTACTCTTCGCATCGACTCTCCGACCAGGTCCCTTCGCTTGATCCCCTAACCGAAAACCGCTAAAAACCGCGATGTAGCGCCTGATTCCAATCCGCACCTTAGAACGCCGACTGGATGCAGAAATATAGACTACGGCGATTTAACATCATACCATAGCAGATATTGGTTGTCAAACAAAGGAGTGCCCCAATATCCTTTTTTTATTCCCATTTTCTTCGGGGACCCTGTCCGGTTGGGCCAGGTCTCCCAGAAGAGCAAAGGCGACGGCTCGCGGACCAGCCCGCGAGCCGTCGGCTTGGCGTGTAGATGCTTGACCGGGCCCGTTACTTGATCTCGACGGTAGCGCCAACTTCAGCCAGCTTGGCCTTGGCAGCCTCGGCGTCGGGCTTGCTGATCTTCTCCTTGACGGGCTTGGGAGCGCCGTCGACCAGGTCCTTGGCTTCCTTGAGGCCGAGGCCGGTCAGCTCGCGGACGACCTTGATGACCTGCACCTTGTTGGCGCCGACTTCCTTCAGGATCACGTCGAACTCGGTCTGCTCCTCAACGGCGGCCGGGGCGGCGCCGGCGGCGGGAGCCGCGGCAACGGCAACGGGAGCGGCGGCGGAGACACCGAACTCTTCCTCAAAAGCCTTGACCAACTCGGCCAGCTCAAGGACCGTCAGGCCCTTGACGATATCCAGAACCTCCTGAACCTTGGACACGAGAATACCTCCTCAAATTGAAACGGAAATCTGGGATTCAAGAAGAAATGCACTGCGTTCAGGCCTGGGCGCCGGCAGCCTCGCGCTGCTGGCGAAGGGCCTCCACGGCGTAGGCGAACTGGCGCAGAACGGCGGCCAGCGAGCCGGCAAAGCCATACATTGGCGCCTGCATGCCGCCCACCACCTGGGCCAGCAGCACTTCGCGCGACGGCAGGTCAGCCAGGGCCTTGATGTCGGCGGGCGTCAGGACGCGGCCTTCCAGCCAGCCGCCCTTGATCTCCAGCGTGGTGATCTTGCCATCCTTGATGAAGTTGGAGATCACCTTGGCCGGAGCCACGGGGTCCTCATAGCCGAAGGCAAAGGTCGTCGGGCCCTCGAGCAAAGGCGAGATGTCCGCCATGCCGGGGATGCCGCTATCCTTTGCGGCAATGCGCACCAGGGTGTTCTTGGCCACGCGGTACTCAACGCCGGCCTCGCGGGACTTCTTCCGCAGTTTGGTGACCTGGGAGACGCTGAGGCCTTTGTTGTCCACCAGCACGACGGACTTGGCACGACCCAGCTTCTCCTTGATCTCAGCCACCAGGGCTTCCTTTTCAGGACGAGCTCCCATGTTTCCACCTCCCCGGACGGCCGGAGCCGTCCCCGTGATACGCGTTCCAAGCAGCAGAAAGGGCCTCCGCCACAGAACGGCGGAGGCCCATTTCAGTACCAATGGGCGTCAGGACTGCCCAGGGGGCAGCGACTGATGATCCGGCCTCGGCAGGCGGACGGACGTCCCTTAAGCCAAACGGCGCCTGCTGTCTGTGGCAGCTATTCCATTGTTGAAACGTTGCTAGCGTAACACGCCTTCCCAGGCGCCGTCAACTAGGCCTCAGCCTTGACGCCGGCGCGGAGGGGGTTAACGCGCACACCGGGGCCCATGGTGGCGGCAAGGGTCACCGTCTTGATGTACTGGCCCTTGGCGCCGCTGGGCTTGGCCTTGATCAGCGCGTCCATGAAGGTCTGGAAGTTCTCCAGCAGCTTGGCCTCGTCGAACGAAGCCTTGCCGATGGGCGCGTGGATGATGCCCACCTTGTCGGTGCGGTACTCGATCTTGCCGGCCTTGATCTCGCGGATGGCGTTCTTGACGTCAAAGGTGACGGTGCCGGTCTTGGGGTTGGGCATCAGGCCCTTGGGGCCCAGGATGCGTCCCAGCTTACCGACGGCGGCCATCATGTCCGGCGTGGCCACGGCCACGTCAAAGTCCATGAAGCCCTGCTGCACCTTCTCCACCATGTCCTCGGCGCCGACCAGATCCGCGCCGGCCTCTTCGGCCTCCTTGATCTTGTCCCCCTTGGCGAACACGAGAACCCGGGCCGTCTTGCCGGTGCCGTGGGGCAAAACCACGGCGCCGCGAACCTGCTGATCCGCGTGACGCGGGTCGACGCCCAGCCTGACGGCGGCCTCGATGGTCTCGTCAAACTTGGCGGTGGCGCTCTTCTTGACCAGCGCAACGGCCTCGTTCGGCTCATACGACTTGGTGCTGTCGATAAGCTTCAGGGCCTCTCTGTACTTCTTACCATGACTTGGCATTCCGCAGTCCTCCTCGTGGTGGTAACGGTGATGAGCCTCCCACGGTGGTGGCGGCTAGTCCGTGATTTCAATGCCCATGGAGCGGGCGGTGCCCTCAACCATGCGCATGGCCGCCTCAACACTGGCAGCGTTCAGGTCGGGCATCTTCAGCGTGGCGATCTCCCGCACCTTGTCGCGAGACAGCTTGCCGACCTTCTTCTTGTTGGGCTCGCCCGAGGCCGTCTCCAGCCCCAGGGCCTTCTTCAGAAGGACGGAAGCGGGCGGAGTCTTGGTGATGAAGGTGAACGAGCGATCCTCATAGACCGTGATCTCCACGGGGATGATGAGGCCCGCCTGCTCCTTGGTCCGCTCGTTGTACTCCTTGCAGAAGCCCATGATGTTGATGCCGTGCTGGCCAAGGGCCGGGCCGACCGGGGGCGCCGGGGTGGCCTTGCCAGCGGGGATCTGGAGCTTGACCAGAGCAATGACTTTCTTGGCCACGTCTCTTCCTCCTAGACACAGTGTGGTGCGTTCGGACCGCGAGCCGAGGCCCGCCGGTCCTCCCACAGGCCGCAGCGCGGCCTATAGCGAGCCCCCTTGTGGGGCGTACTACCGCTTTTAGAGCTCCTCCACCTGGTTGAAGTCCAGTTCCACCGGGGTCTCCCGACCGAACATGGACACCAGCACCTTGAGCTTGCCCTTGTCGGCAAGCACCTCGTCGACCACGCCGACGAAGCCGGCGAAGGGGCCGTTGACTACCTTGAGGCTCTGACCGACCTCAAAATCGGCCTTGGGCCTGGCTTCGTCCAATCCCATCTGCCGCAAGATGCCCTTGACCTCCGGCTCCTGCAGGGGAATGGGCTTGGACCCCGACCCGACGAAGCCGGTGACGCCGGGCGTGTTCCGGACGACGTACCAGGACTCGTCGTTCATGAGCATCTCCACCAGGACGTACCCGGGGAAGACCTTCTTCTTGGAGACCTTCCGCTTGCCGTCCTTGATCTCGACCTCATCCTCCATGGGAACCAGCACGCGGAAGATCTCGTCCTGCTTCTCCATGGTCTCAATGCGCTTTTCGAGGTTTGCCTTGACCTTGTTCTCGTACCCCGAGTAGGTGTGGACGACGTACCAGTGTTTCTCCATAAGATAAAGGTCCCCGACGCGAGATGCGCCCGGGACACCACACCTCCAACTCGCTAGTGCAGAACCGTCTTCAGCCCGAAACTAAAGACGTTGTCAACTCCCCAGATGAATGCGCCAAAGAGAGCGACGGCCACCAACACCACGGCGGTGTAGACGGTGGTCTCACGCCGCGTGGGCCAGACCACCCGGCGCAGTTCGGCGCGGGTATCCTGGAAGTACTTGATTGTGCGGTCCCAGGCAGCCTTCAAGCGATCCATGGGCAAACTTCACATCCCGTTGGCGGCATTGAGAGGCGGACAAGCCAGACATAAAAATATGGCAGGCCAGGAGGGATTCGAACCCCCAACACGCGGTTTTGGAGACCGCTGCTCTACCAATTGGAGCTACTGGCCTACACAGTCTTTGTGCAATGTTAACGGGCCTCGCGGTGCACCGTGTGATGCCGGCAGTACCGGCAGTACTTCTTCAGCTCGAGGCGGTTGGGATCATTCTTCTTGTTCTTGACAGAGGTATAGTTGCGCCTCTTGCAGTCGGTGCAAGCCAGCGTGATAATCTGGCGGTTTTCTGCCTTGGCCATGCTGATTCACCTCACACGGTTCCCACCGAAAGGAATCGACCCACCCGGGTCGCTCAATAACTTTACCACGCGATTTACGGATGTGTCAACCGGGGGTGCGGGCGGTATCCACGGGGAACCTTCCCCAATATCGGAAAGAATATGCGCTGGGGAGGACGCGAGGGCCTCCCCGGCGCATCTTGTGCCTGGAGCCAACGCGCTGCTACTCGGTGATGCTGGTCACAACGCCGGCGCCCACGGTGCGGCCGCCCTCGCGGATGGCGAAGCGCAGGCCCTCCTCCATGGCGATCGGCGTGATCAGCGAAATGTCAAAGGTGATGTGG
>JBLNCQ010000182.1:0-7719 GCA_050260815.1 Bacillota bacterium
GGCAAGACGTGGCATGACATGCTCCTCCTCCTTAGGAAAAGCATACCACATTAAGAGTCCAATTGCAAGAGTCCTGTGGCACACTACGCTTTAACAAAGCGAAAAATGGCCAAACTCAAGAAGCCTGCAGCAGGAGCTGCAGGCTCTGGGTGTAACAGATGTGGTGCTTTGCGGGATTCAGACCGAATTCTGCGTGGACACCACCTGCCGCCGGGCCGTCAGCGAGGGCTACCATGTCACGCTGGTCAGCGATGGCCACAGCACCTGGCCCTCCAAGCAGCTCACGGCGGAGCAGATTCGGGCCCATCACAACCGCGTGCTGCGGTGGTTCGCGGACCTGAAGCCGGCCAGTGAGGTAGCGTTTACGGCATAGCGCCGCCAGCGGTGGCTGTCGTCACGGTGGGCTCGGCTGCGGAGGCGTTCAGCCCGGGCTGCAGCCGCGACTTCACCGCCCGCCCCGGCCGCACGTCCCGCCGCACACCGGAGGGGTCCTTCACAATCTGTCCGGCCACCAGCACCCAATCGATACCCGCGGAGAACTGGGCCGGATCCTGAACCGTCGCGCGGTCGGCCACGGTATCGGGATTGAAGATCGTAATGTCGGCGTCGGCTCCCACCTGGAGCCGACCCTTCTGTTTCATGGCCGGGGCGGCGCCCTCCAGGCGGCGGGCCGGTAGGATGGTCATCTTGGCCAGCGCGTCCATGAGGGAGAGCACCTTCTCCTCGCGGACGTACTTGCCCAGGACGCGGGAGAAGTTGCCGCTGGCGCGGGGGTGGTTGTTGTGGGACGGCTCCAGGATGGCGTCGCTGCCCAGCATCACCCAGGGCGACCGCAAGGCCGTGCGGATGTCCTCTTCCGGAATGGCGTACGCAACGACCAGCTTGTTTTGCCGTCTGTATTCGGCGAAGGTGGCCGCGGTCAGGCGCTCGCCGGTGCCCGCCACCTCCAGGTCGCCGTAGCTGATGCGGAAGCGCTCCTGCCAGCCCGGGTCGAACCGCGTGGAGCCCAGGTAGGTGCCCCAGTAGTTGTAGGGGTAAATGCAGGCGGTTACGTCGACGCCGTCGGCACGGGCCTTGTCCAGCAGGGCCAGCGATTCGGCCATCGTGAACGTCCCGCCGGTACTGTTGATATGCTCCACGTGAACGGAGGCGCCCGTCTGGCGGGCGGTATCCAGAATCTCGTCCAGGGTGTCAAAGTTGGTTCCCGGCGGCTCCATGTCCGAGTAGCGCCCGTGAAAGAAGAGGGGGACGTTATAGCGGGCGGCGATGCGCCCGGCGGCCAGGACTTCCTCACGACTGATGCCGGGGGCGTACTCCAGGCTCAGGTCAATGCCCATGTAGCCGTCTTGCAGGGACTGCTCGGCACTCGCCACCAGCGCCTCCAACTGCTCCGGTGTGGCCGGTTCGTAGACGCTGATGCCCAAGCGGCCGCGGGTGAGGGCCCAGGAGAAGGCACCGCCGTAGTTGATGGGGGGACGGGTGCGGCTCCAGCGGTCGAACCACGGTTTGGCGTCCAGCTCCAGCCCATGCATGCCCAGGTTGGTGGTCACGCCGTCGCCGATCTTGTACCAGACGCCCACCGTGTTGGGGGCGTAGGACAGCAGGTCGATAAAGCCGGGGGCCACCACGAGGCCGGAGGCGTCAATCTGGGTGCGGCCGCGGATGGGCTGGTCCGTGATAGCCGCCACCGCGTCGCCGTCGATGCCCACGTTGGCGATGCGGTCAAAGCCCGTCTCCGGGTCCATGACCCGCCCCCCGGTGATGACCACGTCGAAGACCTTGTCAGCGGCCACCGGCGTGGGGAAGGGCCCGCCCACCGTGCGGCCCGGGACGGCATCCTCTGAAGCATCGCCGAGGGTCTCCACGCCTGAACCCGGTGTCACCGAGCCCGATGGAATCGACCCGGACGCGGCCGGGGCCGGCGGCTGCCGGCCATCCTCGCCCGCCGAAGCCGGGGGAGTCGGGGGCGCCGCCGCAGCAGAGTCGATCGGCTTTCCCTGAGTCGGCTGCACGCCGCCCTGCGGCGCGCATGCTGCGGCCATTAGTGATGTGGCGAGCAGGACCAGGCCGACTTTGGCCCACCACCGAGTCGCAGTCCCTGTCACATGAAGTCCTCCCAAGCTCAGACGTCCCGCAGCCAACTTGGGCGGAAGCGGCCGGCGGCGGCCGTCGATCTGCGACAGAAAGCGGCGGGTGATGCTCGAAGAACATGGTGACGATCTTCGCAGGGTTTCGACAATTGCGGCGCCGCTTCCTGCGATGCGGGGCGTTTCCTATGGGCTGGAATGAAGGAGATCATCACCACTGCTGGCCGGAGGAACGTGCGATAAGGGCATGACTGCGTCAAAGCGAACAAAACGACATCCAAGCGTGCCATAGATTACACAACGGCGCGACTGACAACCCATGCTATAATGGAAGAGCGTTATGTAAGTTAGAAAAGTGCGCGTTGCCGCGGGTTTTGGGCGGCGGCGCTTTCTCTCGCTGCTTCGGAAGGAGGGTCTGACTTTGAACTTGCGCAATCTGAAGTGGCCTCTGGTGGCCATCAGTCTGGTGGTTACGCTGGGGGTCATGCTGGGTATGACCTACGTTGTGCGGCAGAGCACGGAGTCGGCCCCGCTCCGGAAGTTCTACGCCACCCATCCGGAAGTCTACCGGGCCGACATTCAGCGCGATGGCGACCGGTATGACATTACCCTGACGATGGGCCCCGTGGACGATTTCCGCCAGGCCTATCTGGCGCTGGACGCGGGAACTAAGGCTGTGCTCAAGGACAGCAAGGCGTATACCCTGCACATCGCCGACGGGCGCAATCAGGCCCTGGTTGACGATTACTACCGGCTTCACTTTGGCCTTCAGTCCGGCATCGCCACCGGTGACTTCAACACCATGGCGAAGGACTTTGACGCGCGGTCGCAGGAGTTGGGTCTGGACCAGTCCAAGGTCTGGGTCGACAGCGACCGGCTGTTCGTACAACTGAAGGGCCACAGCGGCTACCTCTATGAGGTGCTGCCGCGCCTGAGCCAGCCGCCGCGGAGCGTGGAAGGGGGCTCGGCGGCATGAAGTACTTTCGTGAAATTGCCCTGGGCGTGGGCGTGGGTCTGCTGACCTTCGCCGCTTACCTGGGCGTCAACGTTCTGCCGCTGGTGTTCACCCTGGGGCTGTTGTTCATGTTCACCAGGTTCCTGCCCGGCGGTAAGGCCTTCGGCGGCGGCAGCAAGTTCGCCACCGTGGGCGGCACCGCGCCCACCGTCAAGACCGTGTCCTTCAGCGATATTGGTGGACAGGCCGCGGCCAAGCGCGAGCTGCTGGAGGCCCTTGACTTTGTGAACAACCAGGAAGAGGCCGCCAAGCTGGGCATCCGGCCTCTGAAGGGCATTCTGCTGACTGGCCCTCCCGGCACGGGCAAAACCCTGCTGGCCAAGGCCGCCGCCGGCTACACCAACTCCGTGCTGCTGACCGCAGCCGGATCCGAGTTCATTGAGATGTACGCCGGCGTGGGCGCCCAACGCGTTCGGGAACTGTTCCAGCGCGCTCGGGACACCGCCCGCCGGGAGAAGAAGAATTCGGCGGTCATCTTCATCGATGAGATTGAGGTGCTGGGCGGCAAGCGCGGCCAGCACACCAGCCACCTGGAGTACGACCAGACGCTGAACCAGCTGCTGGTGGAACTGGACGGCATTTCGGCCAGCGACGACGTGCGCGTGCTGGTGATCGGCGCCACCAACCGGGCCGACCTCATGGACGGCGCCCTGCTGCGTCCCGGCCGCTTTGACCGCATCGTCAACGTGGACCTGCCGGACCGCGAGGGCCGGCTGGCCATCCTGCAGCTTCACACCAGGAACAAGCCCCTGTCGGACCAGTGCGACCTGGACAAGATTGCGCAGGATACCTTCGGGTTCTCCGGCGCCCATCTGGAGTCCCTGGCCAACGAGGCGGCCATCCTGGCCTGGCGCGACGGCGAGCAGACCATCCAGCAAAAGCACCTGGTGGAGGCCATTGACAAGGTCATCCTGGGCGAGAAGGCCGACCGCCGCCCCAACCCCCAGGAGCGCGAGCGCGTGGCCATCCATGAGGCGGGCCACGCCGTGGTGGGCGAACTGCTGCAGCCGGGCTCCGTCTCCTCGCTGACCATCCGCAGCCGCGGCGGCGCGCTGGGCTTTGTGCGCCACGCCCCGGAAGAGGACCACTACCTCTACACCAAGGAGCTGCTGGAGGACCAGATTTGCGGCCTCCTGGCCGGCGCCGTGTCCGAGGGCCTCATCCTGGGCCAGCGCAGCACCGGCGCCAGCAACGACTTCGCCAAGGCCAACGACCTGGCACGCCAACTGGTGATGGGCGGCATGTCCTCGTTGGGAATCGTGGACGACGAGTCCCTGCCCCAGGATCGCCTGCACCACACCGTCAACGAGATTCTGGCGGCACAGGAGCAGCGGGCGGCCGAGCTGATTGAAGCGCACCGCGCTCAGCTGGAAGCCGTGGCCAGGCGCGCGATGGAGGCGGAGACCCTCTCCGGCGAAGAGTTCCGGGCCCTGCTGCAAAGCACCGCCCCGGCTCCGGCGAGCGGCGCGGATGCCGCCAACAAGGACGCCGTCGCCGCGGGCGCCGAAGAGCCCAAGGCGGAGGCGGAGTCCACCCCGGCCGCGTAGAGCGGGGCAACATAGGAGCACTTCAGGAGGGCAGCCGCGGGGCTGCCCTCTCTGCTCGGGAAACGGAGGCGCCGCCGGGAAGGGGCGACAGGGCGGGGCGCCGAACGGTGCAGAGAGGAGGAGAACGTCCATGCACATTCGCCGCGCCGTCGCAAACGAAGCTGCTCTCCTGACCGAACTGTCGCTCCGCTCCAAGGCGGTGTGGGGCTACGACGAGGAGTTCATAGCCCGCTGCCGCGCCGAACTGACCCTGACGCCGTCCTTCATCACCCAGGCCGCGGTGTACGTGGCTGAAGACCAGGAGCGGGTGGTGGGCTTTTACGCCCTCACCAGGCACGACCAGGGCGCCTCGCTGGACAGTCTGTTCATCGATCCGCCGGCCCTGCGCCGCGGTTACGGCAAGGCTCTGTGGCAGCATGCGGTAAAGATTGCGGCCCAATGGGGTGCCCGCTACATCATCCTTGATGCCGATCCACAGGCAGAGCCGTTCTACCTAGCCATGGGCGCCAAGCGCGTCGGCGAGGCTCCGTCCGGGTCCATCCCCGGGCGCGCGCTGCCGCAGCTTCGCTTTGACCTGCCCTGACACTGACTTGCTACGCCTCCGGCGGTCTGTTAGCATGGGTGCGTGGTACGTGAGGAGGCAAGACACGTGAAGGCGGAACTCGTCTTCGTTGGCACCGAGCTGCTGCTCGGCCAGATTCTGAACACGAACGCCCAGTACATCAGCCGCAGGCTGGCCGACCTGGGCGTGGACAACTACTATCAGACCGTGGTGGGCGACAACTGGGAGCGCCTTGCCCAGGTGCTGCGGCAGGCTCTGGACAGGGCCGACCTGGTGATCACCTCGGGCGGCCTGGGCCCCACCCTGGACGACATCACCAAGGAAGTGGCGGCCGAGGTGCTGGGGCTGCCGCTGGAAGTGCACCAGCCGTCGCTGGAGCACCTGGAGACCTTCTTCCGCCGCCGCGGCCGCGAGATGACGGAGAACAACCGCAAGCAGGCCATGATGCCCCGGGGGGCGCGGGTGCTGCCCAACCCGCCGGGTACGGCGCCCGGCATGATTGCGGAGCGGGACGGCAAGGCCATTGCCGTGCTGCCCGGGCCGCCCAACGAAATGCAGCCCATGTTTGAGTCCGGCGTGGTTCCTTACATACTGGAGAAGACCGGCGCCCGTCGGCTGACGCTGGTCACCAAGACGCTGCGGTTCAGCGGCATCGGCGAGTCGGCCTTGGAGTCCAAGCTCCGCGACCTCATAGAGCAACAGACCGACCCGACTGTGGCACCCTATGCAAAGTTGGGCGAGGTCCACCTGCGTCTGGCCACCAAGGCGGCCACCCGCGAAGAGGGCCTGCGCCGTCTGCAGCCCCTGGAGGACGAGATCAAGGCCCGCGCCGGCCGCTATCTCTACGGCTATGACGACGAGCCTCTGGAGGGCGCTGTGGGCAGGCTCCTGCGCGAGAAGGGGCAGACGCTGGCGGTGGCCGAGTCCTGCAGCGGCGGCATCCTGGCCAAGCGCCTGACGGACCTCCCGGGAAGCTCCGACTACTTCCTGCTGGGCGCTGTGACCTATGCCAACGAGGCCAAGGAGGCGGTGCTGGGCGTCCCGCCGGACGTGCTGAAGGAGCACGGTGCCGTGAGCCAACCCGTGGCGCGGGCCATGGCGGAGGGTGTGCGCCGGCTGGCTCAGGCTGACTGGTCGCTGTCCATCACCGGCATTGCCGGCCCCGGCGGCGGCACGCCGGCCAAGCCGGTCGGCACGGTCTGGTTCGGCCTGTCCGGTCCCGCCGGCACCGAGACCTGGACGGAACAGCTCTGGGGCAGCCGCGACGACATCCGCCGCCGCAGCGCTCAGTCGTCCCTTACCCGGCTCTGGCAGAGGCTCAGCGGCGGGTTCCGCCAGGACTGAAGCCCGGCGGCAATTCCTTCTTCCCAACTCCGACCGGGTATTGCTATAATGTTCCCTATGAAAAGTACGGGAAGGTCGTCTTTAGTAATGGAACAGCAAGCAACCGCCCAGGACGCCTTTCAGGCCCTGGGCTTGTCCGAACCGGTCCTGAAGGCCCTGATCGACATGGGCTTTGAAGAGCCCTCGCCCATTCAGCTCAGGACCATCCCCCTGCTGCTGGAGGGCCATGACGTCATTGGCCAGGCCCAGACCGGCACCGGCAAGACCGCAGCCTTCGGCGTGCCGCTGGTGGAGCACATGCAGCCCAAGCCCCGCACCGTACAGGCGCTGGTGCTGACGCCCACCCGGGAGTTGGCCGTGCAGGTGGCGGAAGAGCTGACGCGCATCGGCAAGTACAAGCACATCAAGACCGTACCCATCTACGGCGGACAGTCCATCGAGCGGCAGATCCGCTCCCTGCGCTTTGGCGTGGACATCGTCATCGGCACGCCGGGGCGCATCATCGACCACATCAAGCGCGGCACCTTGCACCTGGATCAGATCAAGACCCTGGTCCTGGACGAAGCCGACGAGATGCTGGACATGGGCTTTGTGGAGGACATTGAGTTCATCCTCTCCGGCACCCCGGCCGAGCGGCAGACCCTGCTCTTCTCCGCCACCATGCCGGATCCCATCGCCCGGCTGGCCAAGCGGTACATGCGTGACCCCAAGGTGGTCACCGTCAGCCGCGAGCAGCTGACCGTGCCGCAGATTGAGCAGTACTTCTACGAAGTGCGCGGGGACAAGGTCGAGGCCCTCAGCCGCGTGGTGGACATGGAGGAGATCACGCGGGCCATCATCTTCTGCCGCACCAAGAAGGGCGTGGACGAGCTGACCGAGTCGCTGCAGGCTCGCGGCTACCTGGCCGAGGGCATCCACGGCGACCTGAACCAGCCCCAGCGCGACCGGGTCATGGCCCGCTTCCGCGAGGGGCAGGTGGAGCTGCTCATCGCCACGGACGTGGCGGCCCGCGGACTGGACATTTCCGACGTCACGCACGTCATCAACTACGATATTCCGCAGGACCCCGAGTCCTACGTGCACCGCATCGGCCGCACCGGCCGGGCCGGCCGCACGGGCGTCGCCCTCACGTTCATCCACCCGCGGGAGTTCACCCAGCTTCGC
>JBLNCQ010000183.1:0-6278 GCA_050260815.1 Bacillota bacterium
GTCCTGGAGTCCGCCGGCGTTCAGGTGGTGGAGACGGACCTGGGCGAGTACATCATCCAGTTGGCGGGGGAGAAGCCGTCGCACATCGTGGCGCCCGCCATCCACAAGAGCCGCGAGGAGATTGCCAGCCTGCTGGGCCGGGTGACGGGGCGCGACCTGCCCAGGGACACGCCCACCCTGGCGGGGGTCGCCCGCCAGGTGCTGCGGGAGAAGTTCCTGCAGGCGGATATGGGCATCTCCGGCGCCAACTTTGTGGTGGCGGAGACCGGCACGCTGTGCCTGGTCACCAACGAGGGCAACGGACGCCTCACCACCTCGGCGCCGTCGGTCCACGTGGCGGTGGTGGGCATCGAGAAACTGGTACCGTCGCTGGAGGACCTGGCTCTCTTTCTGAGTCTTCTGGCCCGCAGCTCCACGGGGCAGAAGATCAGCGTCTACACCCATCTGATCACCGGGCCCCGTGGCCCGGGCGAGGCCGACGGCCCGGACGAGCTTCACGTGATCTTCCTGGACGGCGGCCGGTCGTCCATCCTGGGCACCGAGTTTCAGGACGTGCTGCACTGCATCCGCTGCGGCGCCTGCCTGGATCAGTGCCCGGTCTACCGGCAGCTGGGCGGACACGCCTACGGCGGCGTCTACAGCGGGCCCATCGGGGCCGTGCTGACCCCGCTTCTGTCCGGCTCCGCAGGGAACGCCGACCTCCCCGCCGAGGCCTGCTCCCTTTGCGGCGCCTGCGGCGAGGTCTGCCCCACCGCCATTCCCCTGCCGGACCTGATCCTGGCCCACCGCCGGCGCATGGTGCGCGAGGGCCGGGACCACAGCGGCCTGGGCCTGCCGCTTCGCCTGGCCTCCTCCGCCTGGACCCGGCCCTGGGCGTACCGCGCCTCCGTGCGCCTGGGGCGTTCTGTCCTGCGCGCCGCCGGCGGCGGCGCGGCCACGCATCGGACCAGCGGTTCAGCGTCTCCACTCCCCGCCCCCGGCCCTCTTGCCGCCTGGCTCCAAGGCCGCGACCTGCCCCCGCCTGCGCCCAAGTCCTTCCACGAGCTGTGGCGCGAAGGCCGGCAGCAAGGGAGGGTGCAGCCATGACGGACAGCCGCGCTGGGGAAGCCGAACTGCTGCAGGCCATCGCCCGCAGGCTGGGGAGGCGGCACGGTTCCGAAGGGAACAACGTGCCGACCACGCCCGGATCATCCTGGTGGACCCCCTCTGCCTCCCTGCCTGACCCGCCCGCTGTCATGGACCGGAAGAGCATGGCGCAGCGCTTTCTGGCCGAACTCACACGCCTGGGCGGTCACGGCCTGCGGGCCGGCTCGCCGGCGGAAGCGGCAGAGTATGTCCGGGCCGTGGCGGCCGGCGCCCAGGCGGTGGTCTGGGATGATCCCCTGCTCGCCCGCCTGGGGCTGGCTGAGTCCCTGTCCAACGCCGGCCTGGAGGTGACGGTGTGGGGCAGCGCTTTGGGCCGGGAGGAGGCCAAGTCGCTGGCCGCGGCAGCGCGCACGGGTGTCACCAGCGCCGCCTGGGGCGTGGCCGAGACGGGCAGCATTGTCCTGCCCACGGGCGCCGGCCAGGGCCGGCTGGTCAGCCTCCTTCCTCCGGTGCACGTCGCCTTGCTGCCTGAGGAGCGGCTGGTGCCGTCCGTGGCCGAACTCTTCCGCGTCGTGGCGCGCAATGCCCGCGCCGGAGCGGCTCTGCCCTCCTCCCTCTCCCTGGCCACCGGCCCCAGCCGCAGCGCCGACATCGAGAACGACCTGACGACCGGCGTCCACGGTCCGGTGGAGGTGCACGTGGTGCTTCTTGGCCCGGGATCCGGCGACGCCTGCGCACGCGCCTGAATGCCCGCAGCTCGGCTGGAATCATGAGGCCCTCGCCTGTCCCGGCGAGGGCCTTCTTGTGCGGACTTTCGGCTCCTTGTGGTTACGGGCAGCTAGCGGAGGTCCGGCCACAGTGCCCCGTGGGCTTCCGCCAGCCGGTCCAGGATCACCTCAGCCATGTGAACGGACGGGATCAGCGGGTTCACCGCCAGGGCCTTCAAGGCCAGGGCGCGGCTGTTCTGCTCCGACGCCAGGATGGTCAGCTGTTCGTATTCCTTGATGGTCTGCACCAGCCCACGGGTCGCCTGCGGCAGACGGCCCTGCGCCAGCGGCGCGGCGCCGGCCCTGCCGATCACGCTGGGCACCTCCACAATGGCGTGGTCAGGCAGTCCCGCCACGGCACCCCGATTGGGCACGTTCACCACGTGGACCTCGCGGCGATTGTTGTGCAAGGCATCGATCAGTTGCCGTCCGCTCCCTCACCTTCTTCAGATAGTGCCGGGCCTGAGGCGCCAGCAGGACCACGTCCCAGGAATCCAGTTGGATGGCGTCCAGGTTGGTGATGGCTTCGCTCTCAACCTCTATAGGTTCACCCCCTTGGCTCTTGGCTGCTTCGCGCATGCGCTGGACCAACAACTTGGAGGAAGCGGCAAACTGACAGATCAGCAGAACGCGCACAACGGTCTCCTCCTTGCTCCGTGCCTTGTGGGAACATCAAGCGTTTGGGGTGGACTACTTGGGACCCGTCTCAACGATGAGCCTGGTCCGGTCGCCTCTGGCGACCGTCAGGCAGTGCTCGATCGGCATGCCGCCGTGCGTTTCGGTGATGCGTTCCAGACGAATGGCGGGGGACTTGGGGGCAACCCCCAGCAGCTTGGCCTGCGCGGCGTCCAGAACGATGGACTCCACGTACTCGGTGGTCTTGATGATGGGGATCTTGTACTTTTCAGTAATCAGAGCATAAAGCGACTGCCCGGACAGGTCCTCGTCCAGCAGGCCAGGAAACAGGCGCGGCGGCAGCGAGACGGTCTCCAGGTTCATCGGCTCGCCGTCGGCCAGGCGAAGGCGCCTGAGCTGCACCACCCGGTCCCCCTCGGCAAGCCGCAAGGCACCGGCAATCTTGGGTGAGGGCGCAACCATCTCCACCGCCAGCACCCTGGCCTCAGGAGACCGGCCCATGCGGCGCATGTCGGCCGAGAACCCGGAGAGGCGCGTAAACCCCTGGGTCACCTTCGGCTGGGCCACAAAGGTACCGCGGCCCTGCTTCTGAATGATGATGCCTTCCGCCACCAGCTCTTTGAGAGCCCGTCGGACCGTACCTCGCGCCAGGCCGAAGAGCTTCACCAGCTCAGTCTCGGACGGCACCAGCTGGCCCGGCGTCCAGAGCCCATTCTCCACGTTGCCGCGGACATATTGCTTGACCTGATAGTAGGGCGGCAGCAGGTGCTGGGGTACCTGGCCGATCATCGTCCCACTCCTCCCCCAACCCGTTTACTCGTCTACTTGTGTATACAAGTTCGCGACCGTGAGCGGAATTCCTTCTTTCCTTCCGGATTTCACGTGCAACGAACACGTAAAGATGATGGCAGCCATGGCAGCGGGAAAGAAAATCCCCCAGCGCCTTCGGCGATGAGGGTTTCTCCACGGGCCCGGAACCTGTCTGACGCCACTCTCCTGCAGCCGGCGGGCCCGCGGCTCAGGTGATGACCCGGGGGTACAGGCGTGCACCCAGGAGAACCAGTCCGGTCGCCACCACGAACTGTACTGCGAAGTCCAGGCCCAGGCTGAAGGACGCGTGGCTGCCCTGCAGCATGAGGGCGCGCAGGGCGTCCACCTGGTAAGAGAGTGGGTTCACCCTGGCGATGACCTGCAGCCAGTGCGGCATCATCGCCAGCGGGTAGATGGCGTTGCTGGCGAAGAACAGCGGCATCGTCAGCACCTGACCGATGCCCATGAAGCGCTCCCGCGTCTTGACCAGGCAGGCAATAATCAGCGAGAAGGTGGAGAACACGGCCGAGGCCAGGACGACGGTCAGCAGCACCCCGCCCACGCCGACGAGGTCCCACCGCACGGATGCCGAGCAGCAGAGCCAACGCGTAAATAACGCCCGGCCTGGGACAGGGCGCGAACTCCCGCCGAGAGGGCCTTCCCCAGGACCAGCGCAATGCGCGAGGCCGGGCTGACCATGTACCTGTGCAGAATCCCCAGGTCCCTCTCCCAGATGACGGCGATTCCGTAAAAGATGGCGATGAACAGGACACTCTGAGCCAGGATGCCGGGGGCCATGAAGTCCATGTAGCGGAGGCCACCGGTGGGTACCTCGCGCAGGCGTCCGAAGACCTGGCCGAAGACCACCAGCCAGAGGGTCGGCTGTTTGGGCCCTTGATCAAGCCAGTCCCTTGATCTTCTCCAGCTCGGCCATGACCTCGTCCATACTGTAGCAGTAGCAGCCGCGGTCCAGCACGGCGCCGGCCACAAAGAGGTTGATCTGCACACCCTCCTCATAGTGGCCCGGCTGCTTGCGGCTGTCATTGATGATCCCGATAATCCGTTTCTTGCTGGGGTCGTTCTGCATCAGGGCCCAGAACATCCCGATCTCGCAGGCCGTGCCGTCGTCCACCTGGGCACCGTCCAGAACGGCCAGGATGACGTTGGCCCCGCTCAGGCCCTCCACGTCCTTGGCAAACACCCCACGCGGCTCCAGCGGTTCAGGGAACACCTGCTCATGGGGAACGAACACCTCATAGCCGGCAGCGCGCAGGCGACTTGCTTGGGCGCTGATCCATTCTCGCTCGTAGGTCTGGAAGAGCGGTCCGGCAAAGTAGATCTTCAGAGCCATGAAGGTCCTCCTTGTGCTGCTATGTTGTGCTGTTCGCGCCGGAGCTAAGACATGTCCTCGCCGCCGACCACAGCGGCCCCGGGTGCGGCCAAGCGCTCCAGCTCACCAAGCGTGACCCAGGTGACGTAGATGTCGGAGCGGCGATGCTGCACCGGTGGGCCCCCTTGCGGGCGATACACACGCCCCAGCCACCTCATGTAGAGTGCCAGCCACCTGCGGCCCGGGCCGGCCGGCAGGCGCTGCACATGAAACCCCAGCGCGCGGCCGCCCACGGCAAGCAGGCTTGTCCCCACCACCCCGGCGATGGGTTTGTCCGACTCCTGGGCGGCCTGCAGCAGCAGGGGCAGCTCCTGCCGGGCGCGATGCAGGGCGCGGAAGGTGGCCTCCCGTCCGGTCGCCGCCAGACCGCTAACGAGGCGGTTGTTCAGATGTAGCTCAAGGACCCTGTCACCGGGGCGCAGCACGCCCTCTCCCTGACCCAGAGCCTGGCCGCGGTAGGTGATGGTGCGTACCCGCAGCAGGCTGCCGGAGGCCACGGACCGCAGACCGATGAGCCGCGCAAAGAGAACCTCGTAGCCGTCCCACAGCCGGCGTACCCAGCTCATTGGACACCACCGCCTGCGGGCCGAACCGGACCGCGCCACTGGCGGAGCGGAACAAGCTGATAGTTCTGCCTCAGACCGCCGATGACCCGCGGCAGCGCCTCCACCATGGCCCTCGGGTTGCCGGGGTAGCCGGTGCCGTCGTGAAGGAGCACCACGGCCCCGGGCTTCGCCTGCTTCTCCACCCGGCGGTAGATGTCGGCGGGTGTCACGCCGCGCACCCAGTCATAGGCCTGGGCGGTCCAGTGCACGTAGATCTGACGCGAGCGCACGGTAGCCCACCAGTCACCCAGGTTGGGGAAGCCCCAGGGAGCGCGGGCAGAGGGCGGTATCAGGCCGGCCGCATCGGCGATGATCTGGTTGGTCCGCATGTGGTCGCGATAAGCGGCCAGGGGTGTCTGGATCCAGGGCGGGATGTGGGAGTAGCTGTGGTTGCCGATGTCGTGGCCGGCCTCCACGATGGCTCGCACCAGTTCCGGGTGCTTCCGGGCCTTGTTGCCCACCAGGAAGAAGGATGCTTTGACGCCGGCACGCTCCAGGATCTCCAGCACGGGCAACGTGTAGCGCGGGTCGGGGCCGTCGTCGAAGGTCAGGGCAATCTCCGCCCGGTCTGAACTCCGGCGGGGCCGGCGCCGCAGCCAGAGCGGCGGCAGCAAGGTTTGGCCTGCCCAGCCCCAGGCGAGCCACTTCCAGAGCACCGCCAGGGTTTCACGAATACCCTCGTCCATGGCCATGGCCTCCTCCCCAGTGTATTCACCAGATACCGCGCCCTGACCTGCGCGGCGGCATAGCCGCCACGGTCAGCTGCGTCCACGATCTGGCGACCCGTAGGAGAACTGGCAACCCTCGTGGGGATGACCAGGGACCCGTTCATGGCTTAACCAGGACGACCAAGGGCAATGGCTACCTCCCGCCCCCTAGGAGAGTGCTGCAAAATCCCAATTTAATGGGGCCATTTGGCATGTTATGGGGACTCAGGTGTCGAATACTCAAGGGTAATCGAGCACCAGGAGGCCTGGACAGATA
>JBLNCQ010000184.1:0-10346 GCA_050260815.1 Bacillota bacterium
GCGGCCCTCCGGCCGTGTTCTGGCCATTGGCGAGGCGGCCAAGAAGATGATCGGGCGGACGCCCGCCGGCATTGTCGCCACCACCCCTCTGCGG
This sequence comes from Bacillota bacterium, assembly GCA_050260815.1. GTDB lineage: Bacteria > Bacillota > Sulfobacillia > JAMDAP01 > JAMDAP01 > JAMDAP01. The sequence goes on from JBLNCQ010000184.1 coordinate 95, forward strand.
GGCGGCGTCATCGCCGACTTTGACACGGCCAAGCTGATGTTGCAGCACTTCATCCGCAAGAATCGCCGGCGCACGCTCTTTGGCCGAACCCGCGTGGTGGTGGGCGTGCCCTCCAGCGTGACAGAGGTGGAACGGCGTGCCGTGGTGGACGCCGCCCTGCGGGCGGGGTGCAAGGAGGCCTACCTCATTGAGGAGCCCCTTGCCGCCGGCATTGGCGCCGGCCTGCCCGTGGACCAGCCCATCGGCAACATGGTGGTGGACATTGGTGGCGGCACCACCGACATCGCCATCCTATCCCTGGGCGGCATCGTCACCAGCCTGTCCATCCGGGTGGCCGGAAACGCCATGGATGAGGCCATCCAGGTCTACCTGCGCAAACAGCACAGCCTTCTGGTAGGCGAGCGGACGGCCGAGGACATCAAGATCGCCATCGGCTCAGCGCTCCCCGGGGAGTCGCTGACGATGCCTGTGGCCGGCCTGGACATCAGCACGCGGCTGCCGCGCAGCCTGGACCTGACGTCCGAGGAAGTCGCCCAGGCCATCGCCGAGCCGATCTCGCAGATCACCAGCGCCGCGCGGACGGTGATCGAGCGCTGCCCGCCGGAACTGCTGGGCGACGTGTACGACCAGGGCATCATGCTGACCGGGGGCGGCTCGCTGCTCCGCAACATGGCCACCAAGCTGCAGCTGGAGACCGGCCTCCCCGCCCGCGTTGCCGAGAACCCCGTGGAGTGCGTGGCCGCCGGCACGGGCCGGGCACTGGAGCAGATGAAGGTCATGCACCACCTGGTAAAGCGGGGGTCGTGGGCGTAGAAACATCAAGGACATGGCAAGAAGACTGCCGGCCGATCGGGCTGCAGTCTTCTTTTTACTCTAGCTGCCCGGCAGGAGCGCGGCCGTCCGGTCAGACTAGTTTAGGTAAATCCGCTGATGCACTCTGGGGGGAGAACCTTGGCCACGGACAAGTTTGGGGAACCGGACCGCCGTCAGGTGCAACAGGAAGGCGCGCTTCTGGTGCAGGCAGTCCGCGTGAAGCTGGTCACGTCCGCCGTTGGGCCGACGGGTGTGCCCGTGGAGATTCATGGCCCTATGTCCGTGGAATGAGGCCGACATCCGCGGCAGTGCGAAAAGTAACACGCCTACACGCCGCCCATCAAGCGTGATCCAGTATGGTAGCTGCGCCATTGTCCTGCTACGGTGAAGGTAGTGGTGCTCTACGAGCACCTGAGTGGCTTCTTTCAGGTTGGCTATCTCCAGGCTGACCCGATCGGCAAGGCGGCCTCCTTTTACGTCAGGCTCGAAGTCGAAGTCCAGCCCGTACGTGCCCCCCCAAAAAACCTGGCGCGGACTCTGAGTTTCACCCTGCTCCGCGTCAGCATGCAGAGTCCGCCGCCAGGGACTGTCCTATAGCTCCCGCGCCCGGAGCACCCGCTCCAGCACCTCCGCCACGCCTTCCTCGTTGTTGCTGAGCGTCACGAAGTCGGCCGCGCGCCGCGTCGGCTCCATGGCGTTGGCCACGGCCACGCCGACGCCGGCCCAGGCCAGCAGCTCCACGTCGTTGAGCGCGTCCCCGAAGGCCAGGACCTGGTGCTGCTGCAGGTCCAGGTACTCCGCCAGGCGCCGGGCCCCCCAGGACTTGTCGATGCCGAACGGCGCAATCTCCAGGTACTCCGGATGGTAGATGATGTGGACCAGGTGGCCAAAGTGAGCCTTCACCTGGTCGTAGAGGTGGGCGGCGCCGCGCGCCATGACCTTGTAGGCGGGCGCGTATTCCTGGCCGGGTTGCAGCAGCGGCGGGGCAAACCCCCGCATCACCGAGGCCCGGTTGACTTCCTCGTTGATCTCGCTGACCCAGAAGCCCTCCGCCGTCATCAGGTAGTAGACAGCGCCGCTGCGGGCGAAGAAGTGCACCAGTTCGGCGGTGACCTCGGGAGGCATGGTCTCGTCGGCCAGCACCTGGCTGCCGTGGCGCACCAAAGCGCCGTTGCAGCAGACGATGTACTGGGAGCCGATGCGGCCGGCCACCGGCAGCGTGGCTTCCAGGGCACGGCCGGTGCAGATGGCCACCCTCACCCCCTGCTCCTCCAAGTGCCGGATAGCCGTTAAGGTCCGCGGGGTGACCTGCCTGTCGTCGGTGAGGAGGGTCTCGTCGAGGTCGGTGAGTATCAGGCGGATCTGGCTGAGCAGTTTCATCGAGACGCCGCCCTGGCGCCGCGGATGCGCTCCTCAATCTGCCGCAGGTGGTTCTCGTCGTGGGCCGCAATGCTCTCCGCGATGGACCTGAGAGTGATCGCGCCGCGCTGCTGATGCAGCCCGATGCGCTCGCCCTGGGTGGGCAGCAGCCGGGTCAGCAGGCTCAGGTTCCGGCGACGGAGGACCCGAAACTGCTCCAGCGCCGCCTGGAGGTCGTCCTGCGCGTACCCCAGGGCCCGGGCGAAGGCGTCCTGGTCAAAGGGTAGCAGCAGGGGCTGGTCCTCGGCCAACACCCACCGGTAGCGTGCACCGTACATCAACTCCACGTCCGCCAGGTGGCAGACGATCTCCTTGGCCGACCACTTATTCGGCGCCGGGCGCCAGGCAAGCTCCGCCTCCGACAGCCCCTTTACCAGGGCGGGCAGTCCGGTCAGGGTGGCCTCCTGCCTCTGCAGAATGTCGTCCACGGGAATCAACTCCTCTTCTCACCTTGTACCCCACAATACAGGTGCGTCCGGCCCCGCGCAAGCCCGAGCCGCCAGGAAAGACCTGTCTCCGGCGCAGGGGGCGCCGCCGGGACGGGCGCAGAATGCAGGGGGCATGGACGAAGGCCGAGACGGTTGTCTCGGCCTTCTGTGTGTTCCAGTCAGGCTCACTCCAGGTCGCGGGGCGTGATGCCGGGACCGCCGCCGTGCCCGCGGTCCTCTTCGGCGGCGCGCAGGCGCGCCCGTGCCCGCTGCAGGGCTGCTTCGGCCCGGGCGAAGTCAACGTTGCCCTGGCGGTCGGCCAGGCGCTGGCGGGCCCGCTCCATGGCCGCCTTGGCGCGCAGCACGTCGATGGTTTCCCCTACCTCGGCCGTATCCACCAGCACGGTGGCCTGGTTGTCGGCGAATTCCATGAAGCCGCCGCCCACGGCCATGGCCCGGTAGGTGTCGCCCTCTCTGAACTTGAGGACGCCGATGCGCAGGGACGCCACCATGGGAGCGTGGTTGGGCAGGACGCCCAGGTAGCCGTCGGTCATGGGGACGACCATGGCGCCTACCTTCACACCGTCCAAAGCCGTGGCCTCAGGCGTCACCACGCGCAGGGTCAGGGTGTCGCCGGCCATGGCTTAAACCCCCGCCTTGGCAGCTTCCACAACCTCGTCGATGTTGCCCACCATGTGGAAGGCGAACTCGGGCAGGTCGTCGTGCTTGCCCTCCAGGATTTCCTTGAAGCCGCGCACGGTTTCGGCGATGGGCACGTACTTGCCCGGCTTGCCGGTGAACTGCTCAGCCACGAAGTTGGGCTGGCCGAGGAAGCGCTCGATTTTACGGGCACGGGCAACGGTGATCTTGTCCTCGTCGGACAGCTCATCCATGCCCAGGATGGCGATGATGTCCTGCAGTTCCTTGTAGCGCTGCAGCACCTTCTGGACGCCGCGGGCAACCTCATAGTGCTCCTTGCCCACCAGGTTCGGGTCCAGGATGCGGGAGCTGGAGTCCAGCGGGTCCACGGCCGGGTAGATGCCCTTCTCCACGATGGCGCGGTTCAGAACCGTGGTGGCGTCCAGGTGGGCGAAGGTGGTGGCCGGGGCCGGGTCCGTCAGGTCGTCGGCCGGCACGTAGATGGCCTGCACCGAGGTGATGGAGCCCTTGCGGGTGGAGACGATGCGCTCCTGCAGGTAACCCATCTCCGTGGCCAGGGTGGGCTGGTAGCCCACGGCGGAGGGCATGCGGCCCAGCAGGGCCGACACTTCCGAACCGGCCTGCGTGAAGCGGAAGATGTTATCGATGAACAGCAGCACGTCCTGGCCTTCGGCGTCGCGGAAATACTCCGCCATGGTCAGGCCGGAGAGGCCCACGCGCATGCGCGCTCCCGGCGGCTCGTTCATCTGGCCGAAGACCATGGCCACCTTGTCAATGACGCCGCCGTCGCGCATCTCGTGGTAGAGGTCGTTGCCCTCGCGGGTGCGCTCGCCCACGCCGGCGAAGACGGAGAAGCCGCCGTGCTGGTAGGCGATGTTGTGGATCAGTTCCTGAATGAGAACGGTCTTGCCCACGCCGGCGCCGCCGAAGAGGCCGATCTTGCCGCCCTTGGCGTAGGGGCAGAGCAAGTCAATGACCTTGATTCCCGTCTCCAGCATCTCCGTGGCCGGCTTGACGTCAGCCACCTCGGGAGCCTGGCGATGGATGGGCAGGCGTTCCTTCACCTGCACCGAGCCGGCCTCGTCCACGGGCTCACCCAGGACGTTGAAGATGCGGCCCAGGACCTCGCGGCCCACGGGGACGGTGATGGGGGCGCCGGTATCGCGCACGGGCGTGCCGCGGACCAGGCCGTCGGTGGAGCCCATGGCAACGGTACGTACAAAGTTGTTGCCGCGGTGCGTGGCGGTCTCCAGAACCAGGCGGGTCTGGTTTCCGTCCTCGCCCTTCAGTTCAACCTCCAGGGCGTTGTAGATGTCCGGCAGGTGCCCGTCCTCGAACTCCACGTCGACGACGGCGCCCATGACCTGCAGGACCTTCCCGATGTGCTCACTCACAGGCTGTGTGCCTCCTGTCCGTTAAAGTGCGGCTGGTTTGCCCCGGCGGTTAGCCGCCCAGGGCTTCGGCGCCGCCGACGATTTCGGAAATCTCACGGGTGATGGCCGCCTGGCGCGCCTGGTTATAGGCCAGGGTCAGGCTGGCGATCATCTCTGTGGCATTGTCGGTGGCGGACCCCATGGCGGTCATGCGAGCGCCGTGCTCGGAGGCCTTGGCCTCCAGGATGGTCCGGTAAACCTGCACCTCCACGAACTTGGGCAGGAGGCTGCTGAGAACGGCCTCGCGCGAGGGCTCGTAGATGTACTCCACCTGGCCGCCGGCGGCCTGCGTGCCGCCCGCCGCTTCACCGCGCTGCGGCGGGGTGATGGGCAGAAGCTGCACGTCCTTCGGACGCTGCTGCAAAGCGCTGATGAACTCGGTGTAGATGATGCGGACCTCATCTACCTCCTGGTTTAGGAACATGGTCATGAGGGTCTGCGCCAACTGCCGGGCCCGTCCGAACGCGGGCTCCTCACCCAGGCCCACGATCTCGTGGGGGAAGGTGTGGCCGCGGCGGCGGAAGAAGTCCCGCCCCTTGCGGCCCACCGGGATGAGCACCGTGTCGTTCTCCGATTCCCGCAGGGCCGTGCTGGCCAGACGGATGACGTTGACGTTGTAGCTGCCGGCCATGCCGCGGTCGCCGGTGATGACCACATAGGCGGTGCGCTTCACCGGTCGAAGCTGGGCCAGCGGGTGCTTGAGGCTGGCGTCCGTCCCCACCAGGCGGAGCAGCATGTCCTGCAGGCTCCGGGCGTAGGGCCGGGCGGAGATGACCTTCTGCTGCGAGCGCCGCAGCGATGCGGCGGCGATCATCTTCATGGCCTTGGTCATCTGCTGGATGCTGCGAACGGCGCGGATGCGCCGGACGATGTCACGCTTTCCGGCCACGGACCTTCACCACCTTTCCTCAGGATGAGCCGGCTGGGCTAGGCCGTAGCCTTTGCCTGGTTCTGCGCGCCGGCCCCGAGGAATCCGGTCTTGAAGGCCTTGATGGCATCGTTGAGCGCCGTCTTCAGCGCGTCGTTCAGGGCCTTCTTCTCGCGCAGGTCCTTGAGCACCGAAGTCTGCTGCTCCAGGTAGTTCAGGAACTCGCGCTCGAAGGGCCGTACCTGGTCCATGTCCACGTCGTCAAGGAAGCCGTTGGTGGCCGCGTAGATAATGGCCACCTGCTTCTCAACGGCCATGGGCTCATACTGGCCCTGCTTCAGAATCTCCATGGTCCGCTGGCCGCGGATGAGACGGGCCTGGGTGGCCTTGTCCAGGTCGGAGCCGAACTGGGCAAACGCCGCCAGCTCACGGTACTGGGCAAGGTCAAGGCGCAGCGAGCCGGCTACCTGCTTCATGGCCTTGATCTGAGCGGCGCCGCCCACGCGGGAGACCGAGACGCCGGCGTTCATAGCCGGGCGCTGGCCGGCGTAGAAGAGGTCGGACTCCAGGAAGATCTGGCCGTCGGTGATGGAAATGACGTTGGTGGGGATGTAGGCGGAAATGTCGCCGGCCTGCGTCTCGATGATCGGCAGGGCGGTGATGGACCCACCGCCGTACTTCTCGTCCAGCTTCGCGGCCCGCTCCAGCAGCCGGCTGTGGAGGTAGAAGACGTCACCCGGATAGGCTTCGCGGCCCGGCGGGCGGCGCAGCAGCAGGGACATCTCGCGGTAGGCCACGGCGTGCTTGGAGAGGTCATCGTAAACGATCAGAACGTCCTTGCCCTGGTCCATGAACTCCTCGGCGATGGTGACGCCGGCGTAGGGCGCCAGGTACAGCAGGGGCGCCGGGTCAGAGGCCGTGGCCGAGACGATGATGGAGTACTCCATGGCGCCGAACTCCTGCAGGCGGCTGATGACGCCCGCCACCGTGGAGGCCTTCTGGCCAATGGCCACGTAGATGCAGATGACGTTCTGGCCCTTCTGGTTGATGATCGTGTCCACGGCAATGGCGGTCTTGCCGGTGCCGCGGTCGCCGATGATCAGCTCGCGCTGGCCGCGCCCGATGGGGGTCATGGCGTCAATAGCCTTGATGCCCGTCTGCAGCGGGGTGTTCACCGACTTGCGCTTGATGACGCCCGGCGCCACGCGCTCGATGGGGCGGGTCTTGGTGGTGTGAATGGGGCCGCGCTCGTCCAGGGGCTGGCCCAGGGAATTCACCACGCGGCCGATCATGGCGTCTCCTACGGGCACCTCAGCGATGCGGCCGGTGCGCCGCACCTCGTCGCCCTCCTTGATCTGGGTATAGGGGCCCATGATCACGGCGGCCACGTTGTCCTCTTCCAGGTTGAGCGCGATGCCGTAGACCGGCTCACCTTCCGTCTCACCGGGGAACTCCAGCAGTTCCGAGGCCATGCAGGACTCAAGGCCATAGACGCGGGCCACGCCATCACCCACCTGGATGACGCGGCCGACGTTGGCCACCTGGATGTCGGCATCGTAATTCTCGATCTGCTGCTTGAGGATCGAGCTGATTTCCTCGGGGCGAATGCTCACGCCTGTGTCACTCCTCCGCCATGCGCTTCTTCAGTCTCAGCAGGCGGCTCTTCAGGCTCGCGTCCAGCAACTGGTCGCCGACGCGGACCACAACGCCGCCAATCAGGTCCTTCTGCACAACCGGCTGAAGGCGTACCGTCTTGTTCAGACGGCCCGCCAGCCCGGCGCTAATCTCCGCCACCACGGGCTGAGGCAACTCCACCGCGCTCCGCAGTTCCACTTCCACCACGCCCCTGGCCTCGTCGGCCAGCTGGTGGTAGCGCTGCACCATGTCGGAGAGGTGCGCCTCCCGGTGCTTATCCACCAGGAGATAGACGAAGTTGCGCACGGAACGAGATGAAATCCCCTGCAGGGCTACGTTCAGGGCGTCCTTCTTGCGGCGGGCCGGCAGGGTCTCATTCGCCAGAATCGCCCGCAGTTCGGGGCTGGCCTTGACCAGCTGCTGCAGGCGGTCCAGGTCGGATCCCACCGACTCGACCTCACCCTTGCTCTGGGCCAGTTCAAAAAGGGCCAGGGCGTAGCGCCTGGCGATGGACCCCTCGATCACTGGACTTCCCCTGCCTCTTGCACGAAGCGGCGAGCCAGCTCGCCGTGCTCCTCCATGGTGAGGGTCTTCTCCAGGACCTTGCCGGCGGCCATGACCGCAAGGCTGGCCACCTCCTGGCGAAGGGCGGCCACAGCCTGCTCCTTCTCCAGGCGGATGGTCTCCTGGGCGCGCTGGATCAGGCGCTCGGCCTCTTCACGCGCCTCGTTGGTGATCTGTTCCCTGGCCGTCTGGGCGGCACGGTTGGCCGTGGCTACAATCTCCTGGGCCTCAGTGCGCGCCTGGTTGATCTGCGCCTGATACTGCCGGCGCAGGTCGTCGGCCTCGCGCTGGGCGGCCTCCGCCCGGGCGAGCCCGCCTTCAATGGCGTTCCTGCGATCGTCCAGCATCTTCAACACCGGCTTGTAGAAAAGGAAGCTCATCAAGCCGAGAAAGACGAGGAAGTTGATAATGGCCCAGATCAGTTCGTGAATGCTGAACTCCAAATGGGCTCCCCCCTCTCAAAGCTTCGCGGACCTGGATTGGGACGGCTTTGGACGGGTCCGGTCAGGGGCCTGGGGTGACCGCTGCCGGCCACCCCCGCCCCTGGTACAGTGGGCCTGTTAGCGAAGGACAGCCGGGAGGCCGAAGGCAACGGCCAGAACGAACAGCGTCAGGGCTTCCATGAAGGCCAGGGCCAGCATCATAGCGGTCTGAATCCGGCCGGCAGCCTCGGGCTGACGCCAGATGGCATCCATGGCGGCGGAAGCCGTGCGGCCCTGCGCTGTGGCGGAGGCAAAAGCGGCAATGGCCAGCGCAACAACGGCGGCCACGCCAAACCAAACCATCGGGTTGACAGAAGACAATCCGTTCCCCTCCTTTCCCCTTACTGGGGATCTGACAAGCGGGTTTCGCAACTCCTCCGTCCTCAGGCGCCGTCCCAAGGCCGACCCGCTGCTTTGAGCGGGCCTCACAATGAGGGGAGGAAACTGATGACAGATTAATGGCTGAGAGCGTCGACCTCGGTGGTGCCGAGTCCGCGGGGCGCTTCAGCGTGGTGCTCGCCGTGGAGACTGTGATCCTCCGTGGCGGCGGCAATGTACACCGCCGACAGCAGAGTAAAGATGAACGCCTGAATGGCGCCGAAAATGACTTCCAGAGCCAGGGGAAGAACCGGGAGAAAGTAGGGAATGGCCGACAGCATGGCCACCACCACCATCTCACCGCCGAAGATGTTGGCGTATAGACGGATGGACAGCGTGAAGGGCCGGGTGAACTCCTCCAGGATGCCCAGGGGCAGCATCAGCGGAGACAGGAACCACGGCTCCACCATGTGCTTGTAGACCTTGATCCCGTTCTTCTTCAGGCCGTAGATCTGAACCGCGAAGAAGATGATGATGGCCAGGCCGGCGGTGACGCCCCACCCGCTGGTGGGCGCAGCCAGCCCCCGCAGGTGGCCGAATCCGGGCAGCAGGCCGGAGTAATTGGAGGCCAGGATGAACACAAAGATGGAAGTCAGCAGCGGGGTGAATTGCCGCGTGCGCTCCTCGTCCATCACCTGGCCGATGATGCTCTGGACCGCCCCGATCAGCATCTCCATCACGTTCTGAATCCCGGACGGGATGCGCTTCACGTTGCGGCCGGCAAGCCAGCCCAGAATCAAAAGCACCGCCATGATACCCCACATGGTGGTGACGCGGCTGGTGATCTCAAGTCCCTCAGGCAGGAGGCCGGGGATGTGAATGGGGATGACCGCCAGGGCTTCCGGCGCATGGGCCGCTTCCTTGGCGCCTTCTTCAGCCATCGCCCACAGAAGAGGATTCACTTCTCGCCCTCCCTCCTTTCCGAAGTGGTATAGATAACAAGGAAGATCTGAAATAACGTGAGTGCCAGTAGACTGGACAACAGAGCCGGCGGGTGCTCGCGGAAAACGAAGAGGACGATGCCGGCCGAGAATAGCCGCAGGATGTAACTGCCGATGACGGCGCCCTGGTTGGCGAAGGGATCCTTCGAGCTGGTTCGCCGAACTGTGGCCAGCGACATCCAATGGTTAAGCGCGGATACGGCGCCGCCAACAAGAATCCCCAGGGCGATCCATCGCCAGGTCAAGGCCGGGCGTCACTCCCCCGAGTTGGCAAGGATGCGGCGGATGAAGCGGTAGAAGGAACCGACAATGGCCAGGAGGGGGAGGATGACCGAGAGCCAGGGGTCCGTCCCCCAGCGCCCGTCCAGATACTTCCCCAGGTAAAAAGCTCCTATGCTGGAAAGCACCAGCGTGACCCCAAAGGCCAGGGCCTCTCCCATCAGGAAGCCGGCCGGACCCTCGCGACCAAAGAGCTTCACGGCGAGACCTCCCCGCCGGCGGAGGGCCGGAACTGTCAGAGCGTTTGCAAAGTACAGTTTTCACACAAAGCGCTATCCTACCGCACGAGTCGTTGTTATTCGATTTGGGTAGGGCGTTATCCTTCTGCGCTGGGAACTTTTTTTGCGCATTT
>JBLNCQ010000185.1:0-4310 GCA_050260815.1 Bacillota bacterium
CTCTGTACGTCAGCCGAACTACGGTGTTCGAAGACCTGAAGGCCCTGGAGCGCCGGCTGGCGCGCAGCGGCATGAGCCTCGAGCGGCGGGCCCACACGGGGATCCGCCTGAAGGGCAACGAGGCAACGTGGCGGCGCGCGGCCGCCGACCTGTTGGGCGGGGCCGTGGACACCGGCCGGCTGTTCCGGCCGCCGGCCGGCTCCGGTCAGGCCCTTTCCCGGCAGATGGTGTCGCTCATCGCCGACGTGGACACGGATCGGCTGGCCGAGGCCGTCCGGGCCGCCGAAGAGCGGATGGGGTTGACTCTGGCAGATGGGGCGTTCATGGGTCTGGTGCTGCACCTGGCCCTGGCTGTGAAGCGTCTGCAGGCCCAGAAGAGTATCGATATGCCGGGGACCCAGCTCGACGCGCTCAGGCAGGTGCCCGAGTTCAGCAGTGCCAGGGCGGTGGCCGATGCGGTGGAAGAAGCACTGGGCGTCAGCCTGCCTCCTTCGGAAGTTGGGTATATCACCCTTCATCTGTTGGGAGCGCGCATGCGGGAGACATTTCCCCTCGAGGGCGGAACGGCCGCTGACAGTCACCGAATGGTCACTGACAGACTCGCGTACGACTTTGCGTGCCGGGCCGAGGCGCTCCTGGGTGTACCCCTGAAGGAGGACGCCGAACTCCTTTCCGGGCTGGCCTTGCACCTGGCACCCACGGCCGAGCGGCTGCGCTACGGCGGGGCTCTGCGGAACCCGTTGCTGGACGAGATCAAGGCCGTCTACCCGCAGATCTTCTGGGCGGCGCAGCAGTGCACGCAGATGCTGGTGAAGGCCTGGGGGGTGGCGGTGCCCGAGGAGGAGATCGGGTACCTGGCCATGCACCTTGGTGCCGCCATCGAGCGGCGGCGGAGCAGACCGCCCCGGCCGCGGGTGCTGGTCGCCTGCGGCAGCGGGGTGGGGACGGCACGCATCCTGGAGTCGCGCCTGCGCGCAGAACTGCCCGAGGTGGAGGTGGCGGGGGTGGTCTCCAGCCTGCACGCCGTGACCAGCCTGGAGCAGTGGCAGCCGCTGGACTTGATTATTAGCACGATTGACCTGACGTCGCTGCCGGGAGGGGGCGGCCACTTCTCCGGCGCACCGGCGATTCGCGTGAACCCCCTGCTGGGGGCGGAGGACGTGGCCCGGGTGCGTGCTGCCTTGGGGCAGCCCGGTCGGGCGGGACCGCAGGGGCGGGCGCAGCCCGGTGCCGGTGCCAGGTCTGCAAGGAAAGGGCAAGGTGGTCCGATGCTCCATGAGGTGATGAGCCGTGATGCCGTGGCCCTGGACGTGCCGGCGGCGGGCTGGGAGGATGCGGTCCGCGCCGCTGGGAGCCTGCTGGTGAGGACCGGGGCCGCCGAAGAGCGCTATGTCGAGGCCATGGTAGACACCGTGCACAAGCTGGGGCCGTATATCGTCATCGGCAAGGGGATGGCCATGCCCCACGCCCGCCCGGAGGCCGGGTCGCGGCGCATCGGGTTCAGCCTCGTGAGGCTCCAGCATCCGATTGCCTTTGGCCACCCGGAGCACGATCCCGTCGACCTGGTCTTTGGTCTGGCGGCCGTTGACGCCCAGTCCCACCTGACCGCCCTGCGCGACCTGTCCCAGGTGCTGAGCGACCCGGAGCGGGTGCGCCGCATCCGCGCGGCGGAGAGCGTGGATGAAGTGATGGATCTGTTTGCGCCGGCCCGGGCCGCGGAAGAGTCGGAGAAGAGAGGATGACCTCCATGAAGATCCTGACGGTGTGCGGCATGGGCCTGGGGAGCAGCCTCCTCCTGCGCATCGGGGTGGAGGACGTGCTGCGGCAGCTGCACGTGGAGGCGCAGGTGGAGGCCGTGGACATCACCACGGCCAAGGCCGGGGGCGCGGACCTCATCGTCACCTCGGCCCAGTTCGCCGAGATGCTGGAGGGCGCCGGCGTGCCGCTGGTGCCCATCCATGACTACGTCGACCGCAACGAAATGCGGGAGAAGCTGAAGGCGGCTTTACACATCGGGTCGTAGCGGACCCGCGGGGGTCCCGCCACGCCCGAGACTCCTTGAAAGGGGGGATGGCACACCCGCCAGTTCAAGCAACCGCCCGGAAAGTCGGAACCTGGTGGCATTGAACCAAGGCAGAAGGAGGAGGACCTATGGCTTTCGTCGTCAGTTTCGTGCAGGACGTGTTGGCGGTACCGGCCGTCCTGGTCGGTCTGGCAGCACTCATCGGTCTGGTCGCCCAGAAGAAGCCCATTTCCGACATCATCACCGGCACCGCCAAGTCCATCCTGGGCTTCCTGATCCTTGGCGCCGGCGCCGGCGCCCTGGTGGGCAGCCTGGACAAACTGGGGCCCCTGCTGGAGCAGGGCTTCGGCGTGAAGGGCGTTGTGCCCAACAACGAGGCCATCGTGGCCATCGCTCAGAAGACCCTCGGCACCGAAACCGCCCTTATCATGGTCTTCGGCTTCATCGCCAACCTGCTGTACGCGCGCTTCACTCGCTTCAAGTACGTCTTCCTGACGGGGCACCACACGTTCTATATGGCTGCCTTGCTGTCCGCCGTGCTGGGCTCGGCCGGCCTGGGCGGCGGGCTGCTGGTGGTCATGGGCTCGCTGATTCTCGGCGCCCTGATGGTCCTCATGCCCGCCCTGGCCAGCCCCTATATGGACATGGTCACCAAGGGGTCGGGGATCGCCCTGGGCCACTTCGGCACCCTGGGGTACTGGCTGTCCGGCACCATCGGCAAGTGGGTCGGCAACAAGGAAGACTCCATCGAGAACTACAGGGTGCCCAAGAGCCTGGGCTTCTTCCGCGACTCGCTGGTCTCCACGGCCACGGTCATGTTCCTCATCTTCCTGGTAGCGGCCATTGCCGCGGGGAACGACGCGGTGCTGAAGCTCTCCGGCGGCCAGAACCTGCTGGTCTTCACGCTGCTGCAGGGCCTGACCTTTGCCGGCGGCGTGGCCATCATCCTGCAGGGCGTGCGCATGATCATCGGCGAAATTGTCCCGGCGTTCCAGGGCATCGCCACGAAGATTGTGCCTGAGGCGAAGCCCGCCCTGGATTGCCCCGTCACCTTCCCCTACGCCCCGACGGCCGTGCTGGTGGGCTTCCTGGCCAGCTTTGTGGGCGGCCTGGTCAGCATGCTGGTGCTGGGCGCCGCCGGCATGGCGGTGATTGTGCCCGGCCTGGTGCCCCACTTCTTTGTGGGCGGCACCGCCGGCGTGTTCGGCAACGCCACCGGCGGCAAGCGCGGGGCGATCATCGGGTCGTTCGTCAACGGCATCCTGATCACGTTTGGCGCCGCCCTCCTCCTGCCGACGCTGGGCGCCCTGGGCTTCCAGAATACCACCTTCGGCGACGCGGACTTCCAGTGGGTCGGCATTGTCATCGGCACGGTCGGCAGCATGTTCAAGGGATCGCCTGTGGCCGTCGCCGGCACGCTGGCGGTCATCCTGGCCGTGGTGTTCGGCATCGGCGCCATGACGGGCCGCGGCCGGAAGGCTGGGAGGAATGTCGGCGCCTAGTCCGGTTGGATGGCGCGACGGTGTAGTTGCACGGTTGTGGCGCTGCGCGGTCGCACGGCAAGGCCCGCCCCCGAATCTGTGGGGCGGGCCTTCGTGTTGGCCAGGACTCGTGCGCACGGGCGGGTCCGGGGTCCCGGCGCCCCGGGTCCGAAGGGGGGACCCAGTGCGGCCGCGCCCGTCCAGCGCATGCAACCTGCGGAAACAGCAGGGCGGCAGCTAATGGAAGTCCACGTTGATGCGATGGCCTGTTTCGCCGGAGATCTTGGGCATGCGGACCTCCAGGACGCCGTTCTTGTAGCTGGCTTTGGAGGCGGCGGGGTCAACCCGGGCTGGAAGCGAGACGGAACGCTGGAACCGGCCAACGTACCGCTCCCGGCGGTGCATGTCGTGCTCGTTGACCTCCATCATCCGGTTGATGGTGCCGGAAACGGTGAGGATGTTGTCGTCCACGTCGATGTGGATGTCGTCCTGCTTGTCGACGCCGGGGATCTCAAACTCAGCCACCACATCGTTGCCGGACTCGTAGACATCGACGACCGGCACGCTGGCGGTGCGCGTCATGCCGATGGGGAAGCCTTCGGTGAAGAAGCGGTCCATGTCGCGGCGCCAGTTCTCCAGGTGGCGGAAGGGGTCGTAGGGGAACAGGGCCATGGGAGTCACCTCGCGGCAAGGTATTCGCCCGAACCAGGGCGAACCTAGTCTCCCGCTTGGGGCGCGTCCAGTATTCCTGTCGTCCGGTCCGCCCCGTGGGGACGCGGCAGGTTGTCTTGCCCCAAACTGTTGTT
>JBLNCQ010000186.1:0-15339 GCA_050260815.1 Bacillota bacterium
GCAGCCGGCCAGCGCTACCTCACAGCGGTGGTCGATTTCAGCCGGAACGCATGGTCGACTTGAACCGGAATCACTGGACGATTTGAATCGGAACAGGTGGTCGATTTCGCCGGAATACACAGCAATCTACGTACCGGTTCTTTAGTAGGCCTCGGACGGCTGCATCAGTATCCCGTAAGACCTGAACAACCTCTGCATTGTACCTTGCCTTTGAGATTGTAGCATGCTTCTCTTCGATAGTAAGCCTTGAGTCCGCTACAACCTTATCAGAGAGACTCTTGAGTTTCGTAGTTGCCTCTACTTCTTTGATAGCCAGCCCTTTGAGAGTGTCTAGCTCCAAAGAAGTGAGGTTTGCACGCTGAGCGAATTGCACCCTGGCCGCTACATAGTCATCACCCTGCGTAAGAAGCAACAGGGGAAGAACTGGTTTCGTCATCCAAGGATCAGTTGTCTGACTTGACCAAGTGGAGAGAAGCTGAAGCTGATGGCTCAGGCTACTAAAGTGTCTCAATCCATAGGTGATTCCTCCCTCAGTGCGCAAACATATGAAGTCTTGGGGGATGTCTACTACCACATGCGAGACTGGCCACAAGCAGAAAGATCGTATCGACAAGCGCTTTTTGCTCTAGTGGAATCTCGCCATCAAGCCGCGACGATTCGAGGCCGCCTCAAAATGAAGATTGGCCATTGCCATTACGACAGTCTGAGTTTTGGCGGCGCACTGCAACAATACCGCGAAGCTTACGAAGACGTACGGTCATCGGGGGCGGGAAGGGCGTTGGCGGTCCAGGCTCTGCGCAACCTTGGTAACACCAACTGCCGTTTGGGGCTTTTCGGTGAGGCGGTGGAGTTCTACGAAGAGTCGAGGCGGCTCGCCATCCTATTGTCTGATGTGTCATCTCAGGCTCATGCTGAACTGGGCCTGAGCTATGCGCTGAGAAACCGTGGAGAACCGACCCAGGCTTTAGAGGCAGCAGAACGCGCTGAGGACTTATACAGGCATGGCCATGACAGTCTCGGAATCGTGATGGCCCAGCACAACAAAGCAGTGGCAGCGATCGATCTGAACCTATTGAGCGAAGCCGAAACCTGGCTGGACGCTGCGGCATCGCATTACCATAACCACGATGATGACGAACTTGAAGCAGCAGTACTTGAAGAGAAGGCGAGGTTGTGGCAGATCAAAGGAGCCACGGATGAAGCCATTAAGGCAGCCGCAACTGGGCTGAGGTTACTGGAGGGAAGGCCGCGGTCAACGATGTATTTCCGGCTGATGACGCTGCTTGGACTTTTTGAAATCCAAGAACAGCCAGCTTCTACACAGGCATTTAGGCGCTTACGGGAGGCCGCGCAAGGCTTCGTGGAGCTAAGTGAAGCCCATGAACTGGCGCAACTGATCGGTCGGCTTCTCAACCTTATTGCATCGAAGGAGGTAGGTCCCGTTTGAAAAGGCTTATGGGTTTGGTCGCCGCTTCACTGTTAGGAATCGGCACCACAGTCGGTTTGGCGGCGGCGAGGAACCCCGTACCTCATATCCCCCGCCTCGTTGCCGAAGATGGCGTGCTACCGCCACATCACCCCCCCATTGAACTCAATTGGGTGGCGTGACTATGATCCCTCCTTGAGTCTTGGTTTGTCGGGCCAGAAAAGCTGCTGTCGCCGGCCTGTCTGCCCCAGAGGGTCGGTTCTTTCCGAAACCCAAGGCCGGGCCGTTCACCAGGTTGCCCGCTGTGCGCGAAACGTCCATGACGAAGATAGGCATCCATGTTACCCGCGCTAGCCAAGGCACCGCCCTGGCACTGCGTTAAGGACTGCCATCTTTGGATGCGTAGCCTGGCTGCCAGTTTCAGCTAAGTGATCGTGCGAGTGAAGTGGTCTTGGGTGGAATTCCAGAGTAGGAGCGCGGAAAAAAGAGGACGAGAGGTATTAACTCCAGCAAGTGTTTGGAACCAACACAGGACTGGAGGATCCTCTCGTCATGTCAGAGATTTCGCGATGCCGGCTGTAGTTCGCTTCAACGACTTGGTGTCCATTGTTTGGGAACCTGTGAAACTATGTTCTTCGTGAGACGCTCATCATTTGAACGACACCCTCTCGGCAACACGAGATGGCGGGAGATCGAGCCGAGGGCCGCGTAGCCCACGAGGCCGAAACGCCCTTTGGGATAGTGCCGTTGAGGGGTGGTACTAGGGGCCGCGAGGAGCGACGGCACACTCCCTGCTGGATGAAGTGCTGGGACTCGAGCAGTTGCACCCTTCAAGGCCTAGCGTTCGGAGATTCCAGCCCACTTCGAAAACGGCATTAGCAACGGTGTTACAGAAGGAGTACGCACGAAGAATTTACTGCCGAAGCGGCTCAGCTTTGATTTCCGGACTCTGCAGGATCATGTCAGGACGATGCTCCTTGCTTTCCTGCCGCCAATTTCGGCCGATCCGTCACCACACTTTCTAGCGTAGAGCCGGACAGCCGGTGCCATCGAAGCTCCCTGTCCTGCCAGTTGCCCCCGAAATCCTACCAATTGCCGCCGAAACCATGCCCTCCCCGGTACCTGCCGCTATCCTGATACCAGACTCCAGAGCCTGGAGGCAGGAGGGCTACCCACCACTTCGTTTACCACAAGGCCCAGAGGCGTAAGCCCAGAGGCAATTCGTGAACCGCCGCCGTGAGGTGGCGGTTCTTTCATGGGCGCTCCTTTAGAACAGCAGCGGTCCTGAGGCGACGTACTGCTCGATCTTGCCAAAGCGGTCCGTGGTGAGGAAGTGGGAGAATCCCGTAAAGGTGAAACCTGCCCCCAGGGCAAACCTGGCCGCCTGATGATTGTAGCCTGCGAAGCGCAGGGAGGCGGACCCTCCCCGTTCGACGGCCTCGCGGCAGGCCAGGGACAGGACCGCGTCACCATCCGAGGGATCCAGCCAGGCCGCCGGCGCCACGTCGCCGCCGTCGGAGGCGTAATAGTAGCCGCAGGGCTTGCCGTTCCGCAGTACCAGGCTGCCGTGCAGGGCCGGACGGGTCGCCCAGTACTCGTGATCCATCAGCCGCGGCGTGGCCCGCACCACGCGGTCGATAGCGGCGCCGGCGGCCGGGTCCAGAGCGCGTACCTCATAGCCCATCGGGGGTTCGGGCAGGCGAAGCTTGGCCGCCTCACCGCCGAACTTCAGCAGTTGAGTCCCAGGCAGCATGCCCAGCTTCATGTAGTTGGCCATGGCGGTAGGGTCCACCGACGCCCAGACGCAGAACACCCGGGCCTCCTGCCTCTGCCCCTCGGCCCAGACGCTTCGCAGCAGCGGCCCGCCGACGCCCAGACGCTGCAGCTCCGGCAGGACCCAGTAGCTGGATAGGAACCAAATTCCGTCCCGCACCACGGCATGACACACGGCGGCCAGACGCCCGTCCATCTCGGCGACCCGAAAGACGCCGGTGTTCAGAACGTGGGTGAAACCGGCCTCCTGTTCCTCCACGTCATGACGGGGAATGCCCAGGTTGTTGCGGTTCAGCATCTCATTCCGGGCGATGCGGTGAATCTCGACCGCCCCGGGAATGTCCTCCAGGCGAGCGGGGCGGTACAGAACCTTCTCCACAGCGCCAACCTCCCTGTGAGGTAAAGCCCCGCCGCCGAAGCGACGGGGCCTGGTGTGCCTGGCCGGCTCGTTTCGAGTCGCTGTAGGTTAGTGGCCGCGGATAGCCTTCAGGGCTGCACTGTCCAGCTTCTTGACCACAGCCGCCACCAGCCTGGCCGCGTTCTCCAGGTCGTCGCGATGGATGATCGAGGCGGCACTGTGGATGTAGCGAGCCGGGATGGCGATGTTCAGGGCCGGGACGCCCTTGTTCCAGAGGTGGATGCGGCCGGCGTCGGTGGCGCCGCCGGTGATGTAGTCGAACTGGTAGGGAATGCCCTCGGCGTCGGCGACCTCGCAGACGTAGTCGCGCAGGCCGCGGTGGGCCACGTGACCGGCGTCGTAGATGGAGATGGCCGGACCCTTGCCCGCCTTGGACATGGCCTCATCGGTCTTGACGCCCGGGGTGTCGCCGGCAATGCCGACGTCCAGGGCAAAGGCGATGTCCGGCTCGACCAGCCAGGAACTGGTCTGAGCGCCGCGCAGGCCCACTTCCTCCTGCACGGTTGCGCCGGCGTACAGCACATTGGGGTGCTTCTCACCCTTGAGCAGTTCCAGCGTCAGGAGAGACACAGCGCAGCCGGCCCGGTTGTCCCAGGCCTTGGCCAGCAGCAGCTTCGGATCGACCAGCGGGGTGAAGGGGCAGATGGGCACCACGGCGTCCCCGGGGCGCACGCCCGCCTGCTCGGCCTCCTCCTTACTGGTGGCGCCGATGTCCAGGAACATCTCCTTCTTGTCCACGGGCTTCTTGCGCTCATCGGCGCTCAGCAGGTGCGGCGGCTTGCTGCCCACCAGACCCGTGATAATGCCCTTGCGCGTGTGAATGGTCATGCGTTGCGCCAGCATGACCTGCTCCCACCAACCGCCCAGGGTGGTGAACTTGACGAAGCCCTCGTCGGTGATGCGGGTGACCATGAAGCCGACCTCGTCCATGTGGCCGGCAATCATGATGCGAGGACCACCCGCCTGCCCCATCTTCTCCACAAAGATGCTGCCCAGGTTGTCCTCCATGATCTTCCCGTAGGGTTCCATGTTGCGGCGCATGATGTCGCGCACCGCTTCCTCCTGGCCCGGCACGCCGGGGGCCTCTGTCAGTTCCTGGTACAGCTTCAGCTTGTCGTCCACGGTTCGGCCTCCTTCGAACGGGCGCCGGCCTCCAAAGACCTTGCTCCGCTTACTTTCACTACGGTACTAGGCAGTCTTCTCGGTTTTGGGCGAAATATCCTCCAGGGGCGCACACGCTAAGGAGGCAGATGTGACGCACCCCGTCGACCTGGGCCGACAAGGTGCTCACGGGGCGCTATCTCCACCACACCTTCATTGTAGCACGGGACGAGCCTGGTTCTGCAGTCTGTTTCCTTAGCCTTCCCAAGGCTAGAATGGAGCGGCAGGGCGTCTCTGATGGGAGGAGACAGGCATGGATGTTCTCGTGCTGGGCGGCACGCAGCTAACCGGGCGTCACCTGGTTCCGGAGCTCCTGAACAGGGGATATCGTGTTACACTTCTGACCCGTGGCAACCGGCGGCCCGACTTCCTGCCCCGGGTGGAACACGTCCTGGCCGACCGATTCGTGGATGGCCTCCAGGCCGTTACCGGCCGGCAGTTCGACGCGGTGGTGGACAACATTGCCTGCGAACCCACACACGTCCAGGCTGGCGTCCCACGCCGCTGGCCGCGTGGCTAACAGGATCTGTTGCAGCCCTGCGGAAGAGCCACGAAAGTGGCCGACCCTGGCCGAACGAGATCGCCTATGGGCAGCGGCCGCTGGAGGTAAGGGTTGCCCGGCTCTGGAAGGAGATCATCCAGGACGCATCCGAGCGCCTGGCCGGGGCGCTGTCCCAGTAGGCGGCAGGAAGGCCGAGGAGTCCCCCTCGGCCTTCTCCGTTCTGGTAATCATGCAAGTCCTCTGGATGCGTTCTGTCCGTGGGCCGATCGCCTAGCCCTTCACCGCCCGGTCCCCCAGCTTGGCGGCGCACCGCTGGCACCGGCCAAACAACTCGTAACGACGGCCCGATACGGTGAACCCCAGATTCGAAGCGATGCGCCCCTCCAGGGCGGCCAGGGTGCCGTCCACCTCCACGTCGGCAATGCTGCCACAGGTCTCACAGACCACGTGCACGTGAAATTCTGGGTTCCCGTCGTAGCGCGCCATGCCGACGCCCAGGTCCAACTGCTGCACCAGGCCCAGGCTCACCAACAACTCCAGGGTGTTATAGACGGTGGCGCGGCTCATGGTGGGATACTCACGGCTCAAGTCCTCATAGATCTTGGCTGCGCTGGGATGGGTGCGGTGATGAAGCAGATAGCGATAAACGGCCAGCCTCTGCGCCGTGGTGCGCAGCCCCCGGGATGCCAGAAGCTCGCGCACCTCCTCCAGGGATCGGGCCGAACCGCCTGTGGCGACGGCTGCTTCCGACTGCTGCAAGGACGTCATCTCCCGGAACAGGCTCGGCGGCCTTTGGATTGAATCTGTGGAGATAGCGGTTCCACAGTTTCGTCTTAACTGTAGGCAAGCGGCTCCCCATGGTCAATGGCTCGAGCCGAAAAAACACTAGTCCTTATTGCCTAACGTGACAAATAGAACAAACGGGCTATTGGAAAAGAAGGAAATCTATCGGAGAATGTTTTTGGAATCGTTCTTAAGAAGGATTGCGGCGGCCATTCGAGGAGGGAACCCTGCCTATGGACACCGTGACGCTGTCTCGGATCCAGTTCGCCCTGACCGTAGGCTACCACTACCTGTTCGTACCCCTGAGCCTGGGGCTGGCGTTCATCGTTATGATGACCGAGCGCCGCTACTTCAGAAGCGGGCTCGAGGCCGACAAGGCGGCCTCCGCCTTCTGGGTACGGCTGTTCACCACCACCTTTGCCATTGGCGTGGCCACCGGCATCACCATGGAGTTTGCCTTTGGCACCAACTGGGCCAACTACTCGCGCTTCGTCGGCGACATCTTCGGCGCCCCGCTGGCGGCCGAGGGCCTCTTTGCCTTCTTCCTGGAGTCCACCTTCCTAGGCGTCCTGCTGTTCGGCCGTGAGCGGGTATCCAAGAAGTTCTACTACGTCTCGACCTGGATGGTCTTCATCGGCTCTCATCTGTCAGCCCTGTGGATCATCATCGCCAACTCCTGGCAGCAGACGCCGGCGGGCTTTCGGGTGGAGGACGGCCGGGCCATCCTGACCGACTTCTTCGCCGCTGCACTGAACCCATCGGCTCTGCCGCGCTACACGCACACCGTGGTGGCCACCTGGGTGGCGGGCGGGTTCGTGGCCGCGGGCATTGCCGCCTACTACCTCCTGAAGGGACGCCACGCGAACTTTGCGCGCCGGGCCATGGCCGGGGCCCTGACTCTAGCACTCGTGGCCTCGCTGGCCATGCCCTTCCTGGGGCACTGGCACGCCACGCAGGTGGGCGCCACGCAGCCCGCCAAGATGGCTGCTTTTGAGGGCCTGTACCAGACGCGGGCGCGCGCCCCCATGACCCTGATCGGCTGGGTGGACGAGCGCAGCCAGACGGTCCGCGGGATCACCGTTCCCGGCCTCCTCAGCCTGCTGCTGACGCTCAACCTGAACGGAGAAGTCGCCGGGCTCGACCAGTTCGCCCCGGCCGACCGGCCGCCGGTCCAGTTCACGTTTCAGAGCTATCACCTGATGGTGCTGCTGGGCGTTTACTTCATCGCCCTGGCCGGAGTCGCCATGTACCTCCTGTGGCGCGGCCGGCTGGAAAACCACCCGGGCCTGCTGAAGACCCTGGTCTACTCCGCGCCCCTGCCCGTCGTGGCCAGCCAGTTGGGCTGGATGGCCGCCGAGGTGGGCCGCCAGCCCTGGATTGTCTACGGCCAGCTGCGCACGCTGGACGGCGTTTCGGCGGTTGTTCCTGCTTCTCACGTGGCCCTGACGCTGGCCCTATTCGTCCTGATCTACGCAGTCCTGTTCGTGGGCTGGGCCCGCATTGCCCTGGGCATCATCCGCAAGGGACCCGCTGAGCCTGCAGGGGCCATCGAGGTAGGTGCCAACATGGCCGCGGCGAGCGACTAAGGAGGGCTGACCATGCTGCAAATCATCTGGTATCTCCTGATTGGCGTACTTTTTGCCGGCTATGCCGTACTGGACGGCTTCGATCTGGGCGTGGGCGTGCTTTACCCCTTTATCGCCAAGACGGAGTCGGAGCGGCGGACACTGCGCCGCGCCATCGGGCCGGTTTGGGACGGAAACGAGGTCTGGCTCCTGACCGGCGGCGGTGCTCTGTTTGCGGCCTTCCCCGTGGTCTATGCCACCGTCTTCAGCGGCTTCTACCTGGCCCTGATGTTGGTGCTGTTCGGCCTGATCTTCCGGGCCGTCTCCCTGGAGTTCCGCGCCCGCGACGAGGGCTGGGCTCGCTTCTGGGACTGGGCCTTCTTTGCCGGCAGCCTGGTGCCGGCCTTGCTGTACGGCGTGGCTGTGGGCAACATCGTCCGCGGCGTGCCCCTTGACGCCCAGCAGGCTTACGCCGGCACGTTCTTCACGCTGCTGAACCCGTATTCGCTGCTCATCGGCCTGACGGGCCTGGCCATGTTCGTGTCGCACGGGGCTGCCTGGGCTGCGGTCAAGACCACGGACGCGCTGCAGGCCCGGGCACTGCGGGTGCGCTCCGCGGCCCACTGGGTCTTTGTGGCCCTGGTGGCGTCCACCACGGTGGTTACAGCTCTGGCCGCGCCCCAGCCGTTCACGCGGAACCTGGCCAATCCCCTGGGGTGGCTGATGCTGCTGCTGGTGGTGGGCGGCATCTTGGCCGCCCGTCTGGCGATGGCCCGCGGCCGCGACCTGCCCGCGTTCCTGGCCTCCGGTGCCGGCGTGATCGGTCTGGTGGGCCTTTGGTTCGTCGGCAACTTCCCTGCCCTGGTCCCGGCTCTGGGCGCTCCGCACCTGAGCCTGACCATCCACAACGCGTCCGCCTCGACCCTCAGCCAGACCGTCATGCTGATTGTCGCCCTGCTGGGTGTCCCGCTGGTTCTGGGATACACGGCTCTCATCTACAAGGTGTTTGCCGGCAAGGTCAAGGACAACTCCACGGCCGGCTACTAGTCGGGTCTCCCGTCTCCGCCAAGCAATGAGGGCCCGCGGCGCAAACAGCCGCGGGCCCTTTCGCGTGCGTGTCACATCTGACGGTCGGCCGGTTCAGTTGACCGCACCCGGGTTGGCTCCGCCGAAACGCAGGCTGATCCGGCAGCGGGTGCAAAGTGTCTGCTCCTCCTGGCTATTGTGGTACGGCTGGCCGCAGACGGCGCAGGTACGGCTGCCGGAGGAGGCCAGGCGGCCTGGCGCGCGCTGCAAAAGTTCCCCCGCCGTAAGCGGATTGGACCAGGCCAGGGCCTTCTCCGGGCAGACGTCCAGGCACAGGCCGCAGCCCGTGCAGTGGTCGGCTCTCACCTGGAGATGAAGCTGGTCCTCCGCCTGGACCTGCGTCAGCGCGCCCGTTGGGCACAGTCGGCTGCAGACGCCGCAGAGCGTGCATCCGTTCTGAAGCGAGAGGCGCTGCTGGAAGACGGGAGCCCCCAGGACGCCTTCGTGCTCGCGTGCCAGCTCGGCCAGAGCCTTCAGCAGAAGTTCGCGGCGCGGCGGGAGTCCTGTCTGGCCGGGCACCTTGCTGCCGGCGGCGGGAGCCTCCGCCTCGCGTCCCAGAAGCGTGTCCAGGAATGCCTTCGGAGCCTGTTTGGTCTCCTTCCAGGCGGCTGCAAAGAGTTCGCGCCGCGAGCGGTCCACGTCGGCGGCCTCCGCGGGCCGCGCCCGGTCGCCGCGCCGCCAGGGGAGCCACGCGCCCCTGGCACGCTTCGAGGAAGGATCCTCCCATCGCGCGGCGATGACCACGTCACGGGAGTCCAGGCCGGCTGCCGCCAGAAAGTCCGTGGCGCGGCGCACGGCCGCCTCCACTGACTCCTGCAGTGCGGAATAACCACACGACGCGCACGTCTCCGGGTCCTGCAGCAGGATAATGCGGCGGGCCCCCGCGGCGACGAAGGCAACCAGCAACTCCGCCGAGACCTGACCCAGGCAGTTGACCCCAAGTGTGTGAGACGGACCGCGGTCGCGGTACTTCTCGCAGCCGAGCACCACCACGGGGGACTCCCTGGCGCGCTCACGCACGGCGGTGACCAGCGACCCGTCGGACGGCCGCTGTACCTCAAAAACGCCGGCCGGGCACCGGGTCGCGCATAGGCCGCAGGCAGGGCACTGGCTGACGTCGATGGTCTGGTCAAGAGTGATGGCACCGGCAGGGCAGACCTCGACGCAGATGCTGCAGGCGGAGCGGTTGGAGCGGCTGCGGGGACAGAGGGTACTGCGCGCTGTTACCGGAGTCATGCGGCTTAATGCATCCGCCACGCGTTCCAGATCCATCGGCGCCCTCCTTCCGCATGGCAACACCCGTCTCTATAGAATTAGACAGCAGAAGGTCATGTCCTGCCGGAACATGCGGCCATGGGCCCACGGATGGCGGATCATCGGGACTTGCACCCTATGACGCGGAGTCAGCCCTGAATCAACGGAAAATGACAAACATTGCGCCTTTCATTTGCTACACTGGTCCGGGGACAAGCTCTCCAAGGTTTGCATCCTAGGGGGGATCGCTTTGAGAAGGGCTCTGGCGTTCCTGGTTCTTGCCGCGTTTGTCGCCGCCATAGCGATGGGGGCAGCGCCCGGCACCACGGTGCGGGCGCAGTTCAGTCAAGGTAGTCAGGCTGCGGCTGTCTCTGAGCTGAAGGGCATCATGCCGCCGAATGAGGACAAGATTGCCAGAACTCTGATGGAGAGAGGCCTGATTCCGGCAGGCGCAACCCCGGATCAGGTGGATCAGGCCGTTCGCAACTACCTCACCAAGAAGCTGGCCACCCCAACCTCTGAGCGGCCCAGCAGCGCAAGGCTGGCCAAGAAGGCCGCCGCAGCCCGGGAGCGTTTGCTGAGCAACGGCGAGATCCGCCGCCTTACGCCGGGCAAGCGGTTGGGCAAGCCCGTCACGTCCGTGGACCCGGTAAACCCACGCCGGCTGCCTCTCCAGAGGACTGACAAGATCCTTGTCCTGCTGGCGGAGTTCAGCGGTGACCCCTTGCAGGCGCCGGAGCACGGCTACCTGCCAAGGCCAAACAACAACGCCGATTTCTGGACCAGCGACACGAGCCCGGAGTACTTCCAGAAGATGCTCTTCACCCCCGGCGGCATCGACACGCCCGAGGGTCTGCACCTGGACAGCATGACCGACTACTTCCTGGAGCAATCCAACGGCCTCTACACCGTGGAAGGGCAGGTCTTCGGCTGGTACAAGGTCAGCCAGCCTGAGGCTTATTATGGCGACGACAACCCCGAGGGCGGCCATGACAACCTGCAGCCGGGCACCGCCAAGGACCTGGTCCGGGAGACCGTGCAGGCAGCCGTTGATGCCGGCGTCCCCCTGGAGGACTTCGACAAGCAAGACCCGTATGACCTGGACGGGGACGGCGATTATGATGAGCCGGACGGCATCGTCGACCACCTGATGATCGTCCATGCCGGCGACGACCAGTCCGGCGGCGGCGGCCTGCAGGGGGACAACGCCCTCTGGGCCCACAGTTCGGCCACGCTGGTCCGTCCGACGGGCACCACCATGTGGACGTACGACTACACCATGATGCCCGAGAACGGCACCCTGGGCGTCTTCGCCCACGAGTTCACCCATGACCTGGGCCTGCCTGACGAGTACGACACCATTTACAGCGGCAACGGCGATACCGTGGGCTTCTGGTCCATCATGTCCAGCGGCTCTTGGACCGGGAAGCCGCTGGGGACCCGTCCGCCCTCCATGAGTCCTTGGGGCCGCTGGATTCTCGGCTGGGTGGAGCCCACCAGCGTCAACCTGGCGGACCTCAACAGAGATGGCACGTACTTTGTGCTGGATGAGAGCAACAGTCTGGGCGACAACAACCAGGTGCTGAAGATCAACCTGCCGCCGAAGCTGCTGTACGTCAACACGCCCTACTCCGGAACCTATGAGTGGTTCGGAGGCAAGGACGACGAGATGGACAGCAGGCTCTTCCGCTCCGTCGACCTTACGGGCAAGACTTCAGCCATGCTGAGCTACGCCGCCTGGTACGACATCGAGGAAGCCTGGGACTTTGGCTTCGTGCAGGTTTCTACCGACGGCGGAGCCACCTGGACGCCTCTGGTAACGCCGAGAATGACCTCGGAACATGACCCCGACGCCATGGACACCATTGTCGCCAACCTGCCCGGCTACACCGGCAACAGTGGCGGCTGGGTCACGGAGAGCATCGACCTGTCCGCTTACGCCGCGCAGCAGATCCTCCTCCAGTTCCGCTATATGACGGACTGGGGCACCACGATGGCCGGCTTCATGGTGGACGACATTCGGGTCACCGCGGACGGGCAGGACGTCTTCTTCGATGACGTCGAGTCCATGGACTCCGCCTGGACCGCCGATGGCTGGACCCGGTTCAAGGGGCAGGACTTCAAGTCTCATTACTACATGGCCGAGTGGCGCAGCCTGCACGGTTTTGACAGCGCCCTGGAAAATGTCTACAACTTCCGTTCGGACGCCACGAACGTCGACTACTTCCCCTACCAGCCCGGCCTTCTGCTCTGGTACCGCGACACATCCTACACGGACAACTGGGTAGGCGTTCATCCCGGACATGGGTTCCTGAGTGTGGTGGACGCGCATCCCACGCCCATGATCGAGCCGGTGGGCGGCAGTGCCTGGCGCACCCGCGTCCAGGTGTACGACGCCACCTTCGGTCTGGACAGGGTTGATGACATCACCCTCGACCGCTATGACGCCACCCGCACGTACCAGGGCAAGAGCGCCGTACCTCACTACGCGGACAACTGGAACTACTGGTTCATAAAGGCGCCCCACGCCGGCGTCCAGGTGCCGGATTACGGGCTGAACATCCACGTGGCCGGAACGGCCCCCGATAACAGCGCCGCGCTGATTGGCGTGTACACGGACAAGTAGCGCCGGGTCGTTGGATCGCCCGGCCGCCGGAGCACCCGACCATCGGGCCGCCGGGAACGGAAGAAAGCGGGGCCGCGTGCGGCGGCCCCGCTTCTGTATTTCCCTCAGGGTTCGCTCCGGATTGCCGCCGGGGCGCCCCCCTAGCCAATCATGATGTGCACGCCGGTGGCGTAGAACAGGTACCTGCCGATGACCTCACCCACCAGGATGAAGGCCAGGGCCGCATACACGCTGTTCACGTCCACCTGACCCGAGGACAGCTTCCGCCAGACCACCAGCAGCGGCACCAGACCGCCCACCAGCACCAGGGCCCAGCGCAGCACCAGGGCCGCGCCATACTTCCCGGCCAGCAGGGCTGCAGCCGCCTGCGCCGCCTCAGCACCCGCGCCCAGCGTGGCCAGGTACAGCGGCAGCACCGCCAGTTCCACCACCAGGGCGCCCACGGCTACCCATAGCAGGGCCTGCAGGTCCCGTGCCACCGGTTCCTGCCCCCTGCCGAAGGTCACCAGCAGACCGCCCGCCGTGGCCGCGCCCAACAGGGCCATTGTGCCCAGGAAGGCTACGAAGGTGTTGAACCCCTGCCAGGCCGGCATCATGGTGCGGATATAGACTGCCGACATGCTCAGCACGGCCAGAACCCCGGCCAGGCTCGCCAGCCAGTCGATCATCCGCCGCGTGGCGGGCTGCTTCTCCAGCAGCACGCTGGCCAGCAGCAGAACAAAGAACCCGCCGCTGAAGAAGATCTCACGCGACAGCCAGGAACTGCCCAGGTTGCCCAGGGCGGTGACGGCCAGCAGCGGCCGGCCCAGGTGCGCCAGGGAGGCCAGCAGGCCCACGGCCGTCACACCCAGCAGGGCCAGGGACGACTTGCGGTAGGCGCCATCCATGGCCGTGTCCCTGTTCCGCTGACGGAACCAGGTCAGCAGGATGAAGGCGCCGATGGCCGCCTGGCTCAGAACCGTGAACAGAATCAAGGCCCATTCTCTGGTTTCCATCTAGCTCCCTCCTCCTACTTGACCGCTTCCGGATTGGGCGTGACCACCAGGGAGGGCCCGGTCAGACCCGGGTCAGGCAGACCGGCCACGCTGACGGTCCCGCCGTGCTTCTTCTGCAGTTCCTCGATGTCGCCAAACTCCAGCGCCCGCATGTAGCAGGCGTCCACGCAGGCGGGGTTAAGCCCCTGATCCACCAGGTCGGCGCAGCCGTTGCACTTGCCCACACGGCCTTCCTTCTCCAGGTACGCGGGGGCACCGTAGGGGCAGGACCAGATGCAGTAGCGGCAGCCGATGCACTTGTCGGGATTCTGGACCACCAGCCCGTCCTCGGCCCGTTTGGTCAGGGCACCGGTGGGGCAGTTCTCCACGCAACGGGGTTCTGCGCAGTGGTTGCAGGAGATGGAGAGATGGTAGATCCAGGGTCGCGGGAACTTACCGCCCTCGAAGGTGTACACCTTCCGGAAGAGCTCCCCAACCTCCAGGTTGTTTTTGTCCTTGCAGGCCACCTGGCAGGTCTTGCAGCCAATGCAGGCGGTCATGTCATAGTAAAAGCCCTTTTGCGCCATCTACGTTCACCTCCTACAACACAATGCGCTGCGGCCAGGTATGGTCGGGCGCCAGCGGTTTGTCGTACTTCTCAACCTGGACCACGCAGGAGTTGTGGCCGGTGTGACCCTGTCCGGTGGGAATGTCGCCGTTCAGGATGTTAGTGGCGCCGGCCTTGTCAACGCCCGCTTCCTCATCCATCTCAATCCAGGCACCCTCGCCGAGCGCCACCACGCCGGGCATGATCCGCTCCGTTACGTAGGCAGGGCGAATCACAGCGCCGTGGGCGCTGGTGATCTTCACAATGTCGCCGGTCTTGATGCCGCGAGCCTTGGCGTCGACGGCGCTGATCCAGAACTCCTGAGGGAATGCCTCGCGCAGCCAGGGCACGTTGTCCAGGGTCGAGTGGCTGCGGCGCATGTAGTGAATGGTGACCAGCTGCAATGGGAAGTCGCCCTTGCGGGTGTACTCATACCCTTCGATGGAGGGATCGTACTTGGCGATGGGGTCCTTCTTGGTCCATCCGTAGGAGTTGATATGGTCAGCCAATTCCTGGCTGTAGAGCTGCAGCTTGCCGCTGGGTGTCTTGAGCGGGTTCTTTACGGGGTCGGCCAGGAAGTCTTCGAACTCCGTGAACTCCAGCTTGTCGCCCGGTGTCCGGGGCACCTGATAGATGCCCTTCTCCTCGAACTCCTTGAGCGTAATGCGGCCGGTCTGGGGAGTACCCGTGACACCCCACTCGTCAATGTCCGCCTGGGTGATGGTCACCAGGGGCTCATAGCCCGAGCCGTCCGGCTTCATCACCTTTGCGCCGGCCAGCTGGTTGAAAACCTTCTGCTTGAGGGGAATGGGATCCACCTTGTTCTCATCGACGCCGAGCCGCTTTGCCACCTCACGGGCGATCCAGGCTTCGTCCTTGGCCTCAAACCGAGGCTCAATGACCTGCCGGTAGAAAATCAGGATCTCACGATTGCCCGTCAGCAGGCCGCCGAACTTCTCCCACTCGCTGACAACGGGGAGTACCACGTCCGAGTATTTGGCGTCCGAGGTCAGGAAGAGGTTTTCTGTCAGCACGAACTCAACCTTGCGGTGGGCCTCAATGCCCTTGGTGGCGCCGGCCCGCTGGTTCAGCGATGCGCCGAACCCGGAGAAGATCATCTGGATGTTGATGTCCTTCTTGGGCCCGGGGCCGTCCGTGTACTTG
>JBLNCQ010000187.1:0-23171 GCA_050260815.1 Bacillota bacterium
TGGGCCACGTCCGGTTGGTCGGCCCGGGCCGCGCCCAGTTCCGCCTCCACCTGGTGCAGGCGCCGCTCCAGGCGAAGCAGCTCGCGCTGGAGGGCGGCAATGGCGTCGGCCTCCGGATCGGGCAGGTCCACCTGGTTCAGGTCAGGCCCGGCCACGCGCTGACCGTCGCGAATGACAATGCGCCCCGGCACGCCCACTACCGTGCAGTTGGGCGGGACGTCCTTGACCACCACGGCACCGGCTCCCACCTTGCTGTTGTCGCCGATGACGATGTTGCCCAGCACCTTGGCGCCCGTGGCCACCATGACGTTTCGGCCCAGGGTGGGATGGCGTTTGCCCTTCTCCTTGCCCGTTCCCCCCAGGGTGACGCCCTGGTAGAGCGTGCAGCCGTCGCCTACCTCCGCCGTTTCGCCAATGACCACGCCCATGCCGTGGTCAATGAACACGCCGCGCCCCAACCTGGCGCCGGGGTGAATCTCAATGCCCGTGAAGAAGCGGGCCACCTGGGACAGGAAGCGGGCGGTCACAAACCAGCCCCGCCGGTACAGCCAGTGATCGAGCCGGTGCATGACCACCGCATGGAACCCCGGGTAACACAGGATGACCTCCCAGGCGCTCCGCACGGCAGGATCCCGGTCCAGCACCGCTTGCACGTCTTCCTTGATTCGCCGCAGCATGGCCATCCCTCCTTGTCCGCACGTTCCGTTCACAGTGTCTCCCACAATCCGCGTCCTCACCGCAAACAGAAAACCGCCCCTGCACATACAGAGGCGGTCAAGACCGCGGTTCCACTCTGCTTGGGCCGTTCAGCCGGCCCACCTTCCCGGGACGCGAGGCGGCAAGGCCCGCCTGACGGCCCTGGCCCGCTAACGGTGGCCTTCCGTCGGCGCCTACGCAGGCCGGGCGGGCACAGGCCCACCGGCCCTTCGGGCCGCAGCTCCCGGGGGCACTTCAGCCGGTTCGACTCGAAACCGCTTCCAGCCGGCGGCGGCTTCTCTCTGCAGGGCCTGGCAGGCTTACTTTTCCCGGTCATCGCCATTAGTGGCCCCATTATATGCCGCAATCCAGAGGCTGTCAATTCCCGAGCGCGCTCATCAGAATTGAACCCCGGTTATGGGGAGACCTGAACCCGCACCGGCACCACGCCGGCGTTCAGAGGCGCGATGGCGGCGAAGGCTGCCTCCGACAAGTCGATGTCGCGGCCGGCCACAAAGGGCCCTCTGTCGTTGACCCTGACCTCCACAGACCTGCCGTTCTGCGGATTGGTGAGGACCAGTCTGGTCCCCATCGGCAGAGTGCGGTGCGCCGCTGTCAGGCCCAATCGGTCGAAGGGCTCGCCGCTGGCGGTGGACAGCCCCTGAAACTCGGCGCCGTACCAGGAGGCCATCAGCCGGTCGGCGGCCGCTCCGCCGCGGGAGGCGATGCGATAGGAGGCGCGGTTCTCATCCCGACCCCTCTCGGCGGGGGCCGGAGCCCTGCTGGCGGGGCGGTGTGGGCCCCTGGCCTCCCGTTCTTCCCAATCCGGTGCGGGTGGGGTGGGTGGGGCCGCGGCGCCGGGGGCGGAAGGCACAGCCGGGGCGCTGCCGGCTAAAGTCAGCGTGTGGGCGGGCGGCGCGGCCTGGGCCGCCAGAGCTGGTCGGGGCGGCGGGCTGCCGGCCGCCAGCGTCAGTCCCAGGGCCGCCAGGCATGCGGCCGCAGTCCAGGCGGCGGACAGCGTCCAGCGTCGCAGCAACATTACCACTCCTTGAAAGCAAAATGGGGCACCTCATAGTATGCCCCAGGGAATGGTAACGTATACCTGTTCGGTTAACTTGCTCCAGACGCCTCAACCCGGCTCGGCTTCCTCCAGGGACACCACGGCGAAGGCCGCGATGCCCTCCCTGGCTCCAATGAAGCCCAGGCCCTCATGGGTGGTGGCCTTAACCCCAACGCGCCGCGGCGGCAGGCCCAGCGCCTCCGCCAGGTTCTGCTTCATCGCCTGAACGTGCGGCGCCAGCTTGGGCTCCTCCGCCAGCACCGTGCTGTCCAGGTTGTGCACGCGGTAGCCGGCCTCGCCGGCCAGTGCCACCACGCGCCGCAGCAGGGACAGGCTGTCCGCCCCCGCGTAACTCGGGTCCGTGTTGGGAAAGTGCTGCCCAATGTCGCGCTCGCCCATGGCGCCCAGAATGGCGTCCATCACCGCGTGCACCAGCACGTCCGCATCCGAGTGGCCCAGGAGCCCCTGCTTGTGCGGAATGCGCACGCCGCCCAGGATGCAGGGCCGGTCCGGAGTCAGGCGGTGCACGTCATAGCCAAAACCCACCAGCAACGATGGCCCCCCTCAGCGACGCGACAGAATGGCCTCCGCCAGCATCAGGTCTTCCGGCGTGGTGATCTTGAGGTTCTCCGGCGAGCCCTCCACGATGTGCACGGGACGCCCTAGCCGCTCCACCAGCGCGGCATCGTCCGTTCCCATGAAGCCGTCCTCCAGAGCCGCCTGATGGGCCTCCAGCAGCAGTGCGTAGGGGAAGACCTGAGGCGTCTGGGCCGCCCACAGGCGGTCGCGCTCCGGCGTCTCCACAACGGCTCCGGCATCCACCACCTTGATCGTGTCCTTGACCGGGACGGCTGCGACTACCGCTCCCTTGCCGCGAGCCTCCGCCACGGCGCGGTCCAGTATCTCCGGGGTAACCAGCGGACGGGCGGCGTCATGCACCATCACCAGGTCGTAGCCCGGTCCCAACGAGCGCAGACCGCTGTATACGGAGTCCTGCCGCTCCTTGCCGCCGGGCACGATGCCGTGGACCTTCCTGAAGCCGTAACGCTCCACGATCTCGCGGCGGCAGGCATCCAGCAGGTCGCTGCCCACCACCAGCACCACCTGGGTGATGGAGGTTGCCGCTTCGAACGCCGCCAGGGTATGCGCCAGCATGGGCTTACCCAGAAGGGGGAGGAACTGCTTGGCAGTTCCCCCCCCCATGCGTGTGCCCTGTCCGGCG
Organism: Bacillota bacterium; assembly: GCA_050260815.1. GTDB lineage: Bacteria > Bacillota > Sulfobacillia > JAMDAP01 > JAMDAP01 > JAMDAP01. The sequence continues at coordinate 2,979 of JBLNCQ010000187.1, forward strand.
GCAGGGATGATGGCGGCCACCGTTCCCTGGGGGGCCCTGCCCGCCGCCCGGCTGATCACGGAGCCACCCGCTCCGTGGGGACGCCCACGCGCTCAGCCTTGGGGCGGGCGAAAATCATGCGGCCGGCCGAGGTCTGCAGCACGCTAGTGACAATGACGCCCAGCGTCTCACCGATGTACTTGCGGCCGCCGTCCACCACAATCATGGTGCCGTCATCCAGATAGGCCACACCCTGTCCCGGCTCCTTGCCATCCTTGATGATGTGGATGGTCATCTCCTCGCCGGGGAGGACCACCGGCTTGATGGCGTTGGCCAATTCGTTGATGTTCAGCACGGGTACGCCCTGCAGCTCGGCCACCTTGTTGAGATTGTAGTCGTTGGTGATCACCTTGCCGCCCAGGCTCTTGCCGAGTTTGACCAGCTTGGAGTCGACCTCCAGGTCGCGCCCCAGGTCCTTCTCGTAGACCTGAACCGGCACGGACAGCTCCTTCTGAATCTTGTTCAGGATGTCCAGCCCCCGGCGCCCGCGGTTGCGCTTGAGCACGTCGGAAGAATCGGCGATGTGTCGCAGCTCTTCCAGGACGAAGCCGGGAATCACCAGGGGGCCCTCAATGAACCCGGTCTGGAGGATATCCGCAATCCGTCCGTCGATGATCACGCTGGTGTCCAGGATCTTCGGCTGGGCCGCGCCCTCCGCCTTGGACTGCTTGTCCTTGTCCTTGCCGCCCCGCGGCAGCCACGACAGCAGTCCAGACATCTCCTCCCGCTTCTTGGTGGCCACGCTCATACCGAGGTAAAGGGCACTCAGGGTGATAACGGCAGCCAGAATGCCGCCCAGGAGCGGTACCCGAGACAGCGCCAAAATGATCAAATTGGCGATTATAAGTCCGACAATGAGGCCGATTGCCCCAAAGATGATGTCCTGCACAGGCGTTCTGTGCAGCTTCTGCTCCGCCCAGGCCAGAACCGGCGCTGCTGCAAAGCCGATCAGCCCGCCCAGGAGGGTACCCAAAGCTACGATCCCAACCGATTCCCAGCGGAGCAAGGCCAGTCCGAACCAGGACTCCAGGTTGAAGAACGTGGCCAGAATCCCGCCAAGCATGCCAACCATTGTCAGGACCCGACGCATTGTGAAGAGACCCAGTTTGCCTCACCTCTCTCTATGAATGTGAATAAACGAACCCAAACCGTTTAGAATAGGCCGTGACCCTGACGGGCCACGGCCTGGCCACTCCATTGTAAAATGAAAATCCTGGGTGTTCAAGCGAGGATCTGGTCCAGCCAGGTAGCGGCCGCAGCGTGATTCATGTCCTGAGCCAGCACCAGTTCGGAAAGCAGGATCTGCCGAGCGTTGTCCAGCATCTTGCGCTCTCCGGTGGACAGGCCCTTCTCACGTTCCCGCTGGGCCAGATTGCGGACGACCTCCGCCACCTCGTACACGTCACCGCTCTTGATCTTTTCAAGGTTGGCGCGGTAGCGGCGGTTCCAATTGGCGGACATCTTGCTCTTGCTGCCCTGAAGGATATCCTGAACCTTCTTGACGCCCTCCTCGTCAATGACCTGTCGGAGAACGCCTCCCGCCACGTCGGTGGGCACCATGATCTGCATCTCGCCGTAGGGCAGCCGGAGGATGTAATAGCGCTTCGCCTTGCCGAGAACCACGCGTTCCTCGATGGCTTCGATGACGCCGGCCCCGTGCATGGGATAGACCACCTTGTCGCCGACCTGGAACACGAGCATCCCCCCAAACTACTCCATACGGACAGCATAACACGGTCCAGCGCGATTGTCAATTAAGGCTAAATATGTTACCATAGATGCGCGAAACGTGTCAACTAGATCTATCCGCTTTGGTGGCTGCAGGATTCCGGCCTCGGTTCCGACCGCACGTGTACGCGCTTGACGCGCCCCAGGCCGTACGATACAATAATCACGTTCATCGCGTAGTTTCGGGCGTATAGCTCAGTTGGGAGAGCGCCGGCATCGCAAGTCGGAGGTCAGGGGTTCGACTCCCCTTACGTCCACCAACTTTTTTGAGGGAGGCCTTCGGGCCTCCCTGTTGCTTGTCCGAAGGAATTGCGGGCGGGGCCTATGTGCCGGAGGGTACCGACACTGCGTCCCCGGGACTCTAGACAATTCGCAAGGAGGGCCGCGTTTGTGACCGGGGTCACGGCGCCGCGGCTCTCGTTTCCTGAACGCTGAAACGGGATCATTGTCTTCGGAGGGAGAACAGCGGTGGACATTGCCAACGTCTTGCGGCGCGCCGGCCTGACGAATAGGGACGGGCTCAGGCCGCGCCTTGTGGTCCAGTTGGGGACGCTGCTGGTCACAGTCGTGCTCGGCGTCCGGTTCTTTCTCTTTGTCAGCCAGTTTCGGAACGGCATGCCGGCGGCCATTGCCCACGCACGCCCGGCCGGCGTGGAGGCGTTCCTGCCCATTGGCGGCCTGTTGGCCTTGAAGGCCTGGCTGGCCACGGGCTGGTGGGACCCGGTCCACCCCGCTGCCCTGGTGCTGCTGCTGGCCTTTATGGCCATTGCCCTGCTTCTCCGGCGCGGCTTCTGCAGCTGGCTCTGCCCCATCGGCACCCTCTCGGAGGGGCTCGCTCGGCTGGGGCGCTGGCTGTTCGGGTTCAACCTCAAGCCGCCGCCCTTGCTGGACCACCTCCTGATGGTGCCCAAGTACCTGCTGCTGCTCTTCTTCCTGCAGGCCATCTGGATGGGCATGCCCGGGCCCATTGCCCGCCAGTTTCTCCAGAGTGCGTACTACCAGGCCTCAGACGTCAAGATGCTGCAGTTCTTCCTGGCGCCATCGCTCCTTACCGTGCAGGTCCTGGTGCTGCTGGCAGTCCTGTCCCTGCTGGTGGAGAACTTCTGGTGCCGCTATCTGTGTCCTTACGGCGCGCTGCTGGGTTTGATCGGCTGGTTCAGTCCTGTGGCGGTGAGGCGCCTGCCCTCGGCCTGCACCGGCTGCCGCTTCTGCGACCGGGTCTGTCCCGCGCGCCTGCAGGTCTCGCAGGCGGGTTCCGTGCTGTCGCCGGAGTGCACCGCCTGCCTGAACTGCATTGGGGCCTGCCCGGCCAGGGCCAGGGGTGCCCTGGAGCTGCGCCTGGCTGCGACCCGCAAGGCCATCCGCCCGCGGGTCTATGCGGCCCTGGTGGTGGGCATCCTGCTCCTGGCCGTCACCTCCGCCCGCCTGGCGGGCCGCTGGGAGACGTCGCTCATGGCCCGGGACTACGCCCGCCTGGTCCCCGCCATTGAGTACATCCAGCACTAGCAGCGCCTGGGAAGGTGTTCTGCTCCCCTCACCCCGCCTCAACGGCTCACATCAGCCGGGCCAGGCCCTTCTCGCCAGTGGGTTTCGTTGACAGGGCGTGATTTTGGCTGATAGAATTGGGCTGTGAATCCGCAGGGGGGGCGAGGGACCGGTGAACAGGGACCCGAAAAACCTGCTCCTGGATCAGTTTCAGGACGTCGTAGGCGAGACCCTCATCCGCCATAAGAGCATTCTGGACATCATGTCCAAGTTCCAGGAGGCCAACGCGCGCACCAATCGCGCCATCGCCAAGGCCGTCACAACCTGCGGCTGCGTCCGCATTGACGCCACCAAGCAGGAGATTCCCGCGGACTCGTCCCTCTATGACCTGCGCCAACATATGCATGACCACGTAGAAGGCGCCATGTGCGACCACTGCCTGGAGACGCTGGAGGCCGAACTGGGCCGCGAGATGTTCTACCTGGCGGGGCTCTGCAACGCCTTCGGACTGAACCTGCACGACGTAGTGCTGAAAGAGCACAAGCGCGTCTCAGCCCTTGGCGTGTTTCACGCCACCTGAGCCCGCCTCGCCGGCGGCAGCCGCCGGGCGCGCTGGGAACCCAAGGGTTCGGGGAAGCGTGGCATCTTGCACGAAACAGGACCGGCCCATAGGGTCGGTCCTTTGCTATACGTGGCGGTCCAGCAGCACCTGCTCGCGCAGGCGCCGGAGCCCGTCCCGAATGGCGTGGGCCCGCACCTCGCCGATGCCCTCCACCGCGTCCAGTTCCTCGGTGGTGGCGCCCAGGACATCCTGCAGCGTACCCAGGTGTTCCACCAGGTTCTCCAGCACCGGGCCCGGCAGGCGAGGCACGCGGCGCAGCAGGCGGTAGCCGCGGGGGGTCAGTGACATGTCGGGGGTGCCGGCGCTGTACCCCAGAAGCCTTCCCACCAGGGCGGGGTCCACCAGTTCGTCGGCACCGGCGGAGCTAAGGTGGCCGCGCACGTCGTCCACAGTGCGGTTCTCGCCCGCACGCAGGTAATCGCGGATGATGTCCCGTCGTTCCTCGGCTACGGCGGCCACCAGTCCCTCGGTCTGCATCCTGATGAGGCGGCCCTCGCTCCCCAGCTCCACGATGTATCGTTCCACTTCGGCGGCCACCCGCAGCAGCGTCTCGGCGCGGTAGAGGGCCGAGGCCACGTCGGACAGGGTGACCAGGTCCTCGAACTCCAGAGCCGACAGGTTGACCAGGGCCTGGTCCAGCGAGGCCTTGTACTTCTCCAGGGTCTGTACCGCCTGGTTGGCCTTGGTCAGGATCACCGCCACGTCCGGCAGGGAGTAGCGCAGCGTGCCCTTGTAGACCGTGATGAAGCGGCGCCGCTGGGAGATGGCGATGACCAGTTCGCCCGTCTGGCGCGCCACCCGCTCCGCGGTACGGTGACGGGTGCCGGTCTCCAGGGAGGGCAGGGCGGGGTCGGGCACCAACTGGGCGTTGGCGAACAGGATTCGCCGGGCGTCGGCGCTGAGCAGGATGGCGCCGTCCATCTTGGCCAGTTCGTAGAGGCTGGCCGGCGCAAAGTCGGAGTCGATGCGAAAGCCGCCATCCACCAGGGCCATGACCTGGGGCGTGTCCCCGACCACAATGAGGGCGCCGCTGTTGGCCCGCAGGATATTCTCGAGGCCCTCCCGGAGGGGTGTACCGGGAGCCAGTGATTTCAGTACCCGGCCAAGCCGGTCATCGGCCAGGCGTTCGTCCTTTGCCAGCGTCCGGCCCCCCTCTTCCCGTGTCCGCTACAGTTCCTGCAGGGCCGCCTGCAGCCCTTCCTCCACCGTGGCCACGCCGATCACCTTCAGGTCGGCGCGGCCGCCGGCGCGGCGCCACGCCTCCAGGCTGCCCTTCGGCACCACGCAGCGGGCAAAGCCCAGGCGCGCCGCCTCGGCGATGCGCCGGTCCACCTGCCCCACGGAGCGCACCTCACCCGCCAGGCCCACCTCGCCCATGACCACCGTCTTGGGATCGGTGGGGACCTCACGAAAGCTGGAGGCCAGGGCGACGGCAACGCCCAGGTCCAGGGCCGGCTCGTCCACGCGGGCGCCCCCGGCCACTTTCAGGTAGGCGTCCTGGCTGCTCATGGCCAGCCCGCAGCGTTTCTCCAGCACGGCCAGCAGCAGGAGCACGCGGTTGTAGTCAATTCCCGTGGCCGTTCGCCGGGCCATGCCGAAGACCGTGGGCGTGACCAGGGCCTGAACCTCCGCCAGAATGGGACGCGTCCCCTCCATGCTGGCCACGACCACGGAACCGGCAACGCCGGTGGGCCTCTCCGCCAGGAAGGCCTGGGAGGGGTTCGGCACCTCCACCAGCCCCTGCTCGCGCATTTCAAAGAGCCCCAGCTCATTGGTGGAGCCGAACCGGTTCTTGACGGCCCGCAGGATGCGGTAGCTCTGGTGGCGGTCCCCTTCAAAGTACAGGACCGCATCCACCAGGTGCTCCAGAATACGCGGCCCGGCGATGGCGCTTTCCTTAGTGACGTGCCCCACCAGCACCACTGCCGTACCCGTGGACTTGGCCAGCCCGAGCAGACGCGCCGCGCATTCCCGCACCTGGCCCACGGAACCTGGCGCCGACGTCAGCTCCGGATGGTAGATGGTCTGAATGGAGTCGACCACCACCAGGGCCGGGTTGACCGTGTCCACCTGTTCCTCAATGGCCTGCAGGTCCGTTTCGGCCAGGACCAGCAGGCGCGAAGAGGCAGCGCCCAGGCGGTCTCCGCGCAGGCGGATCTGCCGCGCCGACTCCTCGCCGGACACGTAGAGAGCCGTCCCCACCCGCTCGGCGATGGCCTGCGAGAGCTGAAGCAGCAGCGTGGACTTGCCGATGCCCGGATCTCCCCCCACCAGCACCAGCGACCCGGGCACCAGGCCGCCGCCCAGGACGCGATCCAATTCCGCCAGCCCCGTGGGCAGGCGGGGCGCACCCGCCCCCTCCACCTGGTTCAGCGGCACCGGGCGCTCCGCGGCGCCTCTTCCGCGTCGGTCGCGGGCGGCTGCCGCGGACGGGGGCGCCACCTTCTCCTCCACAAAGGAGTTCCACTCGCCGCAGCCGGGGCAGCGGCCCAGCCACTTGGGGGACTCCTGACCGCAGTTCTGGCAGAAGAAAACCGTACGGGGCCTGGCCACAAGGCTCCACTCCAGTGTTTCCCAGTTTGGGGGCCCCCATGCAGGGGCCCCCAGGAACTCTCATCACTTCCACCGCGGGCGACAGCGTTCCTGCCGCGGCGCGAAGAAAGGCGGAACAGCGCAGAGCGCCGTTCCACCTGGATTTAGCCTGTGCGGGTACCTCCAGCCCGTGCGGGTTACCCCTGAGCCTTGCCCGCGGCGACGGGAGCCTTGCCCTTCTTGGTGAAGGTCAGCTTCCCGTCCTGCGCGTCCACCAGGACCAGGTCGCCGAACTGAAAGTGGCCGCGGAGCATCTCCTCGGACAGCTCATCCTCCACCTGGCGCTCAATGGCCCGCCGCAGGGGCCGGGCGCCGAAGGTCGGGTCATAGCCCTTGTCCACCAGAATCTGCTTGGCGGCATCCGTCACCTCCAGGGTGAGTCCGGACTCCTCCAGCCGCTTGCCCAGCTTGTTCAGTTCCAGGGTGACGATCCGCAGGAGGTCGTCGCGGGTCAGCGGGTGGAAGACGATGATCTCGTCCAGCCGGTTGATGAACTCCGGCCGGAAGGTCTTCTTCACCTCGTCCATGACCTTCTGCTTCATGGTCTCGTAGTCCATCATGTCCTTGGCCGAGGCGGCAAAGCCCATGACTCCCTGGCGCTTGATCAGGTCCGCGCCGGCGTTGCTGGTCATGATGATGACCGTGTTCTTGAAGTCCACGGTCCGCCCCTTGGCCTCGGTGAGACGGCCGTCGTCCAGGACCTGCAGCAGGGTGTTGAAGACCTCCGGGTGGGCCTTCTCGATCTCGTCCAGGACGATGACCGAGTAGGGCTTGCGCCGTACGGCCTCGGTGAGCTGACCCCCCTCCTCGTAGCCGACATAGCCGGGAGGCGCGCCGATAAGGCGGGAGACCGTGTGGCGCTCCTGGTATTCGGACATGTCGATGCGGATCAGGGCGTCCTCGTCGCCGAACAGGGACTCGGCGAGGGCCCGGGCCAGTTCCGTCTTGCCGACGCCGGTGGGACCCAGGAAGATGAAGCTGCCAATAGGCCGCTTCGGATCCTTCAGGCCGGACCGGGCGCGGCGGATGGCGCGGGCGATGGCGGTGACCGCCTCATCCTGCCCCACGTAGCGTTTGTGCAGCTGCTCCTCCAGGTGGAGCAGGCGGTCGGACTCCTCCATGGTCATCTGCTGGACCGGCACGCCCGTCCAGGAGGAGATGATGTGGGCGATGTCGTCCTCGGTCACCACGGACTTGTCGGTGACCTTCTTCTTCTCCCACTCGGCCTTCTGGGCCTCCAGTTCCTCCTTCAGCTTCTGCTCGCGGTCGCGCAGGCGGGCCGCCTTCTCAAACTCCTGGCCCTGCACCGCGGCCTCCTTCTCCTTGCGGACCTCCTCCAGCTGGGACTCCAGCTTCTTCAGGTCCGGGGGAGCCACGTAGCTGCGCAGCCGCACGCGCGAGGCCGCCTCGTCAATCAGGTCCACGGCCTTGTCCGGCAGGAACCGGTCGCTGACGTAGCGGTCGGAGAGGCGCACGGCCACCTCAATGGCCTTGTCCGTGATCTCCACCCGGTGGTGGGCCTCATAGCGGTCGCGCAAGCCCTTCAGGATCTGGATGGCCTCGTCCACGCTGGGCTCGTCAACCATGATGGGCTGGAAGCGGCGCTCCAGGGCGGCATCCTTCTCCACGTGCTTGCGATATTCGTCCAGGGTGGTGGCGCCGATGGCCTGCAGCTCGCCACGGGCCAGAGCCGGCTTCAGGATGTTGGAGGCGTCAATGGCCCCCTCGGCGGCACCGGCGCCAATAATGGTGTGAAGCTCATCAATGAAGAGGATGATGTTGCCCGCGTTGCGGATCTCCTCCATCACCTTCTTGAGGCGCTCCTCAAACTCGCCGCGGTACTTGGAGCCGGCCACCACGGAGGCCAGGTCCAGGGAAACCACCCGCCGGTCCTTCAAGATCTCCGGCACCTTGCCGTCCACAATGCGCTGGGCCAGACCCTCGGCGATGGCGGTCTTGCCCACGCCGGGCTCGCCGATGAGCACCGGGTTGTTCTTGGTGCGCCGCGACAGGATCTGGATGACCCGCTCGATCTCCTTCTCTCGGCCGATGACCGGGTCCAGCTTGCCCTCGCTGGCCATGGTGGTCAGGTCCCGGCCGAAGGAGTCCAGCGCCGGCGTGGTGGACTTGGCCTGCTTGGCCTTGGCCATGGGGGCCTGGGGGTGCACGTTGCCGCCCAACAGATAGATCACCTGGTTGCGGACGCGGTCCAGCTCAGCGCCCAGGTTCTGCAGGGCCTTGGCTGCCACGCCCTCCCCCTCGCGGATGAGGCCCAGGAGAATGTGTTCCGTGCCTACATAGTTGTGGCCCAGCAGCCTGGCTTCCTCAATTGCCAGCTCCACCATAACCTTCTTGGCCCGCGGGGTGAAGCCGATATCGCCGTCGGTGGGCGTGGTGCCCTTGCCGATCATCTTCTCCACTTCGCTGCGAACCTGCTCCAGGCTGATGCCCAGCGACTGCAGGGCCTTGGCGGCGATGCCCTCGCCTTCCTTGATCAGGCCCAGAAGCAGGTGCTCTGTTCCCACGTAGTTGTAGTTGAGCCGGCGCGCTTCTTCCTGCGCCAGCACAATCACGCGCTGCGCCCGTTCCGTATACCGCCCAAACATGTCGCTCCTCCTCTCGTTCCAGTGACCGCGGGGTCACGCCGTCTGGCGCACTCCCAACTTCGTACGAATCAGCGCGGCCCGCTGCAGGTCCCGCTCAAAGGGCGACAGCTCACGGCCTGCCAGGCGCTGCAGGTAAGCGGGCCGGGTCGTGATCAGCAGCTCGTTGGCGGTCTTTAGAGGCACCCTAGTAAGGATACCCATGTTGATGCCCAGTCGTACGTCCGACAGCAGGCGGATGGCCTCGTCGGAGGTCATAATGCGGGCGCTGGACAGAATCCCCAGAGCCCGGGAGACCTTGTCCTCCACCTGATCCTTCGCTTCACGCACCAGGGCCTCGCGCGCCTGGCGCTCGTGGTCGATGATCTGGGAGACCACGGCGGAGAGGTGGTCGATGATCTCGCCCTCCGCCCTGCCCAGCGTGATCTGGTTGCTGATCTGAAAGATGTTGCCGATGGCCTCCGTGCCCTCGCCGTAGAGTCCCCGCACCGTCAGGCCCAACTGGCCCACGCTGTTCAGCACCCGGGCAGCCTGGTTGGTCAGGACCAGCGCCGGCAGGTGCATCATCACCGAGGCCCTGAGCCCCGTCCCCACGTTGGTGGGACAGGCGGTCAGGTAGCCGCGGGACTCGGAGAAGGCAAAGGTCATGGTCTGTTCCAGCGCGTCGTCAACGCGGCTGGCCAGAGCCCAGGCGTCTTGAAGCTGAAGCCCGGGGAGCAGGCACTGAATACGGAGGTGGTCCTCCTCGTTGACCATGACGCTGACCTCTTCCGCCTGGGAGAGGATCACCGCCTTATGCTGAACATCCTTGGCCTGCGCCGGGCTGATCAGGTGCTCTTCCACCAGCACCTGGCGCTCCACCGGGGTCACGTCGACCAGCGGCAGGTAGCGCACCGTGCCCAGGAAGCCGAACTTGTTCAGCTCATCGGCGGCCTTGCGCGCCGCCGCCAGAACGTCCGCAGCCTGCGCCTGGCTCAGCAGGTGCGGGAACGGCACGCCCTCCAGGTTGCGGGCCAGCCTCACCCGCGAGGAAAGCACAATGTCGGCCGAGGCGCCCGTGCCGTCCATCCACCGGGGCAGGGCCGATGGCGCCGCATCCTTCATCGACATGTCCTCACCCCCATTACTCCCGCCCCTTCTCTGCGGCCTTGATCTGGTCGCGGAGCTTGGCAGCCAGCTCAAAGTCCTCGCGGGCAATGGCGGCCTGGAGCTGACTGCGCAGGGTCTGGATCTCACGCTGGGCCGCCAGCGTCCGGGCCCCTCGCCGGGGAACCTTCCCCGTATGGGTGCTGGCCCCGTGGACCCGGCGGATGATGGGGTCCAGCTGATCCTCAAACTCCTCGTAACAGTGGCTGCATCCCAGCCGCCCGGTGCGGGCGAACTCGTCATACGTTGAGCCGCACACCGAGCAAACCACTACCTTCTCCAGGTCCGGCTGCGCCCCGGCCTCGCCACCGTAGTTGAGGAGACCGGCAAGCAGCTGGTGAATAGAGAAATCCGGTTCCACGCTGAAGTGAATCTCACCCTTCTCACGAGCGCACTGTTCACACAGGTGGAGTTCGGTCCTTTCATTGTTGACGACCTTGGTCATGTGAAACGTGGCGGGACGCTTCTTGCACTCGTCACACAGCACGGCGTACACCTCCCGGGTCCCTGAGCCAGTCTATTCGAACCGAAGAAGAGCAAGGAGCATGGCCCGCAGCAGGTTGGCGCGGAGGATGTCCCGGGCCGGCAGGTCCAGCGCCAGCACCTCCCGGTGCACAACCGCCGTCATGAGGGCCGTCTCGCGGGGCGTCAGAAGCCCGGCCTCCTGGAGCCGCGTGATGTAGGCCAGAGCCACATCCTGGCTCATGGCGTCGCCCATGGCCCGGTGGACCAGCTGCTGCAGTTCGTCACTGCTGTCCAGGTTCAGCCGTGAGATGCGGATGTAGCCGCCGCCCCCGCGGCGGCTCTCCACCACAAAGCCGCGCTCCGGGCTGAAGCGGGTTGCCAACACGTAGTTGATCTGCGACGGCACGCAATCGAACTTCTCGGCCAGTTCGGCCCGCTGCAGTTCTACCACGCCTTCGGGCGCCTGCCTCACCAGGCTGAGAAGGTAGGCTTCGATGCGATCGGCCAGGTTGCGCATATCGCACCGCCTCCCTTTTGACCTTTCCTGACCTTCTGCGGCCATTATACCACTGGGAAACCAATTTCATACAACGAGCGCAGGCGCGTAGTCGCGGGCAATTTTGGCCGCTTCGCTGCACCTTGCTCACCAGCGCTTCATCAGAGACACGTTTTTGACCTTTTTTGACCTTTGCGGCGGGCAACGGGGACAGGCCGGCGCTAGAGGACCTGAAGCACCAGGCACTTCAGGTAGTGCGTCTCGTCCACACCCAATAGGATGGGGTGGTCCTTGCCCTGAGCCCTCTCCTCCACCAGGCGGAGGGGCCGGCGCACGTCGCGGGCAGCATCCTTGACCACCTCGCGGAACAGGTCCGGCGTCATGTGGTAGGAGCAGCTGCACGTCACCAGATACCCTCCGGGCGGCAGCAGCTTCATGGCCCGCAGGTTGATCTCCTTGTAGCCGCGGGCCGCGCCCTCCAGGGCCGCATGGGACTTGGCGAACGCAGGCGGGTCCAGCACAATCAGGTCGAATTGTTGGTGCTCGCGCTCCAGACGCCGCAGCTCGTCAAAAACGTTGACGGGGCGAAATTCCATGCGGTCTTCCAGCTCGTTGAGGCGGGCGTTTTCCTGCGCCGCAGCCAGGGCCTCTTTGGAGATGTCCAGGCCCACCACCTGGGCGGCACCACCGGCGGCGGCGTGCAGCGCAAAACCTCCCACGTGGCAGAAGGCGTCCAGTACCCGGGGGGCCTCCAGGCGGGATGCCAGTTCGCGCACCACCGCGCGATTCTCCCGCTGGTCCAGGAAGTAGCCGGTCTTCTGGCCACCCTCCACGTCCGCCAGGAAGAAGAGGCCGTTCTCTCGGATGCGCACCTGGCTGCGCACCTGGCCCTTGATGGCCCCGGCCACCCGGGGCAGGCCCTCCAGGTCCCGCACCGGAGCGTCATTGCGCTCGTAGATCACGGCCGGCTGAAGCAGCGCGTCCAACTCATCCACCACGGCGTCCTGCCAGCGGGCGATGCCCAGGGAGAGCGACTGGACCACCAGGTGGTCGGCAAAGCGGTCCACAATCAGCCCCGGCAGGGCGTCCGCCTCGCTGTAGACAACGCGGCAGGCGCCGTCCGGCTCCAGGGCGCCGCTGCCCCGCAGGATTTGCCGGCGGTAGTCCCAGGCGCGGCGCACCCGCGCCCGAATGAAGGCCTCGTCCACGGTTTCCTCAGTGCGCGTCAGCACCCGCACCAGAATCCGCGAGTTCGGGTTGATGAAGCCGCGGCCCAGGAATCGGCCGCGGTGGTCCACCACATCGACCACGTCGCCCGCTTCATAGTGACCATGGACGCTTTCCACCTCATTGCCATAGACCCAGGGATGTCCGTCGGCGACCCGGTGATGCCTGCCGCCGACCAGATGTACCACCGCCATGGGCAACCTCCTCCGCAGGGAGCTTGGCCCCCTGGCACCGTTTATTGTACCATGCTGGGTAGGACCGTCACGCAGGAGGGACACTGTGGCCTACCAACGCACGAAGAAGGTGGAGCAGCGCCTGGCTGCCCGTGAACTGACCATCCTGGACGCGGCTCGCCAGGTCTTCGCTGAACACGGCTATCACGGCAGCACCATGCGCGAGATCGCGTCCCGGGCCGGGGTGGCCACCGGCACACTCTATCTTTACTTCGCCAACAAAGAGGCGCTGTACGTGGCCCTGCTGGAGCGGCTTACGAACCTGGTGCTCCAGTCCATCGTGGCCGCCCGCGCCACCCGCGGCGACGTGCTGAGCAAGCTGGAAGCGTCCATCTCGGCGGCCATGGAGGTCTTCGCGGAGAACGCTGACCTGGCCCGCATCGTGCTGGTGCAGGCGGCCGGCGCCGATCCCTCCTTTGAGGAGCGCCTGGCTCAGGTACACCGGGCCCTGGCGGGCTTTGTCCGCCAGGACCTGGAGGAGGCCGTGGCGGCGGGCATCCTCCCGACGCTCGACTGTGAGGTGGCGTCCCTGGCCTGGGTGGGCACATTCTACGAGGTGGTCATGTCCTGGCTGCGCGACGGCCGCCCCGACCCGCTGCCGTCCAGTGTGCCCACCCTGGTGGCCTACAACCTGCGGGCCATTGGGGCTCGCAACTGATAAGAAAGCGGTCCCGCCTTGGCCGGCGGGGCCGCTTTGCTTCATAATAAACGGGCACATAGGCCGGAAGAGCCCGAATCGGCAGATCCTACTCTTCCTTCTCCGCCCGCTTGGGGCTGGCGGCGATGATCTTCTGCGCCTCCTGGGCGGGGACCTCTTCGTAGTGGTCGAACTGCATGGTGTAGGCAGCACGGCCCTGGGTGATGGAGCGCAGGTCCAGGGCGTAGGTAAACATCTCCGCCTGCGGCACCATGGCCTTGACCACCTGGTACCGCCCGCTGGGCTCCATGCCCAGGATGCGGCCGCGCTTCTTGTTGAGGTCACCGATGACGTCCCCCATGTACTGGTCCGGTACGGTGACTTCCACCTGCACGATGGGCTCCAGCAGCACCGGTTTGGCTTCCAGGAAGGCCGCCTTGAATGCCAGGTGTGCGGCAATCTTGAAGGCCATTTCCGAGCTGTCCACGCTGTGGTAGGAGCCGTCGTACAGGATGACCCTCACGCCGGTGATGGGGTAACCAGCCAGGATGCCCTCGGCCATGATCTCGCGGCAGCCCTTGTCGACCGCCGGCCGGAACTGGGCCGGCACCACTCCGCCGAAGATCTTGTCAACGAACTCATAGTCGCCGTCCGGCAGGGGCTGCAGTTCCAGCCAGCAGTCTCCGTACTGGCCGTGCCCGCCGGACTGTTTCTTGTGTTTGCCCTGCTTCTTGGCGCTGCCCCGAATGGTCTCGCGATAGGCCACCCTGGGCCGCTCCAGCGTAGCGTCCACGCCGAACTTCCTCTTCAGACGGTCGACGATGACGTCCAGGTGCAGGTCGCCCATGCCCGAGATGACCGTCTGGTTGGTAGAGGTGTTGCGCTCGACGGTGAACGTGGGATCTTCCTCCGCGAGCCGGTGCAGCGCCGAACCGATTTTGTCCTCGTCACCCTTTGATTTGGGCACGATGGCCATGCTGTAAACCGGCTTGGGAAAATCGATGGCCTCATAGACGCAGGGGGCGGACTCGGCCGACAGAGTGTCACCCGTGGCGGTCTCCTGCAGTTTGGTCACGGCGGCAATGTCGCCGGCGTGCACCTCGGTGATGTTGGTCTGGGCCTTGCCCTTGGGGGCGAAGAGCTGGCCGAAGCGCTCCGACTTGCCCTTGCTGGCGTTGTAGAGGGTATTGCCCTCCGCCTTGAAGACGCCGGAGTAAACGCGGAACACCGTGATCTTGCCCACAAAGGGGTCGGCGGTGGTCTTGAACACGAAAGCGCTGAACGGCTCGCTGTCGCTGGGCTTCCGCGAAACCTCCCTGCCGCTCTTGGGGTCCTTGCCGGTCACGGCGCCGGCGTCCGCGGGGCTTGGCATCCAGTTCACCACGGCATCCAGCAGGCACTGAACGCCAATGTTCCGGGTCGCCGAGCCGCACAGCACCGGATAGATCTTGCCGGTCCGCACGCCGGCCGCCAGGCCGCGGTATACCTCCTCGTCCGTGAGGGCCTCTCCCTCCAGGAACTTCATGGTCAGCTCGTCGTCGTTCTCGGCGGCTGCCTCTATAATCCGATCCCGCAGGCCTTTCGCCTTATCGACCAGGTCCGCGGGAATATCTGTCTCCTTCACCTGCCGGCCCGTGGCGTCGGCCGGAACTTTGGCCTTCATCGCCATCAGGTCGATCACGCCCTTGAAGGACGCCTCGCTGCCAATGGGCAAGGCCACGGGAACCACGGCCTTGCCGAAGGCTTCCTCCAGTTCTGACAGAACCCGGTCGAAGTTTGCGTTCTCGCGGTCCATCTTGTTGACAAACAATAGGCGCGGCAGGTTGTGGGCGTCCGCAAAACGCCAGACAAGCTCCGTTCCGACCTCAACGCCGGAGACAGAGTCCACCACAACCAGCGCGCCGTCGACCACACGCAGGGCGGCCTTGACCTCACCGACAAAATCGAAGAAACCGGGACAGTCCACCACGTTGACCTTGTGATCCTTCCATTCCAGCGGGGCAATACCGGCACTCAGCGAGATCTGCCTCTTGACCTCGTCTGGGTCGAAGTCCATAACGGTTGTCCCGTCCACGGCCTTCCCTAGGCGATCGGTGGCGCCGGCGTCAAACAGCATGGCTTCCGCCAGTGACGTCTTGCCGGCTCCACCGTGGGCTACAATGCCCAGGTTTCTCAACCTTTCGATCGGTACTGGTTTCATGAAGCTCTCCTCCTTGTGGAGTGCATCAGAATGACGACCGAACGCCCGGTATTCAAGTGTGCGTAAGATTTCTCCCTTCTCCCTGAATCTCCTCCTCTCCGGACTTTTACTGCGGCGCCCCTTCCGGGCGGACGGGGCTCGCCTCCGGCTGCAGGGCGTCGCGGGTGTAGACGTTGCCGGCGTTCCAGAGCAGCCACTCCTTGACCCCCTGGTCGTAGGCGGCCTGGATCTGGGCCCTGACCTCCGCCGCCCCGTAGCGGTGGCGCAGGCTGAAGTCCTGCAGCCAGGGACGCAGCTTGGACACGGGCTGTTCGCCCAGGCGGCCGATGCCGTCCCGCAGGGTGTTGAGAACCGTCTCGTAGGGCGCCAGATCCGGGTCCTTGAGGCCGTAGGTGTAGGGGGCGTAATGGGAGGGGTAGGCCATCGGCGAAACGTAGTCGACGGGCGGCACCACCTTTTCCCAGTACTGACCGATTCCCTGGTCGTCGTGGACGGAGGGAATCAGGCCAAAAATGTCGGCGGAGACGAAGACGCGGAAGGGGGCGAGCTGCTCACGAGCGTACGCCAGGAAGGAGGCAATGACATCCGCCGGGATGCGGCCGTCACCGGCAGGGTAAACGATGTCCTCCACATCTCCGTCCGAGGGAAACCGTACGTAGTCAAACTGAATCTCGCGGAAGCCCTTCATGGCCGCCTCCCGGGCCACGCTTACGGCGTAGTCCCAGTTCTTGCGGTTGTAGGGATCTAGCCAGGCGGCTCCGGTGCGGTCGCGCCAGATCCCGCCGGCCCGGTTGTGTACGGCCTGATCGGGATGGGATGCACCGTAGCGGGGGTCCTTGAACGTCACGATGCGGGCAATCGGGTAGATGTCGTGCCCTTTGAGCGTGGCCAGCAAGCCGTCCAGGTCCGGGATCATGCCGGTATCCGCCTTGGCTTCCTTCACTTCGGGAAGTGAGGACCGAAACGTCACCCAACCGCTGTCATCCTTGATGTCGATGACCATGGCGTTCAGCTCCGTCTCGTCCGCCAACTTGACCAGTTCATCAAACCGCCGGCTGCCGGCCGTGTAGCCCGTCAGATAGATCCCCTTGACAAGAACGCGGGCCGGCTGAACGGCTATCTCCGCCGCCTGCCAGCGGGCCTGCTGCTCGTCGTAGGTGACAAAGACTGCCCCGCCAGGGGGCGGATCTGACGGTTCTGCGGAGGGAACGGCCGCGGTTACGCCTATGACCCCCTTCTGAACCAGGCCTGCCACGCCCAGGCTGATGACGACGGTGGCCAGGACGGCGGCTGCAACAGTCCTCTTGCTCAACGGATCTCCTCCCACGGCCTGTCTGCGGACAGGCTCTCTACACTTCAATTGAATCCCATCGCTGTGCCGTTGACAATGGTCCGCGCGGGAGTCGGCGGGCGGAGGTCGCTGGAAAGCACCCAGTCCCCCTTTCGCCGTCTTTGCCCCATGCAGTATGATAGAGGTACCGCATCTGCGGCACTGTTCCCACTATTACGATGTGGTGAGCCTCTGACCTAAAGCAGGCCCTGGGCCCCAGTTCGAGGTTTCAGACCCTTTAGACGCCAAGAGGGGGAGTCCCGATGCTGCTCAGCGGAAAGAAAGTCATCGTCACCTCGGGAGCGACACAGGAACCGCTTGACAACGTGCGGTATCTGACCAACATCTCCCGCGGCAGCTTCGGCGCCATGATCGCCGACGAGGCCATGATCCAGCAGGCGGAGGTGTACTACCTGCACGGCAAGGGGGCAGTCCGGCCCCACTTTGAGCACTCCATGCGCCTCATTGAGGTGCGGAACACCGCCGACCTGCTGCGCGAGATGCACCGGCTTCTGGTTGAGTTTGACGCCTCGGTGGTCATTCACGCCATGGCGGTCAGCGACTATATCGTAGAGAGCATTCAGTCTTTGGACGGGCGCCAGCTGAAGGGCGAGAAGATTGATGCCAGCCTGCCGCTGACCCTCCATCTGCGCCCGAGCCCCAACATCATTCCGCGCATCAAGGAATGGAAGCGTGATGCGTATCTGGTGGGCTTTGAGCTGGAGCCCGTGGAGGCGGAGTCCGAACTCATCGAGATCGGCAAGAAGTCGCTAGCCAGGAACCACATGGACCTGGCTGTCGTCCGGCGGCTGCATCGGATCAAGAAGGACGACCACGACGCGGTTTTCGTCAACACCCGCGGTGACGTGGAGATCCACCACGGCAAGTCCGTTATCGCCAAGGAACTCATCCGAAAGATCTTCCAGGAGATCAATCCGGGCGCGCGCATTGAGGGCGCCCCGGTCAGCGCCGGTGCGGAGTCCTAGCTAGTAGATCTCCGCCCGCCTGGCACCCAGTTCCAGGAGCGCCGAAGCCGTCTCGCCGGCCAGGTTTTTGGGCGCCCGCAGCACCAGGTTGATGCCACCGGACTCCTCGGAGATGTCGCCCACGGTCATCTGTGAGTCCCACAGGCGGTTGGACAGCTGGGCCTCGATGTCCATATTCTCCATGAAGTGTGCCTCGGTCACCCAGTCCCGCCGGCGAAGCTCCTCCACGGCCTCCTGGGCCTCACGGCGGGACATGAAGAAGGCAACGATCGTCTGGTCCAAAGCCGACCCCCTCCTGAGGCGTGTTCTCTTTAGTAGGGTATCCGCACCAGCAGTGGAACATTCCGCCAAAAAGGAGAAGGGGCCCCATGATGGGGCCCCTTCGCCTGCCGGCGGTTACTTGTTGGTGTGGCCGTAGAGCGTGTCGCCAATGATAGGACCGTACAGTGTGTCGCCGATGATGGGGCCGTAGAGCGTGTCGCCGATGATCGGGCCCTTGGTGGAACTGCCCTTGTCGGCGCTACCCTTGGCCAGGACCGGCGTCCCCGCCAACAGGACGGCAAGGACGGTTAAAAGGACGAATAGCTTCTTCATACCTCTACCTCCTTTCCTACCTGATGTAGGGATCCAAAGGCGGTAACCAGCCGATGATCCAGCCTGATGCCGGCTTGCCCCTCCAGTACGCGAAAGGCCTCGCTGTGGGACAGGCCCTGGTCGTGGTCGACCGTCAGGTGGTCATAGGCGTCCGCCAAAGCAATAATCCTGGCCAGTTCGGGGATGTCGTCCCCAATCAGATGGTCCGGCTCGCCCGATCCGTCCACACTTTCATGATGGTGACGGATGGCCGCCTGACACTCATCGGGCAGTTGGAACGCGCGGGCCATGCGCTCGCCCGTCTCGGGGTGGTGCTGGGCGCCGGCGACCTTGCCCACATCGTGCAGGCGCGCGGCGTGTCCCAGGGCGTGCAGCCTCTCCGGTGGAAGCCGTAGGTACCGCCCAATGACCAGGGCAAGCGACGCCACTCGTTCCGAATGACCGCGGAGGACTTCGTCCACCGATTCGATGTCATCGGTGGCGTCCAGGACGCTGGTCAGATAGTTGAGCTGTTGTTCCTGTTCGCTCATCTCGGCATAGGACCGGGCGGGGCCGCTCATCGTAAGGGCCTCCCGGGTCAGGGCGTTGGCCTGATCCCACTCCCGCTGGTACCCCAACTGAGCGAAGTAAGCGGCGGCGCGGTTCAGGAAGTTGAGCGCGGGGCCCTTGCGGCCCGCAGAAAGGTTCATGGCTCCAAACAACAGACTGAGGCGCGCCATTTCGGCGCGGTCCAGGAGCGAGGCGTCGGCCAGCAGGATGTCCAGAGCCTGCTGGCCGGCATCCAGGGCGTCCGGCAGGTTGCCCCGGCGGAAGTGCAGGCGCCCCAGTTCCGTGAGGTCGTGGGCGACGCCCAGCAGACTGCCCGAACGGCTGTGGAAGTCCCTCGCCAGTAGGAGCTGCTCCTCGGCTGGGTCCAGGCGGCCTTCCTCCAGCTCGATGATTCCCAGGTTGGTGTGAGCGTGTGCCACCAGGTCCGTGCGACCGGCGTCCGCAAAGACGCGACGCGCTTCCAGAACGGCCCGCCTGGCCTCGGCCCAGTGTTGAAAGGTGATTTCCACAGCGCTTTCCGTCAATCGAACCCGACCGAGTAGCGTGGCGTCTCGGAGGCCATCAGACCGCTCCCGCGCTGCCCGGGTAATCTCCGCCGCCCCAACCCAGTCGCCGAGCCCATAGGCGAGGTGCGCCCGGTTGACGAGGAGCTTGACCTGATCCTCAACCGGCACGCCTTCTGCGGACGCATAACCGGAGGCCTCGTCATAGTAGCGCCTGGCCGCAGCGAATTCGTGCTGCCTCATGGCCACGTGGCCCAGGGCGTTGCACGCCCTCAGGCGTTCCACCGCGTTGCCGTCGCTCAGGCGGTACCAGACCGCCCACTGCTCCTTGGCAGCCACCGGCAGGCCCCGTTCCAGCAGGGCAGCCCCTGTTTCGCGTGCCCGTTCCAGCTTGTCGCTCACCGAGGCGCCCCCTTTCAAACGAAAACCTGCCGCCGGTTGCCCGGCGGCAGGAGATAGGTAGACTCCGCTTCCGTGGCAACCAGGCAATCTTGGCCGGAATGACCGACTTTAGACCCTTGGCTTTGCGCCGCCAATCTTTCGAATGGCTTAGCCTTTTTCAGGAATATGGAATTGTGGCTTTGTCATATTCGCCGTCCCTCTGGAAACTCCTTCTTTGGCAGGGAAGCCTACAAAGAAAGACCACCGACTCTCATCGGTGGTCTTTCTCAATGATTTCCCGGCGACGTCCTACTCTCCCAGGCGGCTTCCCGCCAAGTACCATCAGCGCTGGAGGGCTTAACTTCCGTGTTCGGGAT
>JBLNCQ010000188.1:0-2856 GCA_050260815.1 Bacillota bacterium
CCCTGGCTTGCCACCGGAAAGCACCGGTGAGCTGGCCGGCTCCACCACGTAGATTTTCAGCCCCGGCAGATGCCGGCGCAGTTCCTGGCCGGTGCCGGTGATGGTCCCCCCGGTCCCGGCCGAAGCCACGAAGGCGTCCAGCCGCCCGTCCGTATCCTTCAGAATCTCCGGCGCCGTGCTCTGCCTGTGCGCTTCCGGATTGGCGTCATTCTCAAATTGCCCAGGGATGAAGGCTCCGGGCACTTCCGCCGCCATCTCCTCCGCCCTGCGCACCGCGCCTGTCATGCCCTCGTCCTCGGGCGTCAGGACAACCTCGGCGCCATAGGCCCGAAGCATGCCCACTCGTTCGCGGCTGGCGTTCTCGGGCATGATGATGACGGTCCGGTAGTCGCGCACCGCCGCCACCATGGCCAGCCCGATGCCCGTGTTGCCGCTGGTGGGCTCAATGATCACGCTGCCCGGAGCCAGTCTGCCGGCCTTCTCGGCACTGACGATCATGTTGAGTGCTGGACGGTCCTTCACGCTCCGGCCGGGGTTGAAGGACTCCAGCTTCAGACATACCTGGGCACTCCGGGGACCGGGGAGCCGGTTCAGCTGAATCAGAGGGGTGTGGCCGATCAGATCGGCAACGGATGCTGCAATGCGCAAATGGGGGCCCCCTTGCCTATTGTTATGTATTCCGGTCGGAATTCATTAGATTTCCCATGTGCCCATTGTAGGTTCCAGCCATTTCAGGTGTCAAGGCCGACTCCACGGGAAAAGGCCTCGCTGGTGGCGAGGCCTTACTGCATGTCAGATACCGTTCAGGTTTTCTTGGAGTGTTGGCACGGGTTTCGTGTATAATGAAGGCGAGGTGACACCCGTGAAAGCCATGGACAAGGTGGCCCTCGCGCTGAGTGACGGCATCAGGCTGCAGATCCTGGACCGCCTGGCGGCCGGACGCACCGGCGCCTGCTGCTCGCCCGACAATCCCGACGCGCCCGTGGCCCTCTGCAGTTGCGACTTGCTCCCGGTGCTGGACCTTGCTCCCTCCCGCCTGTCCTACCACATGAGCCAGTTGAAGGAAGCCGGGCTGGTGACGGAACAAAAGCGCGGACGCTGGGTCTACTACACGCTGAACCGGTCCGCCCTCACGGAGTTTGCGGCAGCCCTGCGCATTCGCTTTGTTGACCGACCCACCGCCGGACCGGGGGGTGCCTGCTGCCAGCCGGGAACCGTGCCCATTGAGATGGAACAGGAGCACGCGCCTGAGAAGCGCTGACCTCGGGGTTGCGCTAGAAACGAGTCTGACCTGTCAGGTCGCGGTAGAGCGCTAGCGACTGCTCCCGCTCGGCTTCGACCTGCCGATAGAGCCGCAGCCGACGCGCCTCTCTCTGCGCCATCGCTTCTCGGATGCAGTTGCACAAGCTTACGCACAGTTGGTGCGCGCCGATTGTCAGAACCACAGCGGATCCTCCCTTCCCGAGAAACAGGCACCAGTCTGCGGATGGTCGATATTGGATAAAGGCTGCCGGCAACCGCCGGCAGCCTTTCCGATTGCCCACGGGGCCGGTCGGTCCGGGACGCGGGGTCTAGCCGCAGCATGACTCCGATGTTTTGACGCTCCCCTGCCCGCCGCAGCAACTTTCGTCACCGGTCTGGCCGTTGCTTGCGGGAGCGGTGCTGCAGCAGCCCCCGCTGCAGCAGGATGACGTGCTGCCTACGGGCAAGCCCACCGTCTTCTTGATGACGGTAACAAGCGGATTTCCCTTCTGTTCAGACATTCCATATCTCCTCTCTTCGTCTTGATAGCTGGAGCAGACTTGGGTCCAACGCGAGCCGGTCAACCATGGCCACCACCACCTCGGCCGCCTCTCGCACGGCCATCAGTGAAAGCCGGTCCGCCGTGTCGTCCGGCGTGTGCAGCTTCCCCCCTCCCCCGGCCACGGACTGCTGGCCCAATCCCACTGTCGGGAGGCCTGCGGCGATGAAGGCGGCGGAGTCGTCTTGACCTCGGATCCACCTGGGTCCCACGTTCCGACGTTCCAGGACCTCTGCCGCCAGGCCTGCCAGCCAGTCACCTGGGGTAGAATGGCCCAGCCGCATCGCGGTGAGTTTTGCCTCAACTCCCACGACGTCCACATTGATGACAGCGCCCAGGGGCAGCGGAGAATGGGCGGCAAGATGCCGGGCGCCCCAGGACCCGGATTCCTCACCTGTTAGAAACCCCACCAACACAGGGAAGGGTAGCGGTTCGCGGCGGCCCAGCGTACGGGCCGCGGCCAGCACGGCCGCCACGCCGGAGGCGTTGTCCTCCGCCCCGGGGAAGCGGTAGCCGTGCGGGTCGTCGCCCACGTGGTCATAGTGCGCCGTCAGAAGCAGGGCCGGTGCGCCCACCCGCCCGGGGCGGAGGCCCAGCACGTTCGAGCAGGCCTTGGACCCCACGTCCAGCGGCAGATCCACCCTGGCCGCAAGACCGCCTCGTCTGGCTAGGCGCCTCGCCAGCGCGTCGCGCAGCCGGATGACCGGAATCCTCCCACCCGCGCCATGGACGGTTTTGTGGAACCAACGCGGCTCCCCCCACGGTACCACCAGGGCCCGCACCCCTGCGTCCGCGGCGGCTGCGGCCGTTTCCGCCAGGTCAAAGCCCTCGGGTCGCCGGGTGACCAGGGCCACGCTGCCCTTGAGCCGGTCCAGGGGGACTCCCTCTCCGTCCCGCAGAGGGACCAGCGGGCCGGCGACGTGGCCCCTAGCGGAGAGAGCCGGCATCTCGCCAAAGTCCCGGCGGTGCCTGAGTTCGAGGCTGCCGATACGGAGGCCCACCCGCCCGGCCAGTCTTGCCGCCGTCACGTTCATTGACTGCAGGAATCCATCCGG
>JBLNCQ010000189.1:0-5238 GCA_050260815.1 Bacillota bacterium
CCCAGCGGGGGCCAGTCAGCGGCATTGGGTGCCAACGGGAAGGACCTCGGAGACGGCTGACTCCGAGGTCCTCTGTTCGCACTCGGGTATCGATGCCTGAGACCGCAAGGGTCTTTCAGCACGCTACGGCCGGAAGACTTCCGCCCCGATTGTCCGGAGCCTGACATATAGTCCGCTGTACTCATAGGTCAAATTGGTTGGATCGGCGACGACGGAATGGGTGTACGACAGCCGCGTGTCGAACTGGTACTCGTTCCAGGCCCGGACGATCTCGTCTACTTGCCTGCGGTCTGCCTCGTCGAGGCTTTCCTTACTGGCCAGCGCTCGCAGCAGCGACACGCTCTGCTGGGGTCGTGGCAATGCCTTGTGATCGGCGTACGCCGCCGAACTGACACGTGGACGGTTCAAGGCAATGAGGGCCTCGGCGCGGCTCAACTCCGAATCCAGTACATCGGCCAGGGCGAAAAGACTCGTTGGGTCCTTGGCAGAGGAGTTAGAGCTACCAGCGTTGTCCTAACCGCCAGACTTACACCCACAAGGGGGTCAGACAGTTTCCATGGCGACCTGGCGGGTTATGGCAGGCTGCATTCTGCGGAGGTGATTTCTGGTGTTTAGCAGGAAACCTGGTGGGCGGCGGCTTGTCTCCGTTGTTGCGATTGCGGCGATGCTTGTGGCCGGTGCAGCTTCGTCAGGTGCTGCTCAGGACAGCCGGCTAAGGTCCTCCGACCGCTCGCGATCGATCCAGTCAAGGGTCTGATGCTTGCGGAAATTGGCAGCGACCGCAGTTCTCCCACCGAACCGACTGGTGGTGAATCTCTTCAGGAGACCGCCGAGCCCGGCCCCCGACGTGGGGCAGCGCCTCAGGACACGGTCAGCCCACAGGAAGTAACAAGCTCTGCTACCACCCGTTCGACTGCATCGTTTATTGCTCAGGTTACTGACCCACCGGGCTTGGTGGTAAACAGCGTCCGCGCGACCGTAACCTGGGATTGGAATGGATTCAGGACGACCTACGTCAACGGAAGCGGCAGCCTGTACTGGCGGACCGAAACAGGCTGGATCGAAGGGGGTCACACAGGGCCCTACTGGCAGAGCGGCGGTGACTCAGTGAGGGTTTACTACAGTGACGCATACTTCTACAATACGGTGTTTGCTGCAGCCGTCTTGGGCCGTCCTGCATATACCGACGTCTCCTATTCGAACATGACGGTTGTTGGCTACTTTGACGGCAGCCGAGACGGATTCGGATCTGCCGTTCCGGGTGGCGACCTCGCGAGCTGGCTGACAGCAAGTTATCGTCTGGAGTGACTTCGGACAACCTGATCGGGGGTCGGGGCGACCAAGTGGTCGGTTGGTCGTCCCGTTTCCCTGCCAGACAAAATGCCGAGGGATGGGACGGAATGAAATACGTAGGATTGTTGGGCTGCGCTATAGGACTGTTGATTGCCATCTTCGTAATGGTTCGTCCGGGCGGTGTTGTGCTGACAGAGCGTCCAACCCCGCCTGGCTCGCCAACGGACGGCGCTCCGTCACGTGCTGAACCCGTCAGGGATGCCGGGCAGATACGTGCAGGGGCTGTTGCCTTTGGTTATTTCCTGCTCTTGACCGGACTGGTTCTCACGAAGCGCGAGGCGCTCAGCATCGCGGCTTCAATCGCAGGACTTGTCGCAGCCCTGCTGTCCAGCGCCTCCGTGGGTCTGTGGTTCATCCTTCCGACGGTGATGGTGCTGGGTGACTCCCTGGCCCACTTGAAGGCCAGGGCCAGAACGCAATAGCTTACGGGAAACGCCACGCTGTTACAGCAAGAGGGCCCACACTCACTCCAGCGAGTGCGGGCCTGCTGTGCATCGGGGGCAAGGGCGATGACCGGAAGGCTGCGACCACCGTCAGGCGAAGTGCTCGTGCAGGATGCCCTCCAGCGTGGGCTGGCCGATCTCCTGCAGTTCGTAGCCGACCCGCAGGAGGGGCTTGTCGGGATGGATCACGCGGGTCAGGTCGATGGGCGTGGCGGAGACGACCAGGTCGCAGTCACTGGCGTTGATGGTCGCCTCCAGGTCGCGCATCTGGGCCTCGCCGTAGCCCATGGCCGGCAGCACCGTCCCGGTCCCCGGGTACTTGGCGAAGGTTGCGGCGATGCTTCCCACCGCATAGGGCCGCGGGTCCACCAGCTCGGCCGCACCGTACTTGCGGGCCGCCACTACGCCGGCGCCGTACTTCATCTCGCCGTGGGTGAGGGTCGGGCCGTCCTCGACCACCAGCACCCGCTTGCCGCGGATACGCTCCGCGCCGGAGACGAAGATGGGGGAGGCGGCGTCGATGACGCGGGCCTTCGGGTTCACCCGCTCGATGGACTGCCGCACCGTGGCAATGGCCTCGGGCGAGGCGGTATCTACCTTGTTGATGACGATCACATCGGCGAGCCGCAGGTTCACCTCTCCGGGGTGGTAGGTCAGTTCGTGGCCGGGCCGGTGCGGGTCGGCCACGGTGATATAGAGGTCGGCCTTGTAGAAGCTGAAGTCGTTGTTGCCGCCGTCCCAGACGATGACGTCGGCTTCCTTCTCCGCTTCGCGCAGGATGGCCTCATAGTCCACGCCGGCGTAGATGACGGCGCCCAGGTCGATGTGCGGCTCGTACTCCTCACGTTCCTCGATGGTGCAGCGGTGCCGGTCCAGGTCCACATAGTCGGCGAACCGCTGGACCCTCTGGGCTTCCAGGTCGCCGTAGGGCATGGGGTGGCGGATGGAGACCACGCGCTTGCCCAGCTGCCGCAGGACGCTGACGACGCGGCGGGACGTCTGGCTCTTACCGGCGCCGGTGCGAACGGCGCATACGGCGATGACCGGCTTCGTCGAACGAATCATGGTGGCGTCCGGCCCCAGTAGGCGGAAGTTGGCCCCCGCCGCCAGCACGCGGGAGGCGCGGTGCATCACGTATTCGTGGGGCACGTCGGAGTAGGAGAAGACGGCCTCGTCAACCCGCAGTTCCTTCACCAGGCGCTCCAGGTCCGCCTCGTCAAAGATGGGAAGGCCTTCGGGGTAGAGGGGGCCGGCCAGGGAGGCGGGATAGCGGCGGCCGGCGATGTCCGGAATCTGGGTGGCGGTGAAGCCCACCACCTCATACTCGGACCGGCTGCGGAAGTAGGTGTTGAAGTTGTGGAAGTCCCGGCCGGCGGCGCCCAGGATCAAGGTGCGAACGCGGTTCACGTTCCTCGCTCCTTCCAATAGCGGCTCGTGGCCTGGGGTGGGTGGGGTGGCGTAGGGCGGCCGCCCGCGGCGAACCGGCCCGCGCCGGCGGCTACATCACCAGGGCCATCAGCGCCTTCTGCAGGTGGAGCCGGTTCTCGGCCTCATCCCAGACGGCGCTGTGGGGCCCGTCCATGACGGAGTCGGTGACCTCCTCGCCGCGGTGGGCGGGCAGGCAGGGGAGGAAGATGGCGTCCGGCCTCGCCAGGGCCAGCAGGGAGTCGTTCACCTGGTAATCGGCCAGGGCGGCGGCCTTGGCCGCGGCCTCCGACTCCTGGCCCATGGAGGCCCAGACGTCGGTGTAGACGGCGTCGGCCCCGGAGACGGCGGCCTCCACGTTGCCGGGCAGGATCTCAATGCGGCCGCCATGGGCTTCGGCGTCGGCCTGAGCCCGTGCCGCCACGGCTCGGTCCGGCTCGTACCCCGGTGGGCAGGCCACGGCCACGTGCATGCTAAACTTCGCTCCGGCCTCCAGCAGCGAGTGGCAGACGTTGTTGCCGTCACCGACGTACGCCAGCTTGACGCCGGCCAGGCGGCCCTTCTTCTCGCGGATGGTCATCAGGTCGCCCATGGCCTGGCAGGGGTGCTGCCAGTCGGTCAGGCCGTTGATGATGGGGATGATGGCGTAGTGGGCCAGTTCCTCTACGTCGGCGTGGGCGGAGGTGCGGATCATGATGCCGTCCAGGTAACGCGAGAGCACGCGGGCCGTGTCGGCCACGGTCTCCCCCCGTCGGAGCTGCAGGTCCGAGGCCGACAGGAACAGGCCCTGCCCGCCCAGTTGGTAGATGCCCACCTGGAAGGAGAGCCGCGTGCGGGTGGAGGGCTTGGAGAAGATCATGCCCAGGGTCTTGCCCTCCAGGGGGCGGTCGATGAGCCCCATCTTCTGCCGCATCT
Organism: Bacillota bacterium; assembly: GCA_050260815.1. Taxonomy (GTDB): domain Bacteria; phylum Bacillota; class Sulfobacillia; order JAMDAP01; family JAMDAP01; genus JAMDAP01. The sequence goes on from JBLNCQ010000189.1 coordinate 4,137, forward strand.
TCAGCAGGGCGGCGGTGTCTAAAAGCTGTTCCAGGTCCTCGCGGCTCCACTCGTGGACCGTGAGGAAATCACGCCCCTTCAGGGTCGTGGCCATGGGTATGTCCTCCTTGTCATCATCCGGGTCGTACACGCTACGATGCCGCCTGGGATGGCGGCGAAACCGCTGCCTGAGGCTCATCTCCGGCCGCCGGTGCGGAGCCCGTGCTGGACGCTGACGGTTCCACGCGGGTGCCGGCCAGGCCCAGGACGGCCCGGGCGCCGTCGTCCAGGGAGGCGACCGCGCCCCAGTGCCCGGTGCGTTCGGCGAAGCGGGCCAGAGCCAGGACCTTGCAGCCCATGGAACCCCTGGGGAAATGGCCTTCCGCCAGGTAGCGGCGAGCCTCCGCGGCGTCCAGGCGTTCCAGGGCCACCTGGTTCTCCTGACGGTACCAGAGGTAGACCTTTGGGACGTCCGTGAGGATGAGGAGGAGGTCGGCGCCAATGCCGGCGACCAGACGCTCCGCCGCCAGGTCCTTGTCGATCACGGCCTCGCAGCCCTCCAGCCGGCCGTCCTGCCGGCGGCAGACCGGCACGCCGCCGCCGCCGGAGCAGACGACCACCGCGCCGGCGTCCACCAGGGTTCGAATGGCCTCCGCTTCGATGATCTCCAGCGGTTCGGGCGAGGGGACCAGGCGGCGCCAGCCGCGCCCGGCGTCCTCCCTGAGGACCCAGCCCTTTTCCTGCTGCAACAGGCGGGCCTGTTCCGCGCTGTAGAAGGGCCCCACCGGTTTGGTGGGCTCCTGGAACGCCGGGTCGTCTCGGTCTACCCGCACCTGCGTCACCAGAGTGACGACGGGCATAACAAAACCCGCCTCTCGCAGCATGTTGCCGAGGCGGTTTTGGATGAGGTAGCCGATAAGCCCCTGGCTCTCCGCGCCGCACGCGTCCAGTGGCAGCGGCGGCAGCCTGGCGGCCAGGGCTTCCTGCTGCAGCAGGATGTTGCCGACCTGAGGGCCGTTCCCGTGGGTGACCACCACGCGGTCGCCGGCCCGAATCATCTCCACGATCTGACGGCAGGCGCGCTCCACGTTGCGAAGCTGTTCCTCCGCCGTCCCCTGCTGGC
>JBLNCQ010000190.1:0-37689 GCA_050260815.1 Bacillota bacterium
CTCCGCCGCAAGCCGGCCGTACCACGCCTCCAGGCGGTCTAGCACCGCTGCCGCTAGCCGCGGCAGCGAGACATCCCGCCCCGCAGCCAGGCGGAGCGAGGTGGGCGGCGTGGGTGCCGCCTCGGGCAGGGCCTCCCGGTCCAGGTTGGCGTTGATCCCAATCCCCACCACGACGTGGTTGACGCGGTCCGCCTCCGCGGCCAGCTCCGTGAGGATGCCGCACACCTTGCGGCCGTCCACCAGCAGGTCGTTGGGCCACTTGATCCCCACGCGCACGCCGGCGGTCAGCTCAATGGCCTCGGCCACAGCCACCGCCGCGGTGAGGGTCACCCCGGCAATCTCCGCCGGCGCCACCGGTGGACGGAGCAGCACGCTCATCCACAGGCCGCCGGGGGGCGAGGTCCAGGCACGCCCCAGCCTGCCCCGGCCCGCGGTCTGCTCCCAGGCGATGACCGTAAGTCCCTCGGGCAGCCCCCTGGCGGCCAGGGCCCGTGCCCGCTCGTTGGTCGAGGCCAGGCTGCGGTGGCATTCCAGCGGCTCACCCAGTCTGGGGGGCGCCGCTTGACCGGGCACCGCCGGACCGCCCTCCCCCGGAGGGCCGGCAACGGCTTCCCCTCGGTGGGCCGCAATAGCCTCGGGAACCAGCATCTCCGTCACCGCGGTCAGGCGATAGCCTAGCCGTGTGTGTGCCTCCACCTCGTAGCCTGCCGCCCGCAATTCCTGGATATGCTTCCACACCGCCGTTCGGGACAGGCCCAGCCGCCGGCTCAGCTCTTGCCCGGACACGTAGCCGCCGGCCGGCTGCGCCTGACGCAGGGCCTCCAGGATGGCGGCCCGCGGTGCCTGGGACCAGCCCAGGTCCCCCGCCCAGGGCCGGACGCCGCGCCGTTCGGATTCAGGGAGGGCCCACAACGCATCGCGCACGCAACGGCCGTCCCCGGGCAGAACCAGCCCGGGGACCAGGTCCGCCAGGGGCACCAGGACGAAGGCTCGATCGGCCATCCTGGGGTGAGGGACCGTCAGGTCGGGCCTGTCCAGGATCTGGTCGCCAAAGAGCAGCACGTCCACGTCCATGGTACGCGGGCCCCAGTGCACCAGGCGCCGGCGTCCCAGCTCCTGCTCCACCCGCTGGCATACCGCCAGCAGCTCCTCCGGTGCCAACGGTGTCTCGACCTCCGCCACCAGGTTGAGAAAGGGCCCCTGCTGCGTGTTGCCCCAGGGGGCGGTCTCGTAGACGGGTGAGATGCGGAGGAGCCGCAGGTCCCGAGCCAGGCTGCCCAGGGCGCGCCGCAGGTAGGACGCCCGGTCTCCCAGGTTCGACCCCAGCCCCAGGTAAGCCCGGGTCATGCCAGGTCCTCGCGGCTGCGCGTCACTTCCACCTGGACGGTCCGGAAGACGCCGGGCAGGGGCGCTGCGGGCTTGCGCACCCGCACCACCACCTGCTCCACCCGCGGCAGGGCCAGTACCTTTTGCGCCAGGCGCTCCGCCAGGGTCTCCAGCAGGTTGACCGGCTCGCCCTCCACCACCTGCCGCGCCCGCGAGTAGACGGCGCTGTAGTCCAGGGCCTGATTCAGGTCGTCGCTGCGGCCCGCGGGGCGGCAGTCCAGGGCCATCTCCAGGTCCACTTCGAAGCGCTGCCCCAACTGGCGCTCCGGAGGGTACGCTCCGTGGTACCCAAAGAACGCCAGACCCAGCAGCGAGATGCGGTCCAAGGGTCGTTTCTCCACAACCGGTCACCTCACCGGAAGGTTCTTCACGAGGCCGGGGCTTCCCCTCTGCGGCCGTCGTCCGCATGGCTCCGGCGGAGGACGTCCCCGTCCAGCCGCCAGCCCGACGGCCCCACCACCAGCGGCGTCACGGCACAGTTTTGGAGGAATGGGCCGCGCTCCGACCAGGGCGTCCCCAGGTGGTCCAGCAGGGCGAACAGGCAGCCCCGTGCGTTACCATCAGAATGGTCCGGCCCGGGTGTTGCGCTGCCGCGTTGCCCACCGCCCGCACCAGGCGACTGGTCAGGTCTTCAAAGGGCTCCATGTCCAGGCCGTCCACGTGGCGATCGCCCTGTTCCCAGAGGAGGGACTGACGAGGCCAGCGCCTTCGCCTATCCTCCATGGTCAGCCCTTCCCATAGCCCCATGGCGCGCTCCCGAAGGTCCACGAGCGGCAGCACGGGAAGGCGATGGGGTTCCGCCGCTGTACGCGCGGTGACCAGGGCACGCTGCAGGTCGCTGCTGTAGACGGCGGCCAGGGGCAGGGGACGCAGGCGCTCCGCCAGGTCCCTCGCCTGGTGTCGTCCGGCCTCGTTGAGGGGCACGTCCGTATGGCCCTGGCAGCGCAGCTGCCTGTTCCAGTCCGTTTCGCCGTGCCGGGCCAACAGTACTGTGGTTTCCATTGCGTCCTCCTCGCATGGCTGCCCTATGAGTGTATAGCAGCGCCCCCGGCTTTGTCACCCGGCGCCGCGGCACAAAAGAGCGGCCGGAGTCACCTCCGACCGCTCTTGCCGATTCGCTGAATCCGCGTACCCTTCAGCCCTGGAGTTCCGATTAGCCCTGAAGGTCCTTGAGCTGAAGCAGGACCGAAACCAACTCCTGCTTGTAGGCCTCCCGCCGGCGGGCGTGCTCGGCCTCGTCCATGTCACCCGCCGCAAAGCGCTGGTCCAGCCGGGCGATTTCGTTCACCAGCTCGGTCTTGCGCTGGAGCAGGGATGCCTCATCAGCGACAATGTGGGCGCCACCGGCCGGGGGCTCGTCAGGCAGGCGGACCACTGACCCCCCCACGGTCGGTGAAAGGCGCGTGGAGAGCCGGCGCCAGATCAGGACCAGAGCCAGCAGCACCAGCACGCCGGTGGCCACCAGCACAATGATGGTTGCGGTGTAGTTGGACGCGGGCGGGGCGGATGTCTCTGCGGCCGGCGGAAGCTGCGAACCCGACTGCGCCTGGGCCAGCGCCTCCTGGTCCGGCGTGAACTGAAGGTTGACCTGCACCGAATCGCCGGCCTTCACGGCGGCCAGCACGTACTGGCGAAGGATGCGCCCTTGCATGTCCAGGGAGCCGCCGTCACCGAAGCCCGTGTTCAGCGAGGGCGGCATGGTCATGGACTTGGGGTCGGTCAGGATATAGACCAGGTTGGTGGGAAGCGACGTCTGAAACCGGAGGGTGAACGCGTCGCCGGATACCGGCAACTCATAGCGGAGGGCCAACTGCTGGCTGCCGCCGGCGGGGACGCCGGGCTTGTCAACAAATCCTCCCCTGGCCTCTCCCACCTGGTCCGGCTTCAAACCACTCACAACGCTCAGGTTCTGCGCGCCTTCCGGCAGAGGGATGGTCAGAGGGCCGCTGTCCTGGGCAGTGTTGTTCACCAGTTGAAGCATGTGAAAGACGCTCAGGGAACCCTCTTGTTTGGTGAGAACCAGGTGTGTGACCTCCACCCCCAGCTGGCCTTCCAGGCCCCCTTTATCCTCGCCCAGGGCCACGCTAATGGGGACAAAGAGGGCACCAAGAAGCATCGCGAGCACCACAGCGAAAACCAGGAACCGCATGACGGGACTCTTGCCCATGCTCTTCCAGCCGTCCATCTGTTCAGGCCTCGTTCCCTTGTGTCTTGCCGCAGATATGGCAGAATTTCTGACCCGCGCTCAGCAGTTCAGCGCCGCAGTGCGGACAGTGAAGCGATCCGGGAGCGGCGGCGGGCTTCCCCTTGACTGCGTCCAGGGCCAGGGCCACCTCGGCCTCGGCTTCCGCCTCCACCTGCCTCAGGTCGGCCGGCAGCCGGCGTGGGGCGGACGCGGTGCGCGGAGCAGGCGCTCGCGTGGCGCGCGGCGGGCCGCTGCCGGCGGCCTTCAAGTACTGCACGGCCTGCCTGGCGTACTGCCCCTTCAGTTCCTGGTAGTCCGCCTCGGACAGCTTGTGCATCTGGTAATCGTTCTCCACTTCCGCCAGGGCGGCGAAGACCCGCTCACGCTCCGTCTCCAAGAGGTCCACCCGCCCCGGCAGGAGTGGGGTGTCCTCCCCGGCCTCGGGCCGGACCAGGGGCTGGCCGATGAGGTAGAGTACAATGCCCAGCACCAGTATCAGTACGATGGCGTACATGGCGTCCCCCCCTCAGTCGGCCTGCGCCGCGGCGTCGCCGGCCCGATGCCTTGCCGCTGCCGCGGCCCTGCGCTGCGGCCAGGCGGCGAAGACGGTGCCGATGGCCAGGACGTACCAGCCTATCCACATCCAGGCCATCAGCGGATTGATGACCAGCTTGAAGTTGGCCGTCTGGTCCGCGTCCCAGCCGTTCAGGATGACGTACAGATCCTCGCTGTAGCTGCCGCGGATGCCCACGCGGGTGGTGGGCTCCTCGGAGTTGGCATAGAACTCCTTCTGGCTCCGCAGCGTGCCAAGGGACTTCCCGCCGCGGGTGACCTCCAGGTCGGCGAAGACGACCTCGGCCTGACCCTTCGTCATCTGCTGCAGCCCCTTATACGTGAGGCTATAGGCGCCCACGCTCAGGCTCTGCCCCACGCCCACGGTGGAGGTCGTGCTGACCTGATATGCGCTGGAGCCCACGATGCCAAGCACAATGAGCATGATGGCGATGTGCACGGTGTAGCCGCCCCAGCGGCGGCGGTTGCGGGACACCATGTGCCAGACGGCTGCGGGCACCCCTTCCTGGGTTGACCTTACGCGCACCCGGACGCCCCGCACGAATTCCGTGCCCACCGTGGCCAGGACAAAGGCGATGATGCCGAAGGCCGTCAGGGCCGGCAGTTTGCGAACGCCCATCAGGAACAGGGCCGCGGTCACCACCGCGCCGATGGCGAAGGGATACAGGAAGTTCTCCAGCAGGTTGCGGGCGGAGGCGCGCCGCCAGGGGATGAGGGGGCAGATGCCGATCAGCACAATCAGCAAGGTGCCCAGGGGAGCGGCAATGGCGTTATAGTACTCGGGCCCCACCGCCACCTTGTTCCCGGTCAGCGCTCCGGAGGTCAGCGGGTAGAGCGTCCCGAACAGCACCGCAAAGGCCAGTCCCACCAGTATCAGGTTGTTCAGCAGAAAGCTGGACTCCTTGCTGACAACGGCTTCAAACGGATGCTCCTCGCCAAGCAGGCGGCGGCGGCTGGTCACCAGGTAGAGCGCTGACGCCAGGGTGGTCAGCATGAAGATCAGGAACCACGTGCCCAGCGTGTTGTCACCGAAGGCATGGACCGAGGCAACCACGCCCGAGCGCGTCAGGTAGGTCCCAAAGATGGTCAGCATGAAGGTGGTGATGATCAGGCCCATGTTCCAGCCCTTCAACATGCCGCGCCTCTCCTGGATCATCACCGAGTGGAAGAAGGCGGTGCCCGTCAGCCAGGGCAGCAGCGAGGCGTTCTCCACCGGATCCCAGCCCCAGTAGCCGCCCCAGCCCAACACCACGTAGGCCCATTCTGCGCCAAAGATGATACCGATGGACAGAAACAGCCAGGCCACCAGGGTCCAGCGCCGAGTCGCCTTGATCCAGGCGTCTCCCGGTTGGCTTGCCAGCATCGCGGCCATGGCGAAGGCGAAGGGCACGGCAAAGCCCACGTAGCCCAGGTACAGCATGGGCGGGTGGATGACCATGCCCGGATCCTGCAGCAGGGGGTTGAGGCCCATGCCCTCCGGCGGTGCCGGGTTCAGGGCCACAAAGGGACGGCTCACAAAGTTGACGATGAAGAGAAAGAACAGGTTGATGGCGCTCAGGATGGGCGACACGAAGGGCACCAGCTCCTGCCCCTCGTCGTGGCGCATAAACGTCACGGCCGCCGCGTAGAGCGCCAGCAGCCACGCCCAGAGGAGCAGCGACCCCTCGTTGCCGGCCCACAGGCCGGAGATCTTGTAACCCAGGCTCAGGTCGGTGGAGGAGTGCTCCGCCACGTAGCGGTTGGTGAAGTCAGAGCCAATGAACTGCCCCCACAGGATGAGGACGGCCATGGTCAGGACAAAAGCCAGCGCCAGTACGGCCCCCCGGCCGCTGGCCACAAGGCTTGCGCTGCGGGTGCGAAGGCCGACAATGTGTGCCGCCACGCCCCAGAAGGCGACGAAGAACCCGATAGCCAGCAGGATGGACCCCAGGCCATTCAGGTTGGCAAGGCTCATGACCCCTGCCCGCCCTGCCGGCCGTCATAGGTACGGCCTTCGTACTTGCTGGGGCAACTGAGCATGAGCTTGGTGGCGTCAAAGGTTCCGTCCGACAACAGCTTCCCCTCGACGATGGCCTGCGTGGCCTGCGCCATATTGTCAGGCTTGACGCCGCGGTAGGCCACCTTGAGGGTACTGCCCGTCTCGCTGGTCAGGTTGAAGACCAGCAGCGGCTGCTGAATGTCAAAGGTGACCGAGTCCTGCTGGATACCGCCGTTCAGGCGCACCGGCCGGCCCGTAATCTCACCGCTCTTGGCCAGGGCCTCGTCCACCGTCAGGTAGTACATGCTGCTGTTGCCAAAGGCTGTGATCATGAGAAACACAATGGCGGCGGCGATCAGCAGAACACCCAGGGTGACTTTGGTCTTCTTGTTCATCGCGGCTACCTCCCTTCCTCGGCGTCCATTTCCGCCAGGAGCGCGTTGTAGGTCTCCTGCGAAATCCTGCCGTCCAGAAGGAGTTCGCGCGCCTTCTGGCGGGGTCCGAAACCGGCGGTCTTACTGTCGTCCGCCTTACCGCCGCTCGCACTGGACAGGTGTCTGGGCGGCGCGCTCCGCACCGGGTCGCGTTCACGCCCGGCCCTGCGGCGAGCCGCGCGTCCTCTGGCGGAGGGCGCGGGCCGGCCAGCTCCGGCAAACAGCAAGAGGCCGGCCAGCGCAGCCAGCACAAGAAGGCCCATGACAATGGCCGTCGTGTTGGCTGAACTGCCCGACGCCGCCGGCGTTCCGGCCGACTGCGGGGTCTGGAGCGAGGGGGCATTGCTGCCCCTCGTATAGGTCAGGTCCAATTGGAAGGGCGTGCCGGCGGTCAGTCCGTCCAGGGAATAGTTGTGGTAGACCAGACCATCGCCGCCCTGCCGCGTCTGTCCCGGCCCAAGGCCCGCGGTGAAAGCCTGAGCTCCCTTGGGCTCGGCAATATCCAGCAGCAGGGACCTGGCAGAGTAGGTGGGGGTGAAGGCAAGCGACACCCGCTTGTCGGGACCGCCCGTTACGCCGGGGTAGTAGAACTCGGCCTGAAACGGGTAGGCCTCGCCGGGCCCCACCGTCTTGGTCATCCGCAGGGCCAGCACCTCGGCGTCTCCTTCGGTGAAGACCCGGGCCTGGGCGCGCAGTTCATTGTAGGTGGGCGACGAGGTCAGAGGGTCGCTGCTGAGTTCAGCGATGGCCGTCCAGGTGGCCCCTTTGGGGGCGCGGAGGACGATGTCCTTACCGGCGATAGCCTGGCTTCCCCGGTTGACCAGGGAACCCTTGATGATGACCAGAACCTGCGGGGCCCCCTGGTCATATTCCGGCATCACGGACAGCCCCATCTGCTCAAAGGCCAGATCGGGCGCCGGGTCGATCGGTCCCTGGCCCTCCGCCAACGCCGTTGTTGCCGAAAGCAAAAGGGCAATGCCGGCCAGGAGCCCCACCATCTGGTGAAAGGCCCTGTGGCCTGCGCTGCCTCCGTCTGGCGAATGCAGCATGGGCTGTAAACCTCCTCGGCCGCGGGCTCGTGAACGTGTGAACATTAGCGGTGATGAAGGGGTGCTACCGTGCGACCGTAAAGGCCGCGACTCTCCCTCCCGGGGCGGAGGGACCGATACTGTCTGGTCCTGCGAATTCATTCTAGCTTTGGGCGTCTGGCGGGGCACAGACCCGCTGTGCTCATTTCCGGGGTTCCTTTGGGGTCATTTCACAACAAGAGGTCAGGGGCCCGAATGGACTAGTCGCAACCACCTGCGTCAGGCCGGCTGCCACCCCCGGATAATGGCGTCGGTCATCCGCGCCACGCGGCTGATCTCCTTGACGTCGTGCACCCGGACGATGTCCATGCCGGCAGCTATGCCCAGGGCCACGGTGGCTGCCGTGCCCTCCACCCTCTGGTCCACGGGGAGGTCCAGAACGCGGCCAATGGTACTCTTGCGCGAGGTGCCCAGGAGGGTGGGAAGACCCAGCTCATGTAGGCGGCCCAATTCGCGCATGACCTGCAGGTTGCCGGCCACGTCCTTGCCAAACCCCACGCCCGGGTCGGCCACAATCTGGGCCGGCTGCAGCCCGGCCCTGCGGGCCGCCGTAACGCTTTCCGCCAGGTCGCGAAGGACGGCGTCCATCAGGCCCGGTCCGGCCTGGACCGGCTGGTCGTGCATCACCACCAGCGCCGCGCCGGCGTCGGCGCAGAGGCGGGCAATGGCGGGGTCGCGGCGCAGGCCGCGGACGTCGTTGATCATCACCGCGCCGGCCTCCAGGCAGGGCCCGGCCACGGAGGACTTAGAGGTGTCGACCGACACCAGCAGCCCCAGATCCCGAACCAGGCGGGTGACCACGGGCAGGACCCGGGCCAGCTCTTCTTCAACGGTGACGGGCGTGAAGCCGGGGCGCGTCGACTCGCCGCCCACGTCAATGATGTCCGCGCCGTCCCGGGCCATCTCTTCCGCGTGGCGCAAGGCGGCCTGGAGGTCCACGTACCGCCCGCCGTCCGAGAAGGAGTCCGGGGTGACGTTGAGGATCCCCATGATGTACGTCTTGCCGCCAAGGGGCCAGGAGTGGTCGCCAAGCTGAAGGTGCGTCGGGCTCACGTCTGTCCCCTCGCTTTCGTGATGGGCTGCATGGAACCGGGCCGCATGACAGGGGTCGAAACGCCCCCTGCCATGGTCGCCGGTCAGGGAGTGGCCTGCACCGGGTAGGTCACCCGGGTGCCGGTGGGGACGAGCTGAATCCACGTCTGGCCTGCCGTCAGGGCGGCGGGCTTGCCGGCGGCGTCGAGGAACCGGGTGGCGCTGGCCAGGTCGTCCTTCTGCCAGCTCCCCCGGGTGATGCGGCCGCCGGTGAGCAGGAGGGCCTCTCCCTTGCCGGTCAGTTTCATCTCCAGGCCGCCGTCCGGATAGGCCACCCTGGTGGCAGCGAACTGAATCAAGACGTTGGCTGCCTGGACGGGCCGGTCCGTCTCTTTGTCCGTGTGCAGCTTGTCGTTCATGTACCGGCGGTAGGCGCCGTCCTCAAACTTGTAGGTCACGTGATAGTCGGGCCCGTAGCGAATATCCAGCTCGGGCACGGGCTTTTCCGCCCAGGGGACGAACTCCCAGCGGGCGGCCGGCGGCGCGAACTTGCGGCGGGGGTAGGCCTGGGCGGCATGGGCGCGCAGGTCGGCGACCGAGGTATAGAGGTTATGCGGCATCTTGCGCTCGTTGGAGCGCCAGAAGGCCCCACCGGCGTTGTAGATCTCGTCGGCGTCGGCCACGCCCCACTGCTTGATGGGCTCCCGGTCCTTGGGATCGCCGCCGGCGTGCGCGTAGATGGCGTCCCATTCGTGCGCCAACAGCACGTAGTAGGGGCGGGCGCTGCGAACAGGCCCGATGACCTTGGGCAGGTTGCCGTAGTAAAGCGCCATGAAGCGACTGATGCCGCCTTCCGTCAGGGCCTCGTAGACCAGGTCGGCCGCTATGAGACCGCTCTGGGGACGGGCGTCGCTGTGGTTTTCCACCATCACGGCCACCAGGGGGCCGGCGTTTTCCGCATCGTAGGGAAGCCCGGAGATCGGGCTCCGGGGGCGGGTGTCCACTGGCTCCGGCGGGGTGGACGGAGCCGCGGGTCCGGGGGTCGGTGCTGGAGCCGGCGCCTTGTCGCCTCCGGACCGGCCGCATCCGGCGGCCACAGCCAGCATCAGGGCAACAAGGAGCGGGCCCAAAACGGCCCGCTTGACGGAACGGCGCATGAGAACCCCTCCTGAAGCGTTGCCTTTCCAGTCCTAGGACTGTCCGCCTCCGGCGGCCTTTTCCGGCGCCCCGCCGCCGGCGGGTGCCCCCACCTTGGCGGCAAAGCCGGACATCGTGTCCGACCGGTTGACGCGCACGCGGCGCCACTGCATGGGGTCCTGGGCGGAGTCGGTCCAACCGGGCCGGGTGGTGAAGGCCGCCGCGTAGCCGGCCTTGCGAGCCGCCTGCAGCACCTTGTCGTTGAACCGTCCAGCCGGGTAGCAGAGGTATTCGACAGGCACCCCCAGTTCCGCCTGCAGCGTGGACCGAGACTCGGACAGTTCGTCCCAGAGCCTGTCCGGGCGCTGGGAGGCTGCGGCCAGGTCTACGTGGCGGACGGTGTGGGATTCGATCTCCATACCGCCCCGCTGCATCTCCCGCAGTTGGTCCCAGGTCACGTTGCCCGCGCGGCCAACGCCGTCCGTGTAGACGAAGAAGACCCCGGAGAACCCGTACTTCCTGAGCAGGGGAAAGACGGTGCGGTAATGGCTGATGTAGCCGTCGTCAAAGGTGAGCACCACGGGGCGCGGGGGCAGAGGGGCCTGACCCGCCAGCCCGTCCTGGAGCTGGCGCAGCGTGAGGCTCTGGTAGCCGTGCTCCTTCAGGAAGGAGAGCTGCGTCTCGAAGCTTTTCTCGCTTACCCACAGCTCGTTCCGGCCGTCGCCGACCTCATGGTACATGAGCACGGGCACGCGGCGCGGGGTCGCACCGGGGACCGCGCCCACCGGGTCTGCCGGGGGCAGTTGGGCCTGGGAAGGCCTGGGCTCAGATGCTGCTTCCGGCGCTGCCGGCGCCTTGGGAGGCGCGGGCGCCTCAGACGGCCCGGCCGGTACCTTCGGCGGGACCGGTGCCTGCGGCACGGGAGCGGTGGGCAGCGGCGCGACGCCCCGAACACAGCCGATCAGCAGGATGGACACAGCAAGCACAACCAGGGCCATCACACGACAGGTATGCGCGGGGATCCGGCCCACCCCCAGGGATCCGTCTTGGCACACCCTCACGGGTTCAGCAGGGCGTCACCGTCCGCACCCACGGTCCCGCCGCCCGAAGGCGGGCTGGTGAGGCCCGTTGCGTCGGCCGGGTCAGTGGGGGACTCGGGGCCCGTTGGAGCCCCCCCGCCCGTGGGAGGCAGCGGGGAAGTGCCCGTCTGGCCTCCACCCGTGTTGCCGCCGTCCGTCTTGCCGTCCGCGGCGCCATCCGACGTCCCGGGCGTCTCCACGGGGGGCTTGGGCGGCGTCACGCTGATGGCGCCCGGGCCGGCGTCTTCGGCCCCAATAAAGGCGGGCTTCTCCTTGCCGCGCACCACCCAGTCCACCACCTGGCGGGTTTGCTCTGGATCCGCCACCCAGTAGGACCCGCCGTGGATGTAGGAGTCGGTCCCGGGCAGTGAGGCCTTGACCACGCCCGTTGACAGGTCCACGTCCTGCAGCCGGCGTGCCAGGTCCAGCATGGTGCCCAGGTCCAGGCTGGTCTTGATGCCGCGGGAAAGCTGCGGCACCAGCGAGGGGAGCCTGGCAATGGTCCGGGTCTGGAACAGCTGCTTCAGCAGGGCCGCGGCAAACTGCTGCTGGGTGCTGATGCGGCCCACATCGCCCTGCTGGTAGGCGATGGTCTCGTCGTTGTTGTGGCGCCACCGGACGAAACCGAGGGCCTGGGCGCCGTTCAGGTGCTGCCTGCCCTTCTTCAGGTGCACGTGGAAGTTCTGTGTGGGATCGTCATAGTCCATGTTGAAGGGCACGTTGATGTCCACGCCGCCCAGCCCGTCCACGATGCGCTCAAAGTCGGACAGGCGGACCTGAACGAAGTCGTCCACCCGCACGCCCAGCAGGTTGGCGACCGTCTGCATGGCCCGCTCGTGGCCGTTCATGTCCTCCGTCCAGTAGGCGTTGGCGGCGTTGATCTTGTCCCAACCAACGGGAGCCCCCTCGGGCTTGTTGCCGGGGATCAGGACGCGGGTGTCGCGGGGGATCCAGAGGGCGCTGACGCGGGGGCTGTCCTTGTCCACCGTCACCAGGATCATGGTGTCGGAGCGGCCTCCCTCGGCGTCAACGCCGAGGACCAGGATAGTCTGGCGGTGGTCCGCCTCGTTGTCCTGGGGAGCTGCAACGCCGCTGCCGTCCTGAGGGGTGGTGGCGGCAACATCCTGATAGGAGCCGAACCGGAAGTAGCCGTAGAAAGCGGCGCTCATCAGGAGCCCCGCGCCCAGCAGCAGCAGACCGACCACCATCATGAGACGGGGCCAGTGAACGCGATAGTGAGACCTTCTTCTGCCGCCGCTCATTGCTTGCATCACTCCGGGCCATACGAATTCTTCGAAGTTGTGGACGCGAAACCGGGGCAACAAGTTCCGCCCTCGTTCCCAAGGATTACGTCGGACGAAAGGCCCATACCTGCCGCCGGGCCGCAAAAGATAACCTGCCCCCGCTGGGAAAAAGGAAGCAGGGCCGGCGCCAGACCGGTCCTGCAAAGGCGTGTATGCGGGCCGGGCGGCCCGGGGGCGAAGCCTTCGCCCCTAGAACAGACCCACGATCTTCCCCGAAGGCTCGATGTCAATGGCCTCCGCCGCCGGCACCTTGGGCAGGCCGGGCATGGTCATGATCTCGCCGGTCAGGGCCACCAGAAAGCCGGCGCCGGCCGACGGCCTGACCTCGCGGACGGTGATGGTGAAATTCTCCGGCCGTCCCAGGCGGCTGGGGTCGTCGGACAGCGAGTACTGGGTTTTGGCCATGCAGATGGGCATCTTGTCGAGTCCCAGCTTGACGATGCGCTTGATATCGCGCTCGGCCTCCTTGCTGAACTCCACGTCCGAGGCGCCGTACACCTGGCGCGCAATCAGCCCGATCTTCTGCTGGATGGGCAGGTCCAGGTCATAGGTGAAGGCGGGCGCCGCGGGCTTGCCGCCCTCCACCACGTCCATCAGGACCTGGGCCAGCTCCATGCCGCCGTCACCGCCCCTGGCGAAGACGTCGGACAGGGCCACCGGCATGCCCGCCTCCCGGCAGAGACGGATGACGGTCTCCACCTCTTCCTTCGAATCGGTGGGGAACTTATTGACCGCAACAATGGTGGGAAGGCCCCAGGACTGAACATTCTCCACGTGCTTCTTGAGGTTGGCGAAGCCCCGGGCCACGGCGTCGGCGTTGGGGGTCTTGAGATCCTCCTTGGCCACGCCGCCGTGCATCTTCAGGGCTCGGACCGTGGCCACCACCACGCCCGCCGCCGGCTTGTAGCCGGCCATGCGCGAGACGATGTTGATGAACTTCTCCGCCCCCAGGTCGGCGCCGAAGCCGGCCTCCGTGATGACGTAGTCGCCCAGTTTCATGGCCAGGCGCGTGGCGGTGACCGAGTTGGTCCCGTGGGCGATGTTGGCGAAGGGGCCGCCGTGCACGAATGCCGGCGTGTTCTCCAGCGTCTGCACCAGGTTGGGCTTGATGGCGTCCTTCAGCAGCAGGGCCATGGAGCCGTCCGCCTTGAGGTCGTGAGCGGTGACGGCCCGGCCGTCATAGGTGTAGCCGACGATGATGCGGCCCAGGCGTTCCTTCAGGTCCGCCAGGTCCGTGGCCAGGCAGAGGATGGCCATGACCTCGGAGGCCACGGTGATCTTGAAGCTGTCCTCTCGGGGCACGCCGTCGGCCTTGCCGCCCAGTCCCACCACGATATGGCGCAAGGCCCGGTCGTTCAAGTCAACGCAGCGCGTCCAGGTGATCTGCCGCGGGTCCAGGCCCAGGGCGTTGCCCTGCTGGATGTGGTTGTCGATCATGGCCGAAAGCAGGTTGTTGGCGGTGGTGATGGCGTGGATGTCGCCGGTGAAGTGCAGGTTGATATCCTCCATGGGAACCACCTGCGAGTAGCCGCCGCCGGCGGCGCCGCCCTTGATGCCGAAGCTGGGGCCCAGGGAGGGCTCCCGCAGGGCGATGATGGCCTTCCTGCCCATCTTCCACAGGGCCTGGCCCAGGCCCACGGTGGTCGTGGTCTTGCCCTCGCCGGCCGGGGTGGGGGTGATGGCCGTGACCAGCACCAGCTTGCCGTCCGGACGGTCCTTCAGCCTCTCGATGGCCTCAAAGGTCACCTTGGCCTTGTACTTGCCGTACAGTTCCAGGTCGTCCGGCTCCAGACCGATCGCCTCGGCGATCTCCACGATGGGCTTCATGCGAGCCTCTTGCGCAATCTCGATGTCCGTCTTCATCACATCGACCGGCATCCCGCTGGCCTCCTTCGCCTGCCCGCCGGGCAGGCGGTTTCCGATTGCCCGGATCCACCCTACCAGTCTTCCCGCGGCTCTCTGCGACAACCCGGGCCGCTTGCCGCCGCCGCTGGGACAGGGCGGGTCCTGCTTTCGGCACTTCGCCCAGACGCCGGCCGAGTCAGGACCACTCGTGAAGCTGTTCCCAAGGAACATCATACCTGGAACTTTCACGGAATTCCACTAGGGGCTGTCCGCCAGGGGCCGGCCGCTGACGGTTGTCCGCCGGAAGGGCTGGTGCATTCCCGGGCAGGGGCAGCCCGACCCCCGCGGGAACGCCATGGGCGGCGCTGACCGCCCGGCGATAGCGGCGCATCAGTCCGGGAAGAAGCGTGCCATCAGAGCGGCGGCGCGCTCCCCCTGCGCCCTGCGCTCCTTCAGCGCCTGGCCGACCTGCTCGCGGGTGGCCTGGCGGAACCCCTCGTCCTTAATCGTCTCCAGGTTGATCTTCACGTTGAGCAGAGCCCCGTCCAGGGCCGCCTGGGCCAGGAAGTAGCCGCTGGCGCCGTCGCTGCGAGCGTTGGCGTTGCCGTGCTCGATCACGTCCAGGGCGTCGGGCAGAATCTCCAGGGCCTGCTGGAGGGTGGACAGAGGCACGCGCGTGGCTTCCTTCAGCGCCTCCTGGATGGCCGCCTGGCGCGCGGCCTTCTCCTCCTCCGTGCCCTTGGGCAGAGCGTACGCTGCCATCACGCTTCGGAAGGCGCCCTGGTCACGGTCGGCCAGCAGCAGGAAGTTGGCCCTGGCCACAGTGGCCCGCTCCCGGGCCGCCTGCATCCGGCTCTCCACCTCCCGGTACTTCTCACGCCCCACCGTGAGGCCGCCCACCATGGCCACCAGGGCCGCAGCCATGGCCCCCGTGAGGGCGGCGGCGGCGCCGCCGCCGGGGGCGGGTGCGCCGGACGCCAGGGCGTCCAGGAAGTCTCCCACCTTCAGATCATGAAGCGGTGCCGTCTGGTCCGTCATGGGTCGTTCCTCCTTCCAGGAGCAGGCCGCCTGACGCTGACAGGCGCCCCTGCGCCACCACCCGGTCCACCAGGTTGGTGCCGAAGCGATAGACGATGTCCTCCGGGCCCTCGCCATCCAGGACAAGCAGGTCGGCCCTCTTCCCGGGCTCCAAGCTGCCCGCCTCGCCCTGCCGCCCCACGGCGTGGGCCGCGTTGATGGTGGCTGCAGTCAGCGCCTCCGCCGGCGTCAGCCCCATCTCCAGAGCGGCCAGGCCCATAACCTGGGCCATGGACTCCAGGGTGCAGGTGCCGGGGTTGTGGTCCGTGGCCAGCGCTACGGGCAGGCCCATCTCCACCATGCGCCTGGCGGGGGCGTAGCGCCCCGCGCGCAGGAAGAAGGCGGTGCCCGGCAGGAGCACGGCCACCGTGCCCGCCCGGGCCATGGCGGCCAGGCCTTCTTCTGACGCGTGCAGCAGGTGGTCGGCGGAGGTGGCGCCCAGCTCCGCCGCCAGTTCGGCGCCGCCGAACGCCGCCACCAACTCGTCCGCGTGCAGCTTGAGCCCCAGCCCCAACTGGCGGGCGCGGCGGAGGATGCTCCGGGTCTCGTCCGGGTCAAACACGCCTTCCTCGCAGAAGACGTCCGCGAACTCCGCCAGGCCCTCCGCCGCCACGATGGGCAGCATGGCGTCCACCAGCAGGTCCACGTAGGCCTGCCGTCTGTGGCGGTACTCGGCCGGAACGGCGTGGGCCCCCAGGAAGGTGGGTACCAGGTCCATGGGCAGCATCCGCCGCAGATGGCGCACCACGCGAAGCTGCTTCAGCTCCGTCTCCCGGTCCAGGCCGTAGCCGCTCTTGACCTCCACCGTGGTGGTACCGGCCAGAAGGAAGCGGCGCAGCCGCCGCACCGCCTGCTCCGCCAGCTCCTCCTCGGAAGCCGCCCGGGTGGCGGTCACCGTACTCAGAATGCCGCCGCCGGCGGCCAGAATCTCCAGGTAGCTTGCGCCGCGCAGGCGCTGGGCAAACTCGCCGGCGCGCGTGCCGGCGTACACCAGGTGGGTGTGGGGGTCGACGAAGCCGGGAATGACGGCCCGCCCGCCCGCGTCCAGCAGGCGCGTCTCCGGCCCCAGCAGCGACGTCGGCAAGCGGTCCGCCTCGCCGGTGGCCACAATGCGGTCGCCGCGGACGGCCACGTAACCGTTATCGATCAGGCCCAGCCGTTCCATGGCCGGCCCGCGGGCCGGTTCGCGGCTGAATCCGGCCAGGGTGAAGACCCGGCCGTGCAGGACCACCAGGTCGGCGAAGCCTGTGGA
The DNA here is from genome assembly GCA_050260815.1 of Bacillota bacterium. Taxonomy (GTDB): domain Bacteria; phylum Bacillota; class Sulfobacillia; order JAMDAP01; family JAMDAP01; genus JAMDAP01. The sequence goes on from JBLNCQ010000190.1 coordinate 16,371, forward strand.
GTTCTCACGGACGTCAGTCATCCGCCAGCCTCCGCTCCAGGATCTGCGCCTCGTCAAAGGTCCAGAGCCGCAGGTAGTAGCGCGCCGCCGCCAGCAGGGCGGCCTCCGGCACCAGGCCCACAATCTCGCTGCCCACCACGGGTACGCCCTGGTGCTCCGCCTCCCGCCGGACGAACTCAAAGACGTGGTGCAGGGAGGTGTGGGTGAAGTCGGTCATGTTCATGCTGACCTGGCACACGCCCTCCGCCTCCAGGTACAGTCCCAGGGCCTTGCAGTTGACGAAGCCCCCCGAGGAACCGCGCACCGCTCTGGCAATGCGCTTGGCCACGGCTACATCTTTCGTGCCCAGGTTGACGTTGAAGGCTACCAGAAAGGGGCGCGCGCCCACGGCGGTGGCGCCGGCGCTGGGGTGCACGCAAGCCGGGCCGAAGTCGGGCTGGCGCTCCGGCCGGCCGATCTCCTCCCGCAGCCCTTCAAACTCGCCGCGCCGCACGTCGGCCAGATTTCTGCGCTCCGGCCGGGTGGCGGCGGACTCGTACAGGTACACGGGGATGGACAGCTCGCTGCCCAGGCGCTCGCCCAGCCGCCGGGCCGCGGCCACGGCGTCGTCCATGGTGCAGTCCCGCACCGGCACAAAGGGGACGACGTCCGTTGCCCCCATGCGGGGGTGGTTGCCCCTGTGCTGCGTCAGGTCAATGAGTCGGGATGCCGCCTCCGCCCCGCGGAAGGCCGCCTCCACCAGGGCGTCGGGCTCGCCTACCAGGGTGACAACGGACCGGTTGTGGTCCGCGTCGGACGAGAAGTCCAGCACCCTGACGGCGGGCACGGCCTGCATGGCGGAAACAATGGCGGTGACAATCTCGGGACGGCGCCCCTCGCTGAAATTGGGCACGCATTCCATGAGCTTGGGCACGGTCTCTTCTCCTTTGTCTCGGGCCCGTATCCCTGGGCTTCCGCCTCGCGGGGCCCGGCCCTTTCGGGCCTCTGCCGCAGGGGGACTCCGCCTCAGGGGGCTTGTCCCGGGTTGGTGTCAACGGACCGGCCCCACGGCGGGGCCGGGTTTCGTGTGGCTGCCTTTACGGTTTGGTCCAGGCGGGACGCAGGCGCCACCCCTGCACCGGACGGTAGCGCGTGATGGTGTAGCCGGCCGCTCCCAGATCGGCCAGGTACAGCTCGCCGGCGGAGCTCACGCGGGCGTAGGCAAGGCTTCGCGGTTCGCGGCCGGCGGGCAGCACCTGCCGGACCAGCATCTGCCCCGAAGGGTCAAAGACCCGCAGGTGCAGGCTGCCCTTTGCCCACACGCCCAGGTAGGTCCGGCCCTTGCCGTCCAGGCCCAGCAGTTCGGCGGGCAGCCGGAGGTCGGCCTCGTCCAGGGCGGGGACCTTCCAGGACCGGCCCTGCCCGTCCGCCGACACCTGCTTCACCAGAGCCGCGCCGGGCTCGCCCGGCACGGGCAGCAGCAGGAAAGTCTGATCACCGGCGACCGCCAGGCCCGTGGGCAGGGGCCCGCCTGTGCCCATCTTGGACAGCGAGGTCCGGAAGACCTCCTCCGCCGCCTGGCCGTATGCGCCAACCCTCTTGACCTGGTAGAGGGCCTCCTCCGATGTGATCACGGAGAGGCTCCAGAGGACGCCCCGGGACAGCGGCTGAATCTGTCCCGCCCGCTCCAGCAGGGCGCCCCGGGTCTCGCCGAACAGCCGCAGCTCGTGCAGCTGCCCGCCAGGCTGGAAATAGGCCAGGCGCCCCCGCAGGTTGTCGACCAGCCAGATCCCGCCCTGGCCGTCGACGGTGAGGTCGTCGGCGCCCTGCAGCGAAGCGCCATTCGCACCCTGCAGGGCCAGCAGGCCGGTAAGCTTGCCGTCCCTGTTGAAGCGCTGCAGGCGCTGGTTGGCCCCGTCCAGGACGTAGACCGTGCCGGCGCCGTCCACGGCAAAGCTGTGCGGGCCGTAGGTCAGGCCGTCGCGCCCGGCCCCCTGGCCGAACTGCCCTTCACCCGAACCCCAAGCCCCGGAGACGGCCACCCCGACGGCCTGGTAGCTGAGGGGGCGGTCGATGGAGACCCCGGCCCAGAGGGCGGCCGTCAGGGCCGCCAGGGCCAGGACGGGAACGGCGATCCTCCTGGATAAGGTGACGATGCGCATAACGCCCTCCTGTCCTTGCCGCCGGGACAGGAGGGCCGCCGCCTAGAGCATGGGGATGCGAACGCCCCGCTCGCGGGCGGTCTTGACGGCCAGGTCATACCCCGCGTCCACGTGACGCATCACCCCGGTGCCGGGGTCGGTGGTCAGGACGCGCTCCAGTCTCTGGCGTGCGTTGTCGGTGCCGTCAGCCACCACCACCATGCCGGCGTGCAGCGAGTATCCAATGCCCACGCCGCCGCCGTGGTGGACGGAAACCCAGTGGGCCCCTGCCGCGGTGTTCAGCAGGGCGTTGAGGATAGGCCAGTCGGCCACCGCGTCGGAGCCGTCCTTCATGCCCTCCGTCTCGCGGAAGGGAGAGGCCACGGAACCGGCGTCCAGATGGTCGCGGCCGATGACGATGGGCCCCTTCAGTTCGCCCTTGCGCACCATCTCGTTGAAGATGAGGCCCAGGTGGGCCCGCTCTCCGTAGCCCAGCCAGGCGATGCGCGCGGGCAACCCCTGGAACTGGATGCGGTCGTGCGCCAACCGGATCCAGCGGACCAGGGCCTCATTCCGCGGGAACTCCCGCAGCACCGCCTCGTCGGTCTTATGGATGTCCTCGGGGTCGCCGGACAGGGCCACCCAGCGGAAGGGGCCCTTGCCCTCGCAGAACAGCGGCCGGATGAAGGCGGGCACGAAGCCGGGGAAGTCGAAGGCGTTCTCCAGTCCGCCCATCTTTGCCTGCTGGCGGATGTTGTTGCCGTAATCGAAGACCACGGCGCCGGCATGGTGCCAGTCCAGCATGGCCTGCACGTGGCGCACCATGCTGGCCCGCGCCCGGCGGATATACTCCTCCGGGTCGCCGCGGCGCAGGACCGCCGCTTCCTCCAGGGAGAGGCCGGCGGGGATGTAGCCGTTCAGCGGGTCGTGGGCGGACGTCTGGTCGGTGACGGCGTCCGGCTTGATGCCCCGGCGCACCATCTCCGGCAGCACCTCGGCCGCGTTGCCCAGCAGGGCCACAGACAAGGGCGTTCCCTGTTCCCGCGCCTCCGTCACCCAGCGGACGGCCTGGTCCAGTGAGTCCGTCCACCGCTGGCAGTAGCCGGTCTGGATGCGCCGCTGAATGCGGTGGGGATCGACCTCCACCGCCAGGACCACGCCCTCGTTCATCGTGATGGCCAGCGGCTGGGCCCCGCCCATGCCGCCCAGGCCGGCGGTGACCACCAGGCGGCCCTTCAGGCTGCCGCCGAAGTGCTGGCGGGCGGCCTCGGCAAAGGTCTCGTAGGTGCCCTGGATGATACCCTGGGTGCCGATGTAGATCCAGCTTCCGGCCGTCATCTGGCCGTACATCATCAGACCCTTCTTCTCCAGCTCCCAGAAGTGCTCCCACGTCCCCCAGTGCGGGACCAGGTTGGAGTTGGCGATGAGAACCCGCGGCGCCATCTCGTGGGTGCGGAAGACGCCCACCGGCTTGCCGGATTGGACCAGGAGGGTCTCGTCGTCCTTCAGGTCCTGCAGCGTCCGGACGATGGCGTCAAAGGCCTGCCAGGTGCGGGCGGCCCGGCCGGTGCCGCCGTACACCACCAGGTCGTCGGGCCGCTCCGCCACCGCCGGGTCCAGGTTGTTCATGAGCATGCGCATGGCCGCTTCCTGCGGCCAGCTCCGACAGATAAGCGAGGTGCCGCGCGGGGCACGGACGGGACGCGCTCCTTCCATGGCTGTTCCTCCACTTCTCATGTGATATGCCCGGTGAGGGCAGTCAAGAACGTCAAGACAGGGGGCCGACCTCCCGCTCCGCGGCGGCCAGCAGGTCGCCGCCGACCACCAGGCGCGCGGCCGCCTCCATGTCCGGGGCCTGGGGCCGGTCTGCGTCCAGAGCCGGCACCTCGCTGCGGAGGCGGCGGTAGGCGGCGGCGGTGCCCCGGCCCAGCGCGGCGGCCCCGCCCGTGGGCGCGGCCAGGTCCAGGGCCTGGCAGGCGCAGAGCAACTCCACGCCCAGGACGCGCACCGCATTGTCCACAATCCGGCGGGCCTTGCGGGCGGCAATGGCCCCCATGCTCACGTGGTCCTCCTGGCCGGCCGAGGTGGGGATGGAGTCCACGCTGGCCGGGTGAGCCAGCACCTTGTTCTCCGACACCAGCGCGGCTGCAGTGTACTGCAGGATCATGAGGCCGGAGTGCAGGCCGCCGTAGCGGGTCAGGAAGGCCGGCAGACCGGACAGGTGCGGGTTGACCAGCCGCTCTGTGCGGCGTTCACTGATGCTGGCCCACTCGGCCGCGGCGATGCCCAGGTAGTCGAACGCCAGGGCGACGGGCTGCCCGTGAAAGTTGCCCCCCGAGACCACGTCCGCGTCCCAGGCGGCCCAGGCGTCGGGGCCGCTGCCGGATTCATCCGCCGGAAAGCCGCCCACGTCGTCCGGACCGGCGGGCGGGAAGATGAGCGGGTTGTCGGTGGCGGCGTTCATTTCCCGCAGCACAATGGCGTCCACGTGCTCCAGCGCGTCGCGCGAGGCGCCGTGCACCTGGGGGATGCAGCGCAGGGAGTAGGCGTCCTGCACCCGCTCCTCCCCCGGCCGGGTGATGTTGCCGCTGCCCTCCAGCAGCCGCCGCAGGTTGGCGGCGGTCACAGCCTGTCCGGGGTGCGGCCGCACCGCGGCCAGGCGGGGGTCCAGGGCGGCGCCGATGGCCTGCAGGGCCTCCATGGTCAGGGCCGCGACCACGTCGGCCGTTTGGGCCAGCACCTGTGCATCGCGGACCGCCAGGGCGCCCACGGCCGTGAGCACTTGGGTGCCGTTGATCAGGGCCAGTCCCTCCTTGGCGGTCAGGCGCAGCGGGGCCAGACCGGCGCGGCGCAGGGCCTCCAGCCCGGGCAGCCGCTCACCGGCCTGGCCCGGCCCGGGGGCGAGTTCCGCCTCACCCTGGCCGATCAGCACCAGCGCCATGTGCGCCAGGGGAGCCAGGTCGCCGCTTGCTCCCAGAGAGCCCTGGGAAGGGATCAGGGGATGCACGCCCCGGTTCAACATGGCCACCAGCAGGTCCACAACCTCCGGGCGAACTCCGGAGAAGCCCTTGGCCAGGGTGTTGGCCCGCAGAAGCATGGCCGCCCGCACCGCATCCCGCGGCAGCAGGGGGCCCACGCCTGCGGCGTGGCTCATGATCAGGTTCGCCTGCAGTTCCTCGGTCTCATGCCGGGAGATGGCAATCTCGCTGAACTTGCCGAAACCGGTGGTGATCCCGTAGACCGGACGCTCCTCGGCCACGATGCGATCCACCAGGCCGCGGGACAGCCTGAGCCGGTCCAGCGACTGCGGGGCCAGGGCCACCTGGGGCCAGGAGTCGCTGTCGGGAAGTCCTCGGGCCACCCGGGCCAGGTCGTCCAACTTCAATTGTTCGCCGTCAATGAACAAGGTCATGTGGCTCATGTTCGCCTCCTGGGCTGCGGAGTCATCCGCCCTGGGCAATCCTTTAAAGTACAAAAGGGGCTGGACCACTGAAGGTCCAGCCCCCTGTCGGGCTCTTCATGAAGCGGACGCTGTGTAGAACGATGGCGGCAGGCCGCCTGTCCCTGAGGGCCCGCAGGGCCCCCTATTGCTGCTCGCATGGGCAGCTTCCTCTCTCGACCAGCGTATCCGTGCCTCTACGATACCAGACCCAAAAGGTTCTGACAATAGTGTTGTTGCCGTCCAGACGCCCTCAGGCGCGGGCGCCGCCCTTCGCCTCCGGCCGGCCGTAGCCGCGCCCCAGGCGCGCATCCAGGGGCCGGTTGTCCTGGTCCAGCACAACGGTCAGCGTCAAGACGGGACGGTCGCGGAAGAGAAAGCGCAGGTCACCCCAGGTCACGTAGACCCTGTCTCCCTGACGGCGCGTCTCCACGTGCGGGTGACGCGCGAAGGCCAGGAAGGTGCCGGCGGCGGGGTGCCGCCGCGCCGCTGCCACGGTGTCGTCTTCCCCCCTGCGCTCAAAGGTGCGGCTGATGTGCCAGCAACTGCCCGGCACGCGCACCGATCCCACCAGGTAGCGCTCTGGCGTCTCCACCAGCAGGTACCAGGTGAGGAGGCCGACCATCCCCGGCATGATGGAGATGGCCGTGGGCCGCCTGCCGGCGAACCGCTTCCAGGCTGCCCGCAGCAGCCGCTGGTGCAAGATGTAGCGCACGACCAGGTAGGCGAGAAACAGGCCCAGGGCCGTGCTGAACGCCGCCACCCGCTGCTCCGGGTGGGCCCGCGTCCAGAGTATGGCGGCCAGAACCAGGCCCACCAGCGGCAGGTCCACCAGCATGGTGATGTCCAGAGCCAGCTTTCGCCGGGACCAGGGAAGCAGGGCCATGGTCCCATAGGCGTTGGTGACGTCCAGGAAGACGTGGCTCAGGGCGCCCGCCAGGGCCCACAGAAACAAAACCAGCCAGGGCACCGTGGGAAAGGCCCACTTCAGCAACACGGCCACGGCGGCCGGAAGGCCCACGACCCCGGGCAGCGAATGCGTCCAGCTTCGGTGGTAGGCCAGGTAGGCCATCTCACCGCCCACGTACCGCACGACAATGTCCACGTCGGGGACGACGCCGCCGGCCATGGATGACCAGTAGGCCGCCTGGACCACCGCCGGGTCTGAACTGCGAGCCAGCGAGCCGATGGCCGCCCCCATCAGGGCGTGCGAGACCGGATCCATTACTTGGGAACCACCGTGGACACCGCGTGATTGTCCGCCCGGAAGATCTCGCGCGCCCGCCGGTTGACGTCGTCAGCCGTCAGCCTGGCCACTACGTCCAGGTAGTCGAAGAGGGTCACGCCTTTGAACAGCCAGTGGTTGAAGAAGTAGGCCAGGCCGCTGAAGTTGTTGAACAGGCGCAGGGTGTCGCCGTGAAACTTGCGGTGGGCCCGGTCAAAGTCCTCCGGCGCGATGCCCTTCTCCGCCATTTCCAGCGCGCCCTTCAGTAGCCGCTGGTTCAGGCGCTCCGGGTCCTTGGTGTCACCGCCCAGGGTGCAGTAGCCGAAATCCCTGTCACCATGGTAATCGGCGCCAAAGCCCAGGTCCACCAGCCCCTCCTCGTAGAGGGACTGGAATAGGGGCGAACCCATGCCCACCAGAGCCTCCAGCGCAATGCGCGTGGCGGCGTCCCGGACCGCCAGGTCAACGCCCCACAGCCCCAGGCGCGCGTCCTTGAACCCCAGGCGATACATGGGCTGGGCCACGGCCATAACCTGGACCTTCCTGGCCTGAGCCACAGCGGCCGGCTCCTCCGGGAAGAGCCGCGTGATCTCGCTCTGAACCTGATAGTCCTTGCCCGCCTGATTGGCCTCCACCTGGGACATCACCTGCTCCGGATCCACGTCCCCCACCACGAACAGGACCATGTTGGAGGGATGGTAGAAGGTTCGATAGCACCGGTAGAGCAGGTCTTTCGTAATGCGGCTGACGGACTCCGGCGTGCCGCCGATATCGATGCGGATGGGGTGGCGGTTGTACAGGGCCTCCAGCATGCCCGTGCGGACGCGGTTGCCGGGGTCGTCCTGGTACATAAGCAGTTCCTGGGTGATGATGCCCTTCTCCTTCTCCACGTTCTTGTCCGTGAAGTAGGGGCGCTGAACGAAGTCCAGGAGGATCTCCAGGCATTCGCTGAAGTGATCCACGCAGGAGAAGAGGTAGGTAGTGCTGGTGTAGTCGGTGTAGGCGTTGCAGTTGGCGCCCAACTTGGCGAAGTCGTCGAAAACGTTGCCGTGCTCCTCCTCGAAGAGCTTGTGCTCCAGGAAGTGGGCAATGCCGTCCGGCACGCTCAGGGGCTCGGTTTCACCCGGCACAATGAACTTTGAGTCAATGGAACCGTAGCGCGTGGCAAAGGTGGCGTACTTGCGAGCGAACCCCGGTTTGGGAAGGACGTAGACCTGCAGCCCGGAGGGCAGGCGCTGGCTGTGCAGCGCTTCGCGCAGCACGGGGCTCTCAAGAACCGGCATGCCTATCCTCCTCTCTAGGACCGGGCGGTGGCCGCCATCTCGGCCGGCTGCCGGTCCGGCGCCTGGTCGCGCAGGAAGTAGATCGTGTCCAACTGGATGTGGCGCGCCCCGGCGGCGGCCTGGTCACGGGTCACGTTGCGGAAGCGGGCAATGCGCTCCTCCGTGGTCTCGCTGGCGCCGCTGATGACCATGTCCAGTGCCGCCGCCATCTTCTGCTCCGGGCTGTCCTCGCCGGACTGAAGGTCCCGGATGATGGCCTTCTTGGTGGCGTCCAGCTCGTAGTCGGTGATGTGTCCCGCCTGGGTGTCCTCCACCTGCTTCTGAATGAGGTCCAGGGCCTTCTGGTAGTTAGCCACCTCGATTCCGGAATAGATGAGGCCCACGCCCTTCAGGCCCTCCAGGCTGGAGTAGGCGTAGTAGCACAGGCTGGCTTTCTCCCGCACGTAGGTAAACAGCTTGCTGTGGGCATAGCCGCCCATCACGCCGTTGCCCACTACCAGCGGGTACCAGTCCCGGTCCGCCCGCGTGACGCCGGTGCGGAACCCAATACAGAGTTTGCCCTGGGTGACGTCCTGCGGCTCCACCACCCGGTGCATCGGCGAACGGGCCTGTGACCGCACCTGGGTGGGAGGCGGCACCCGGGTCTCCGTCCGCTGGAAGTCAAAATAGCGCTCCGCCAGGATCTGAAGGCCGTCCGGATCCACGTCGCCGGCCACAAACAGGTCCATGGGGCTCGTCCTCAGCACGTCGGCATAGTGGCGATACAGCCCCTCCGGCGTGATGGCGGCCACATCCTCAGCCAGGCCATACTTGTAGACGGCGAAGGGTTCGCCCTCGCACATCTCCTGGTAGCAGCGGTTCATGGAGTAATGAATCTTGTCGTTGAAGAGCGACTCGATCTGCCGCTTCAGGTTATCCTTCTCCTGCTCCACATAATCGGCGCGAAAGGCCTCACCGTCTCGGGCGGGGTCCAACAGCGCCTCGGACAGGAGGGCCAGGCCCTGTTCCAGCAGGTTCTCGGTGGTGCCAAGGTACCGCTCGTTGGCCAGGCTGACGCCCAGGTTGACGATCTGGCGCTCGCCCTTCTTCAGGATGTCGCCCCCCAGCTCGGCCCCGTACAGGTGGTCCAGGTGCCGCCAGAGGTCGATGGTCTTCGGAAAACGGCGCGTACCGCGCCTCAGGACCATGGGCAGAAGGGCCGTCTCCGCAGCCGTGCTGCGCTGCAGGGGCCGGTGCAGGAACGCCTGCATGGTGGTGGTCTTGAACTTGGGCGTGGGCCAAACGTGCAGTGTGACGCCGTTCCTGAGCTTTCTCTCCAGGAAATCGCCAGCCAACCCGGTCCCTCCATTCGTGGCCAAGCGAACCCGTCGGGGGGCCGATTGGTCGAATATCCCCAATAGTATTCGCCTGCCAGTCGCTTGCATGCGGCGAGTGCGCGGTTCGCCGGCGGCGGGGACAGACATCCCCGGACCGGCTACTGCGGCGACGGAACCTAAGCCGAGCCGGTGAGGTGCCGCGGGTACCCGGTCAGCACCCGGGCGCCTCCCGGTACCAGAACCACGTCGTCCTCGATGCGGACGCCGCCCCTTCCCGGCAGGTAGATGCCCGGCTCCACCGTGAAGGCCATGCCCTCTTCCAGGGGCTGCTCCGCACCGGCCACCATGTAGGGGTCCTCGTGGACGTCCAGACCGATGCCGTGGCCCGTACGGTGTGTGAAGTAGGGGCCGTAACCGGCGGCGTCGATAACGCGGCGGGCGGCCGCGTCCACCTGGGCGCCGCTGGCGCCGGGCCGGGCCGCCTCGCGCCCCCGGGCCTGCGCCTCTTCGACCACGGCGTAGATTCGGCGCAGGTCCTCAGGCACAGTCTCGAGGCGGCCCACCGCAAAGGTGCGGGTGATGTCGCCCACGTAGCCGTCCCAGGTCAGGACCAGGTCAACCCAGCACAGGTCGCCTTCCTCCATGACGCGCTCCGAGGCCTCAGCGTGGGGTACCGCGGCCCGTGGCCCCGAAGCCACCAGAATCTCGGGCTCGCTCCTCAGGCCTGCCCGCTTCAATCCGGCGGCAACGGCGTCCAGCACGTCCAGTTCACTGACGCCGGGTCGGATGGCATCGCGGGCCAGCCGCATGCCCTCGTCGGTGAGGGCCGCCGCTCGCGCCATGGCCTCTACCTCCGCCTGGTCCTTGCGCATCCGCAGGGCCGCCAGCAGTTGGCCGGCGTCTTCATAGGCAAGTTCCAGCCCGCTCTCAGCCAGGCCGACCGCCAGCAGTTCGCGCTCCAGCAGACGGAGGTGGCGGTACTCAAGGCCCCAGCGTGCGTCCCGGGACAGGTTGAGGAACCTCACCGCAGCCGCGGCGGCCGGCGCCGGTCCCGTTTCGTCCGTGTAGGTAAAGACCCTGTCGATTCCCGCTTCCCGCACGCGCTCGGCCTCAAAGGCCGGGCACAGGGCCGCAGGTTCTCCGGATGCGGGCAAAAGCAGCAGTACCGGGCGCTCCGAGAGCATCATCTGGGTGCCGGTAAGGTAGCGGAAATTCGGGCCGGGCATTACGGCTACAGCGGCCAGGCCGGTCTCCTGTGCCATGAGGCGAAGGCGTGCCAGGCGGTTTGTCAACTTGTTCCACCTCCTTGTCTACGGATTATTGGCTAACAATAGCCCCGTTCCTTCTGGTCCAGCGAAAAAGGGGGGGCCGGCGGCCGCCGGCCCCTCTCCCCTATAGAACCCAGCGCCATAGAGGCAGGGTTCGCCTAAACTGCCCTGTGCCAGGGGTTCAGGGGGTCAGTGCTTGACCTCCGGGGCGTCACGGGCAGCCACGTCTGGAGCGATTTCTCCGCTGCCATGGTGTGGGCGCAGGTGGCATACTTCAGGAAGAAGGAACAGCTGCAGTGCCACTGGCCGCCCTGCCAGGACACCTCATAGGTGCCGTGGTCCCCGCGCACCTGCCCCGAGATGCCGGAGAGGCTCAGCCGGTTCTGCTCCGCGTAGCGTGCGGCCCGTTCCCGCTGCTTGTCCACCCGGCGCTGAACGTCTGCCAGGCTTTCCTGCGGCAGCTTGAGTCCCGCCCAGACCCGCTCCAGCAGCTGGTCGCGGTTAGCCGCGGTGACGTCCAGCACCAGCGTGTCCTGGCGGGCCCGGATGGCATCCAGCACCGGATGCGCCTGGGGGGAAATGGTGCCCAGAACCGGCTCGGCTCCGGACAGGGCCTCCTCCACCGCCTGGGCCAGCCCACCGGCCGCCAGCGAGACCGGCGAGATCTCGTCCACAATCACCACGCGCCGGGCCTCGGCAGCCGACCTGACGGCGGCGACGCCCAGCCTCTCCAGAACGTCCACGTCAACGTGCCACGGACCCACCTGCACCGGACTGGGCAGGTCGCGGCTGGCCAGCAGGCCCTCCCGACCGTCCAGGGTCACCAGGCGGAGATGCGGTGCCTCTCCTTTCGGGGCCTCGTCCAGGTAGAAGCCGCCTGCGCGGTCGCCCAGGCGCCGAACCGCCTTCTTGACCAGCGTGGTCTTGCCCACGCCGGCCGGGCCGGTAAAAAACACGTTCTTCAGGGCTTTCGCCTCCTTGGAATGGAGTCCTTGGCGAAAAACAGTATAGCATGCGCCCCCTGGCCCAGGTAAATGCAGTGAGCATGGGCAGTAAAAACTGTGTGAAGTTTACATCGGGAAGGGCAAGTGCTAAAATGGGTGTAGCATGTTGGATTAAAAGGGAGCGTGCGCTCACAATGAAAATCGGAAAGCGCTCCACCCGCGATGAGATTCTGGAGTTGCTGAAGCGTCACGGCAGTCTGAGCGTCGACCAGATGGCCGGCCACCTCAGCATCACGCCCATGGGTGTGCGCCAGCACTTGAATATCTTGGAAAAAGACGGCCTTGTTTCCTGCCAGGCCGTTCGCAGGGGCCTGGGCAGGCCAAGCCACCTGTACTCCCTAACGGTTGCGGCTCGGGAGTATTTTCCGCAGAGCTATGAGTCCTTCGCTCTCACCCTGCTGGATGACCTGCAGGCCACCCAGGGCGATGACGTGGTGGACGAGATGTTCCGCCGCCGCGCCGAGAAGCTGGCGGCCCAGTTCAAGCAGAAGGTCTCGGCGCCCGACCTCAAGACCCGGGTGAACCAGCTGGCCCAGGCGCTGGATGAGAACGGCTCCATGACCTCGTTTGAAGAGGTCTCCGATGACACCTTTATCCTGAACGAGCACAACTGCGGCATCCTGGGCGTGGCGCTTCACTACCCGCAGGCCTGCCGTTACGAGCGGGACCTGTTCGAGCGCATCCTTGGCGCCAGGGTGGAGCGGCAGGAGTGCCAGTCTTCGGGACAGAACTCGTGCCGCTACGTCATCAGCCCCAGCGGCTCGTCCGCAGCGGACTAGATTCATTCCATAGTCTCTTGTCCAAAACCCCGGCAACGGGGTTTTGGTTTTCTTTGTTCGGCCCACGCCGGTTTTCTGGCTTGGTAGACGACGCGCGTTGTGTAGCGATCCGCGGGATGGTCCGCAAACCCGTCAAAGGCTCTGACCTCGCGCAGCCCCGCGCCGGCCAGGGCCTTCCTTACCTGGGCCAGGCTGTAGGCCCTCTCCACGTGTTCCTCGGTGAAGCGGTGGCGCCGGTGGCCCTCCCGCACCACGCCCTTCAGGTTGGTGCGCCAGTGGCGCGTGCGGCGGTCAAAGTCGTTCTCCCAGATGAGTGACCAGCCCGCGCCCTGGATGATCTGCTTGGGTGGCACCTGCTGGTCGGGGTCCCAGCGCTGGTAGACGTCAAAGACCAGCAGTCCGCCTGGCCGCACGGCCCCTGCCATGGCGTTCAGAGCCTGCTGCAAGTCCTCCGGCGTCAGGAGGTAGTTCAGGCTGTCGTAGAGGCAGACCGCCGCGTCCACCGGCTGCTCCAGCCGCAGCGCCCGCACATCCTGGCAGACCCAGGCCAGAGCGTGAGGAGGCACCTCGCCCCCCTCGACCAGCCGGCGCCCTTTTTCTTCAGCCATCTGCAGCATGGAGAGGGACCGGTCCACGCCCACCACCCGGAATCCGGCCCGGGCCAGGCGCACGGAGACGTTGCCCGTGCCGCAGCAGGCGTCCAGGATGCGGCGCGGCCGCTGGTCCTGAGCCAGCCGGGAGACCACAAAGGCCACCCATTCGTCGTAGGGCACCGTGTCCATCACGTAGTCGTAGATGGAGGCGAAATGGCGGTAGGGTTCCACAACGAGCAACCTCCCGGCGGCAAGAGAAAGCCCGCGTGGCGGCCCGGGAGTTCCGGCTGCCGGCGCGGGCTCGAACTTCGTTGCCTGTGCTTATGTGCCTGGAAGCAGCGCCTAGCTGGCCCGCTCCTCCACCTGAGCCAGAATCTCGTCCAACTGGTTGCCCTCAATGGTCTCCCGTTCGAGCAGAACCTCGGCCAGACGATCCAGCTTCTTGCGGTTCTGGCGAAGAATCTCGTCAGCGGCCTGGTAGCACTGGTTCATGATCTTGCGCACCTCGCGATCGATGGCGGAGGCCACCTCTTCCGAGTAGTTGCGCTCCCGGGCGATGTCACGGCCAAGGAAGACCATCTCCTCCTTGGTGCCGTAGGCCATGTTGCCTAGTTCCTCGCTCATGCCGTACTCCGTCACCATGCGGCGCGCCAGCTTGGTGGCGGTCTCCAGGTCGTTTTCCGCGCCGGTGCTGATCTCGTTGAAGACCACCTTTTCCGCAGCGCGCCCGCCCAGGGCGTGGGTGATGCGGTCCAGCAGCTCCTGCTTGGTCACCAGATACCGGTCCTCCAGTGGCAGGGTGAGTACGTAGCCCAGGGCCCGGCCGCGGGGGATAATCGAGATCTTGTGGACCGGGTCGGTGGTCTGCAGGAACTTCGCCACCAGGGCGTGACCGCCCTCGTGGTAGGCCACCACGCGCTTTTCCTTGTCGCTGATGACCCGGCTCTTCTTCTCCGGACCGCCGGCGACAATGCGGTCGATGGCGTCCTGTAGGTCCTCCATACCGATCTTGCGCTTCCGCTTGCGGGCGGCAAGCAAAGCGGCTTCGTTCATGAGGTTGGCGATGTCGGCGCCGGTGAAGCCCGGAGTCTGCCGGGCCAGAACCTCCAGGTCCACGTCCTTGTCCAGGGGCTTGCCCTTGGCGTGCACCTGGAAGATCGCCGTGCGGCCCCTGAGGTCGGGCCGGTCAATGACGATGTGGCGGTCAAAGCGGCCCGGACGCAGCAGGGCCGGGTCCAGGACGTCAGGCCGGTTGGTGGCGGCGATGATGATGATGCCCTCGTTGACGCCGAAACCGTCCATCTCCACCAGCAGCTGATTCAGGGTCTGCTCGCGCTCGTCGTGGCCGCCGCCATAACCGGCGCCGCGCTGGCGCCCCACGGCGTCGATTTCGTCAATGAACACGATGCAGGGCGAGTTCTTCTTGGCCTGCTCGAACAGGTCGCGGACGCGGCTGGCGCCGACGCCCACGAACATCTCTACGAAATCGGAACCGGAGATGCTGAAGAAGGGGACCCCGGCCTCACCTGCCACAGCCCGGGCCAGCAGGGTCTTGCCGGTGCCCGGTGCGCCGAAGAGCAGCACGCCCTTGGGAATGCGGGCGCCCAGCTCCATGTACTTCTTGGGGTGCTTGAGGAAGTCAACGACCTCCGCCAGCTCTTCCTTTACTTCATCAATGCCGGCAACGTCCTCAAACGTGACCCGGCGGCGGTCATCCGTATGCAGCTTGGCACGACTTCGGCCAAACTGCATCACGCGGTTTCCCGACCCCTGGGTCTGCTGCATAATGAAGAAGAAGGCGCCAATGACCAGCAGCACGGGGAGGAATGTGCTCAGCAGCGTGGCCCACAGCGGGCTTCCCTGCACCTCGCGGGCGTCAAACTTGACGTTGTTGGCCTCCATCAACTGACGGAAGGCCTCCGTGTCCCCGGGGAACTTGGTGGCGGTAAAGGCCTCACCGGTCTTCAGCTTGCCGCTGATCTTGGTGTCTCCGGTGAGAACGACCTCGTCCACCTGGCCCGACTGGACCGCGGTGATGAAGTCGGAATACTTGTATGACTTCGGCCCCTTGGTCCCGCTCTGGAACCAGGAGGCCAGAGAGATCGCCACGATAATCATTATGAGGTAAAAGGGAAGGCCCCGAACCAACTTGTTCAAACCCTCGGAAACCTCCTCTCGGGAACGTACGTTCCTTAGAAAGACTTTTAGATTATACCATATTGAGAATCCCCAGACCACCTGCGGCCATACGCGAGAATGTGCGGTCCCTCATGGGCGCCGCGCGTTGGTCCTAGTAGACACTACGGATGGGATAGCCAGTTCGTCTCAGTGTCTGACGCGGAAAGTGGTTCCAGCCGGAGGTGAAGTGTGGAGCGCGTGCTTTCGCCGACGCGGAAGGGATCCGCGGGTCGGATGCCGCCCACCCAGGCCAGTTCATCGCCGGCCACCACCAGGGGAACCCGATCTCGGTCCGGCGCGGGAACGCGCTCGTCCATCAGGAAGTCCTTCAGACGCCGGCTTTCGGCACTGCCCAGCGGGCGGAACAGGTCGCCCCGCCGGCGGTTGCGCACCCACAGGGGCCGCGGCAGCCGGTCGAAATCCAGGTATCCGTCTCCGGGGACCATCTCCTGCGGCGGGGGCGCACCGGGCAGCACTTCGGCCAGGATGCGCCAGCCCAGGCGTGGCAGGTCCGTGGATCCGGGAACCGCCAGGGACACCGGCGCCTGTACGATGGGCGCGCGCCGGCCTCCGCCCCCGTGCGTGTCATTCGGCAGGGGGCGGGTGAGCAGCAGGCGGTCATACCGCCGGTCAGCGGTGACGCCGAAGGCCAGGTCCAGGTGTCCCGACGGCTCGCCCTCCAACGCCAGCAGGCGGAGGCTTTCCACATTCTGATAGGAAGCTCCGGCTGCACGCATGGCAGAGCGGCTCAGCCGGTTGAGGGCCTGCCGAAGGGCGCGCCGCTGCAGGGAGAGGGGCGCCCGGCGCAGCGGGTCCAGATCCAACTCCAGGACAGGCTGTCCGCCGCTGTCCACGTGACCGCCGGTGACCGACATCGCCTGCAAGAGAGAGGCCGCCTGCTCCTCCAGCCATTCCGAATCCGCCCGAGCCTCATCCGCCAGGTCCGTCAGGGCGCGGTCCAGGCCGGGGTTCAGCCGGCGCAGGCCCGGCAGAATGTCAAGCCGCAGGCGGTTGCGGAAGTAGTCCGGGTTGTCGTTGGTGGCGTCATGCCGCGTGGGCAGGGCGTTGTCGCGGCAGTACGCCTCAATCTGGTCCCGTGTGGAAAAAAGCAGCGGCCTGATGGCCAGACCGCCTGGAACGCCTGCAAGGGGACGCACGGGGGCCATGCCGCCCAGGCCGTCCACACCCGTCCCGCGCAGCACCCGCATCAGAACGGTTTCAGCCTGGTCGTTCTGGTGGTGACCCAGGGCCACGGACCTGGCTTCGACCTCCCGGGCCACCCGCTCCAGAAAGGCGTAACGCGCATGGCGCGCGGCCAACTCCGTTGACCAGCCCTGGCGGCGGGCCAGTCCGGCCACGTCCGCCGACCCCAGCGTCACAGGAAGCCCAAGCGACACGGCGAAGTCCGCCACCGCCCGGGCGTCCGCCCGCGAGGCCCGACCCCGCAGCCGGTGATCCAGGTGGGCCACATGCAGTTCAACATTCAGTTCACTGCGCAGGAGCCAAAGCAGATGCAGAAGGGCGGTGGAATCCGGCCCCCCTGAGCAGGCCACAACAACCCTGTCGCCGGGTTTGGCCATGTGATAGCGCAGAATGGCTTGTCGCACCTGGGTTAGCATGGCTCCTCCTTGGTGGGCAGGGTTCGACACGGGTAGGTTGGATACCTTTCCCCGCCTGCCCGGGGCCCGAGCGCTGCTAACGCACCAGGTAGAGACTCAGAAGGAATGCGCCCAGCGTCCCTAGCGCCAAGGCATTGATCCAGAAGTCAACGCGCTGCGGCCTGGCGGCAGAGCGGCCAGGGGCAGGCGGATGCGACCCGCCCGCCGTCCCCCATTCCTCCATGCCCAGGCGCGGCACGGGCGGTGTCACGCCCACCCTGGGCAGCTCCTGGAGCCGGCCCTTCCCCAGCGTACGCTCCAACCAGCCTGAATGCCGGGCTGAGCGTACCACCACGGTCTGCACAAAGACGTATTCGGCGTCTCCGCTGCCGCTCTTCCCGTCCATGCCATCGCCTCCCGTTTGCATTGTGCGCCCCCGCCGCCGGCCCCATGCAGTCCGGACCCGCCGCGCCATCAGCGCTGCCTGCGCGGGGGCGCGATGGGGCTCCACTTGACCGCCGCCCACCCTGTGGCGGGCCTGGCCTCCGTCTCGGCCGGATGCGTCAGCAGGACGGCCAGCACGGTGATGTCGTCGGCCGGCTTGCCCTGCCGTCCCTCCAGGGCGCGGGTGAGCAGGGCGTCCGCCACCAGTTGGGGCTCCTGCCGGGGGAAGCGCTGGAGGAACTCCGCCACCTGCTGTTCCGCCAGGTCTGAGAGCAGCCCGTCCGTCACCATCACCAGCAGGTCCCCCGGTTTGAGGTACTGCCGGGTCAGGGGCACCTCGATCTGCGTCAGGATGCCGGCCGGCAGCGAAGCGGCCTTGACCACGCTGACGCGGCTGCCGCGACGGACAAAACTGGGGGCGGCGCCGGTCTTGAGAAAGTCCGCCTCCCCGCTGTCCAGGCGCAGCAGCATCAGGTCCAGCGTGGCAAAGACCTCGTCCGCGCTGCGCAGCAGCAGGATAGAGTTGATGGTCCGCACCGTCACGTCCGGAGGAAAGCCGGCCTCCAGCAGCCGCTGCAGCATGTCCACCGTGACCTGCGACTCCTGGGCGGCGCGGGGCCCTGCCCCCATGCCGTCACTCAGGGCGGCTACCAGAAGGTCCTCGCCCAGCCGTCGGTGGAGCACGGTGTCCCCGGAAATGAGCGCGCCGCCTTTGCTGGCCCGGCTGACGCCCACCTCGTACGCAACCGCCTGCCGGCCGCGCCTGGCCCCCGCCGCCCTCCGCGCCGGCTCGCCCAGGGTGCCGGCGGGGGAGGCGGACGCGGCCTCGGCCAGTCCTTCCATGATCTGTGCCACACCGGCCAATTGGGCGGAGACCAGGGCCCGGCCCTCCACGGTCCGCCTCTCCCAGTAGCGGCTCAGGCGGACCAGGTCCAGCACCTGGCTGACGGCCGCGGCCATGTCGGCGGGGTGAATGCACTGCCGGCGGAAGTCATCCGGGAAACGCCCGGGCGTGATGCCGCCGTGTTCCTCCGCCAAGGCCCAAACATCGCGCAGGTTGCGGTAGGTCCTGTGAAGTTCCGCCTGCCAGCAGGTGTGCTGCAACTCACATCCCTGGCAGACGCGAGCGGCCACCGCCTCCACCACCGGTGCCAGTTCCTGGCCCGTGAGCGCAGACGCCTCCGCATCTTCCGCACTGTCCCCCGCCAGAGTCGAAGAGGAGGCAGGCGGTTCGGCCTGCTTCACGGCGCCAGATTCCCCGAAAGCCCTGGACAGCTCGCTGAAGAGGCGGGCCAGGGCCCGCAGCCTTTGAATGCCGAAGTCTGGCCTGCCTGCCACCCACGGCTGGTCCGGGGGCGGTGCCGGGGTGAGGCCCAGGTCCCCCAGCATGGCCGAGAGGCGGCCGGCCGGAAGAAGAACACCCACCGCCGCCCCCAGCAGGGAACTTCCCAGCAGCACGGTCAGGGCGTCCACGGATCGGGATGTGTAGCTCCCGGCCAGGACCCCCACCAGCACCCCCGCCAGGGCACCAACGCGCCCCAGGCCTCGCAGCAGACCGGCCGCCACGCCGCCCAGGGCCATGGTTCCCACTGCCCCCGGGTCGATGCCGTGGGTGAGCGAGGTGATGGCTGCAAACAGGGCCCCGGCGGCTGCTCCGTGCCCCACCCCGCCCTCCAGCGACAGTGCCGCCACCAGGGCCGCTCCCAATGCGGTGGCCAGCGAGATGCCCGCAACTTCAACGCCGTCCAGGCCGGCGGCCGCTGACGCCACCATGGTGACGAGAGCCAGGCGGTTGGCGGCCGTCAGGGCCGCCGCCGGCCCGCCCAATGGGCGCACGGCGGGCCGGTAGGCCGCGGCCAGCCCGGCGGTAAAGAGGCCCTGGAATGCCGCCAGCCAGTAGGCCTCGGGCCCCTGTCCGCGGATCCCGGCCAGCAGAGCGGCGGCCAGGGCCGCCCCAGCGCCGACTGCCAGAGCTGTGAGCGCGGCCGGCGCCGTGCCGCGGCGCATTCCGGGCCAGACAGCTACCGGCAGAAGGCTCGCCGCGCAGCTCAGAGTCGGGAAGAGCCCCCAGGTTCGATAGAGTCCAACGAGACCCGCCAGCGCAGCGACCGCCGCGGCCACGGGAGAGGTGGCGGTCAGGCCGGCGACAAGGGCGGGCAGGAACGGAAAGAGAACGCCATAGACGGCGGCACGGCCCAGGAGAAACCCCGTCACCGCCACGGCCAGCAAGAGGCCGACCAGACGCGCCAGGCGGTGTGCAGGGGCTCGCTCGTGCAGGTCGTTCATTTCCTCACCGTCCGGTTGATACGCCAAGTATCCATAACGTCATTGTAAGAAACTGCCACCGTGGTTTCTGTCGCTTGTCCGTTCCCAATGGGCGCGGGCGTCTGCGGTTTGTCGCGCCGTTCGGGCCATTCCGCGCCAGGAGCGTCCGGGCAGACCCCTGTCTGCAAGGTGCTTACCGTTTCCGCTGCGGAAGAGCCCGCGGATAATGGCGACCGGTGGGAAGTGCCGTCGCAGACGCTTCCGCCTCGACGGCGTTTCCCCGCGCCGTCCGGCGGACAAACGGAGGGCAATAAAAAACTCGCCGCCTGATCAGGGCAGCGAGTTCAATGAACATTGGTAGCGCCAACGGGATTCGAACCCGTGTTACCACCTTGAAAGGGTGGTGTCCTAGGCCTCTAGACCATGGCGCCAAGATAGAAACCGGGGTCGGTCGTTTCGGCCGCCCCGGACCCAAAAATGGTGGACCACATAGGACTCGAACCTATAACCGGCCGATTAAGAGTCGGCTGCTCTACCAATTGAGCTAGTGGTCCATCAAACTTTTTTCGAATTGGTAGCGGTGGGTGGACTCGAACCACCGACACTACGGGTATGAACCGTATGCTCTAACCAGCTGAGCTACACCGCCGCTGACTGCGCCGGTCCGGCTCACAAAGTGGTGCCGAGGACCGGGCTCGAACCGGTATGGGCTGAAAGCCCGAGGGATTTTAAGTCCCTTGCGTCTGCCAGTTCCGCCACCTCGGCGCAAGTCTGGCGAATTGGCCTTGCGACATCACTGATTATAGTACACGGCCAAAACACGCGTCAAGGCCATGCGAACTGGAACTTTCAAGATGCGCAGGCGGCATTCGGGAAGCCGACGCATCACGCCCGAACCGCGTCGGTCAGGCGCCGCGCCGGCCGGATCCGCGCCCTCCGCGCTTGGAGTCGGTGGCCCGCCTGAGGGACGTCTGCCGTTCATCGCTGTCTTTGATGAACTGGGCCAGCTTCTCTTCAAAAGCGGCGGGCGGCCGGCGGAACCCGGGGCGCGGGGTACGGCGCGGAGACTCTGACCAGGTGGGGTCGGCCCGCTTGATGGAGAGCCCGATGCGTCCCTGGGGGTCGCAGGACATCACCCGAACACGGACCCTATCCTGTTCCTTGAGGAACTCCTTGACGTCGCGGACGAAGGTGTCGGCAACCTCCGAGATGTGCACCAACCCGGTCTGCCCGCCCGGAAGCTCAACAAAGGCGCCGAAATGGGTAATCCCCGTTACGACGCCTTCCACGATGCTTCCCACTTCCAGTGCCATGCCTGGCCATGTCCCCCTGGTGGTCCGATTCGCCAAGGTTCCTAATTGCGAGTACATTATACGGACCACTCAGGAAAAGTGTCAAGGAGCCGATGAAGACCCGGGAACGGCGGCCGTGCCGCCGGGAGCGGTGAGATAGCGGATCTCCCCCGGGCGGATCAGGCCGAGCTGTTCGCGTGCCACCTTTTCCACATATTCATTGGTCTGCAGGTTGTTGATCTCGGCCTGCAGTTCGCGGTTGTGCTGCTGGCGGGCCTCCAGCTGCTGCTGGAGTTCGGCTGCATCGCGCCGCATGTCGCTGAGCCGCTGATCCAGCGACCAGAAGCTGACGGCCGTGTAGGAGACGATGCCGGCCATCGCCAGGATGCTGAGCCGCCAGACCCAACTGGGTCGGCCGCACTCCTTCCCCTTCTGACTCATCTCGACTGCTGGGTTCACGCCTCCTCCACCTCCTCCGCCGCTTCGTCGTCGCCCGCGTCAAAGAGGGAGAGCGG
>JBLNCQ010000191.1:0-21760 GCA_050260815.1 Bacillota bacterium
GTCAACCTCTACCCGTCCGAGGTGGAGCGGGTGCTGCTGGGCTTCCCAGAGGTGGCGGCGCAGCACCGGCTGGTGGTGGAGCGCACCGGGGCCATGGACAGCCTGACCCTGGAGGCGGAAGTACCCTCGTTGGACCTCCCCTCCGAAGCAGCCGACGAACTCTCCCGCCGCATCCGCATGCGCCTGCGTCAGGAACTGGGCGTGGGCGCGGTGATTCGCCTCGCCCCGCCGGGCACGCTGCCGCGCAGTGAGGGCAAGGCGACACGGGTGGTGGATCTGCGGCCCAAAGGCTGACGTGCGGAAGCGGGCTGCGTGCTGAATGGCGGCGCACCCTATGCTTCGGGGGAACATAATATGGGCGCGGACGGAGCACCGTCCAGATCCACTTCCCCTGGAAAGTGAGGTGTGACGTCCATGACCTATGGCGGGTTTCCATTCTCGAAGGGCGGCACCACCGGGTTCGCCGTTCCCAATGCGACCGTGGCCACTGCGCCGGCGGTCGGCAAGGGGTTCCCGTTCGCCAAAGGGTTCGACGGCTTCCCGTTCGGCAAAGCCGCATGCGGCGGCGTACCGTTCGGCAAGGGATTCCCGGCCAGTGTTGCGGGCAGCAAGGGGTTTTCCGTGCCCAACGCCACCTTTGGCACCGTCCCCTGGTAACCTTGCAGAAGACGAAGACGCACCGCCCATCGGACGGTGCGTCTTGTATGTGTGGCCGTGTGTGGCCGTTCGGATGGCGTTGTGTGGTCCCTTGGGCCGCCTTCTGTGGCCGACTGGCGGACCGGTGGTCGGATCGAGGCGGCTGATCAGCGAACCGCGGCGACGCCCTGAGCGCCAACCAGGTCGTTCTGCACCCACTGGTACTGCAGCGCCATGGTGCCGTTGATCAGCCCCAGATGGTCGTAGCGGGTGCCGTTCTCCGCGTTGTAGGCGTGGTTCTCGGCGCCCTCCAGGCGCGGGCTGTCCTTCAGGCTGCTGGGGTAGAACGGGTCGAACTGGCCGGTGCCGTCATAGATGGTCAGGTGTCGGATCTCGCCCGGGGTCTCGTCGCCGGCGTTGAGGTCGTTGAGCCACTGCCCACCCGGCTGCAGCTCCTGGCCGACCTGCGTGTTGGCGGGAACGCCGGTCAGGCCGTGGTTCGGGCCGGCGATTTCCACGAAGGATCGGACCCGGTCATACTCGCCGGACTGCTTCAGCCAGCTGCGGACGACGGTGCCGCCCATGGAGTGGGTGATCACGTTGACCTGGGTGACGGCCGGGTTCTTCTGCTGCAGGTAGTCGAGGACGCTGTTCACAAAGGCCTGCACCGTGGGCGCGCCGGCCGCGTTGGTGTCGAGCTGCTGCATGCTGCCGTTGCCGTAGCTGACGGCCCACAGCTCGTTGGGCGTGTAACCATGGTCGAGGAAGTACTGGCGGACCTGGTCAAAGTCGTGGGCGTCGCGGCTGTTGCCGTGTACGAAAACGATCGGCACGTGGGTGATGTCGCCCCCATCTGTCTGGCCGGTGGGGTCGCCGCCCCAGCCGCCGACAGGCCGTCCGGTCTGCTGGCTGGTGGGCACCACAAAGCCCTGCGGGAAGCCGTCCGCGACGCGCCCGCCGCCCGGGTTGCCCGGGTTGACCGGTCCGCCAGGGTTCGTGCCGGGCGGAAGCCACGGGAATCCGGGATAGCCACCCACTGGCGGATACCACGGGAACGGTGCGGCCAAAGCCGCGCTGCCAAGAAGCGAAACCGCCACCAGGGCGACCACAATGGCGGCGCTGATGCGGCCGTGTTTTCTGGTCATAATTTCCCCTCCTGCTGCTATGTTGGGGTTACTGTAACCATAACGCGGACGAGCGCCTTCCAACAACAGGTAGTTTCAGGGGAAGTTGGCGGTTTCGTGGAGGCGCGATTTCGCCTGGCTCCCGGGAATCACGGCGTCGCGGCGCTGGCAGAACTTCACCGAAGGGCGCACGAAAGGGCGAGTCCAATTCACAGGACTCGCCCCTTCACCATCAAGCCGACGCCGCTCGCCCGGCGCGGCGGTTGAGACCGCCTCTGGGTCCCATGGGCCACACGCTGCATCAGACGCGCCCGACAAAGTCGACGAGCGCCCGGCGCCAGCCTTCCTCGTTGTCATAGTGGAGGGCGTGGCCGGCTTTCGGTACCGTGATCAGCTCCCCCCGTTCCAGCCCGGCAACCATGTCGCGGGCCACACCCGCGGGGATGGCCCCCTGGTAACCCCGCACGATGAGCGTGGGCTGCCGCACCCGATGCAGTTCCGGCATCCAGGACCGCTCGGCGATGCCGCGAAAGCTCTCGCGCACGGCCGGCACGGAGAAGCGGACGCCGTAGCCGTTCCGCCCCTGCCGCAGGGTCTCAAGGAAGTAGTCGGCGGTCCGGGGCCGCGCCGGGAAGGACCGCAGGAAGAAGTGGCGCGCCGCCTCCACTGAAGCGAAGGGAACCGGCAGCGACTCGGCCCAGGCCACGTGCGGCGCCGACGCCTTCAGAGGAAGCTCCGGCGGCATGTCCACGGCCACCAGCGCGCCCACCAGGTCGGGGCGCCGGTCGGCCAGGCACCACGCGTTCAGGCTGCCGATGGAGTGGCCCACCACCAGGGCATCGCGCATGCCCAGGGCCTCCATGGCCTGCTCCACGTCGGACACCAGCGTGGCCCGGTCGTACCCCGTCTTCGGCCAGCGGCTGAGCCCGTGCCCGCGCATGTCCAACGCGATGGGCCGCCAGCCGACGTCGCGCAGCGCCCGGGCCGTGCGCTCCCAGGTGGTGGTCCGCCCGAAGACCCCGTGCAGGAGAAGGCAGGGACGGCCTGCGCCGCCCCAGTCCTGGTAAGCCAGAGTCAGGCCATTGGCCACAATCCAGCCGCGCCGCACGCCACCCTGCCCCCCTCCCACGGGACCCCGCGTGAGCTAGAACCAATATGACCGTGCGTCCATCGTCGATGTGTAGACGGGCACGCCCCAGACGGGGTGGGGATCCACGCGGTAGGTGGTGTAGCCCAGCATCAGCCAGGGCATCGAGTCCACCCCCTTCCGTCTCCATATTATGTTGGGCGCTGGGGGCCGTTCACTCGCCGCCGCCTGCCGCCGGCGCCCGCTCAGCGCCGGCAAGTGTAATCCGAAACCGCTTTCGGGCCCGGCGTGGGTCGCCTACAGCCAGGCGCGCTGCGGCAGAGGCACGCGGCCAGGCCCCGGCTTCTTCGCCGGACCCACCACGTCCGTCGACTTCCGCTCCACCAGCGTGGTCGGCAGGGTGACAACGCGGGGCGTCACGCTGGGGTTATCGAGCATGCTGGTCAGCGCCTCAGCCGCCGCCGCTCCCATGGCCAGGCGGTCCTGCCGAATGGTGGTCAGTGGCGGTCGAATCACGTTGCAGACGTCCAGGTCGTCGAAACCGATCACCGAAACTTCCTTGGGCACGCGAATACCATGGTTTCGCAGCGCGTGGATGGCGCCAATGGCCATCATGTCGCCGGCGGCGAAGACCGCGGTGGGCGGGGTGCTCAGGCCCAGCAGGCGCTCCATGGCCTGCCGGCCTCCTTCCTGGGTGTAGTCGCCATCGACCACCAGCGCGCTGTCATAGGCCACGCCGGCCTCGTCCAGCGCCTCCTTATACCCCAGAAAGCGATCGCGGCCGGCCAGGGAGTTCATGTGGCCGCTAATGTGCGCGATGCGGCGGTGTCCCAGCGACAGCAGTTTGGCCATGGCCAGTCGGGCGCCGCCGTGGTTGTCCGAGCAGACGTAGCCGGTGCGCGGCCCCATCACGTCCAGGTCCACCAACATGGAAGGGAAGCCGCTGTTGACCAGCTCCAGCAGGCGCGTGTCGCCGCGGGGCAGGCCCATCAGCACGGCGCCGTCCACCTGCCGCTCCAGGCACCGGCGCAGGTAGCCCATGTCCCGGCTGCCCGGCTCGCTGTTGGCGAAGAAGACCAGGTCGTAACCCTTGGCCCCGGCGGTCTCCTTAAAGCCCTGAAGCACCTCCGGGAAGAACGGGTGCATGAAGCCGGTGTTCTGATGGTCGCGGAAAAAGACGCCCAGCAGATAGGACCGCTTGGTCACCAGGGTGCGGGCCGCAGCGCTGGGGCGGTAGCCCACCCGGCGGGCGTGCTCCACAATCCGCTGCCGGGTCTCCTCTTTGATGTCCGGGTAGTTGTTCAGGGCGCGCGAGACGGTGGTGATGGACACACCCAGGTCCCGAGCGATATCACGAATGGTCGTCATCCGCAGTCCCGTCCGTTTCTATGGCAGCGGTAGTTGGTTCAGTTGAGAAGCGTGGCCTGGGGCACAAAATCCAACGACGCTCCCAAACCGTTTTCGGTGCTGTGAGAAGGTGTTCCTCATCTCTAGGTAGAATCCTCTTTTTCGCCAAGATTGTTCTCGGAACTTTTCGGCGGGGCACGTGGTCCGCGCCGGACCGCAACGTGCCCGGCCAACCGGCCCCCTGACGCGCCATCATACTGCATTCCGTATAGGAGGTTCTTCATGGCTAAGGTCACGCTGGAGCACGTCTGGAAACGGTTCGGTGAAGTTGTGGCCGTACGGGACTTCAACCTGGAGATTCAGGACCGTGAGTTTCTGGTTCTGGTCGGCCCGTCCGGGTGCGGCAAGTCCACCACCTTGCGCATGGTGGCGGGTCTGGAGGAGATCAGCGAGGGCAAGATCTTCATTGGCGACCGGCTGGTCAACGACGTGGCGCCCAAGGATCGGGACATCGCCATGGTCTTTCAGAACTACGCCCTCTACCCCCACATGAACGTCTACGAGAACATGGCCTTTGGCCTGAAGCTGCGCAAGCGCAGCAAGGCCGAGATCGACAAGCGGGTCCATGAGGCCGCGCAGATCCTGGGCATTGAGGGCCTGCTCAAGCGCCGTCCCAAGGAGCTGTCCGGCGGTCAGCGCCAGCGCGTTGCCCTGGGTCGCGCCATTGTTCGCGAGCCCGCGGTCTTTCTGATGGACGAGCCGCTCTCCAACCTGGACGCCAAGCTGCGTGTGCAGATGCGCACGGAGATCAGCAAGCTGCACCAGCGCCTGAACACCACCGTCATCTATGTCACCCACGACCAGACCGAGGCCATGACCATGGGCGACCGCATCGTGGTCATGAAGGACGGCCTGGTCCACCAGGTGGCGCCGCCGCAGGAGATCTACGACCGCCCCGCCAACGTCTTCGTGGCCGGCTTCATTGGCAGCCCGCCCATGAACTTCCTCCGCTGCACGGTGCAGGGTGAGCAGTTGGTGGGCGAGGGCTTCAGCCTGCCGGTGCCGGCCGACCGCGTCAACGCCGTTAAGGCGTACAACGGCAAGGAAGTCATTCTGGGCATCCGGCCGGAGGACATCTCCGACGCGCCCTCCGACCTGGAGCGCTGGGGCAAGGGTGTTGTCTCCTCCCAGGTGGACGTGGTGGAGCCGCTGGGCTCCGAGGTCTACCTGCACCTGAACCTGGGCGGCCACGACGTCACCGCCCGCGTGGCCCCGGACACCTGGGCCCGCCATGGCCAGGACATCCGCGTGGCCATGAACCTGGAGAAGCTCCACCTCTTCGACACCGAGACGGAGCTGGCGATTCGGTAGGCGGCAACGGCTGCAACATAGAGGCGGCCCCGCCCACGGGCGGGGCCCCGTCCCATCAGGCTGGGCGGCGCCAACGGCTCATGCCCTAGCGCTCCACCACCAGCATGGACCACACCCGAACCGGGGGCACTTCCACACGCAAGACCAGGCCGACTCCGCTGCGGTGCAACAATGTGTAGGGTAGGGGCATGGCAGCGGGGGAGGAAACGTCGGGGCTGGCAGCCCAGACTGCGCGCGGTTCGTCCAACACCTCCAGGTCTACCGTCAGGGGTTCTGTTGGACGGGGATCGGACTGCGCGGTATTCCAGGTCGGGTCGGTTGCCGAGGTGAGGTTGATGAAGTGAAGGACGGTGTAGTCCTGCCCCTCCCGCCCCAGGGTCCACAATCTGCCGCCGTCGGCCAGGGCGCTGCAGGGAGCACCGGATACGTGTACCTCGCGGCCGAAGTTGCCCAGGTGCGTGGTGGTGATATCAAGGGCCAGGGGGTCAGCCAGCAGCGGTCCGTAGCGGGTCTGAAAGTCCCAGTACCGCCGTAGCACATCCCATTCGGCGGCATCCAGCTGACCGTACAGGGGGTAGTAGGCGTCGGCCAGAGCACCGTCGCCCTCCGCGGGTAGCAGGTGGTATCCGCCGCTGGCGAAGATAGTGGCTGCGGCGAGGCGCAGGCCTGTCAGGGCACCGGCAGGACGCTCCCGGTCGCGGTGGAACGGAGAGAGGTAGGCCGCCAGGACCACCTGCTTCTCCGGTGCCACTCGACGAGCGCGTTGGACAATCTCGTAAAGGTCGCGATAGGTGACCATTGGTGGCCACACTTCAACGTATAGAGCGGCTGCCGGCGCGCTGGCCATAACCTCCAGGGGCCAGACACCCACGCAGTTGAAGATGGCGCCACCCTCGTCATGATGGGCTCGAGTCAGTGCATCCGCCTCTGCCATCAGGCCGGGAAATACCTCCCGAAGGTCGACCCGTTCCTTGCTTCCCGACCCGCGCCATGCCAGGCCGGCCTTGGGGGATCCGTATGTGTCGCAGTGCAGGCCAAGAAAGCCGAGGTCCAGGGCGGCCTGGTACTGGCTCATGAGGTGCCGGCGCCATCCGGACTGCGGCGATGGGTCTTGGATGAAGAAGATGCCGCCCAAGCTCATGGGCTGCCCGTCACCGTCGTAGAGGAGCCAATCGGAGTGTTCGGTGGCGAAGGGATTCTCGGCTCCGTAGACGGACGCGTACGCGATGGGCGCCATCCCCAGCTCCCGGCAGGCCTGCACCCGCCGGCGAACGCGGCCGAAATCCAGGCTTCGGCCCAGGGGGTCGGTGAAGATCTCCGTCGGCGGCAGGTACGTGTGGTGCGTGTACATCCAGTCATAGAACTGGACGCAGTTCACGTGCAGGGCCAGCAACGCGTCCAGGCGCCGCCGGTCGTCCTCCTCGCCCTGAGGAGCGAAGTCCGTGAGCACGCCATAGCGCGGCGCGACCTGCCAGTGGGGTGCGACGTCGCAGGACGTGCTGTGCTCGGCCATCGGTCTGGACGCACCGCCTGCATCTTCCCCGGGGTGCGCCTCGCCGGGAGGCCACAACGTCAGGTCCAGGCCGAAGGCCCGCCAGACCGGCCCACCGGTCGGAAGCGGGACAGTCACCACGCCCTCCCACAGGCCGCTATCGCCCAGGCTGATGGGCCTCTCCAGGGCGTCCACCCCCTGGGCGCGTTCACTCACTTGAACCCGCAGGACAGACTGACCGCCGGCGGGGCCTGTCACCAGTACCTGCAGTTGGACTGGCTCCGCCGGGCGATACTGGCCTCGATCCGGGGTGGCGGTTATGGCCCAGTGCACGTTGCCACCTCCTCCTTCAGGACCAGGTACATGGCGTGAGACCAGAGCAAGGGCGTGGCCACGGGGCCCCAGCGCTCCACCCAGGGCTGTACCATCTCCGGGTCGTTGACCCGCTCCGTCACCTGTTCCGGGAGGTCGCCGTGCGTGCCCGCTTGGGCCTCCACCCATGCCAGCAGTTCGAGGGCCCGGTCAATGCTCCCCACACGCGCGTAGTACCACCCCAGCCAGGCCGTCAGCAGGATCCATTCGCCGCCGCCGTAGTAGGTGTCCTCCGGGTACCGGTGGAGGCCCCCTGTCACGCAGCGCCGCTCTAACTCCGCCACCGTCCGCCGCATGATGGGGTCAGCGGGATCCAGCAGTCCAAAAGGGATCGCCAGCCAGAGGAGGTTCGCATCCACCGAGCGGCCGTCGGCAAACTTGGTCAGGCGTCCGCGGTGGACGAAGCGCTCCAGGACATACGTACGGATGCGTTCCGCCAGCCGCGTCAGGCCCGGGTCACATCGGTGCCGGTTCACGGCCATAAGGCCGCCGTAGATACAGGCCAGGGTGGCCGGATGTTGCTGGTCGCCGTGTTCCTCCCAGGAATCGTAGTTTGGCCGATCCCAGAAGCGGAACAGGTAGCGTACCACCAGGTCAACGGATGGTCTTAGCTCCTCCAGCACGTCCGGCGATCCGACCAGCTCGGAGTGCTCGCACAGGGCCCACAGCCAGGCACCATAGCCATCAAGCTGAAAGTGCCCCCACTCCTCCGTCCCCTCCCGGCCGTCCAGTGTGTAGCGACAATGAAGCCATTCTGAGGGCAGAATGGGTTCACCTGTGGCGTCTTTGCCCTCAAGGACCTCGACCTTATGGGCCACCCCACGCAATGTTCGATCGACCCAGCGGTGGAAGGCCAACGCACTGGTGTGCTCGCCCACGCGATCCATCGCGTAGGCAATGAATGCCCCGTCTCGCAGCCAGGAATAGCGATAGGTGGCGAAGTTTGGCGATGCCACGTAGGCTCCGGTGGGGGCCTGGCCACGTTGGATCGCAGCTATGCTGTGCTGACGCAGGTTGATGTCGGTGCGGCGTAGGTTGTTGTTCATCCCGGTTTCCCTCTTCTCACTTCTCGAATACAAGAATGGACCAGTATGCAAGTCGGTCGAGCCTCAGGGTCACCTTCCCGCCCTCGTAGGCGAATGTCACGGGGCGCGGAGATGGATCCGGGCTGTCTGGCTGGATCGCATAGACGCGGCGCGGCGCTGCTTCCATGCTGACTGTCACCTGTCGGTCCTCCAGCAGCGCGGGTGCCTGGCTGCGCGGAGCCTTCCAGGCGGGCCCTTCGAGACCGTTCAGGTTAATCAGGTTCAGGACGCGGTGCTTCCCATCTTCCCGACCAATCGGCCAGATGCCGCCGAAGTAACCTGAGTCCAGCACCTCGCTGCCCTCGATCGAGACCTCCGGCGTCCAGTCCTGCAGGCCCTGCCCATAGAGCACGTCCCGGTACCGAACGATCACATCGTAGTAGCGCCGCAAATGCTCGCGCAGGGAGCCGGAGAGCCGCCTGTACTTGGGGAAGTAGGGGTCGGCCAGCATTCCGTCCCCCTCACCCAATTCGATGTGGTAGCCGCCGGAGGCGAAGATGGTGGCATCGGTGAGCAGCACCGACGGTTCAAAGGCAGGGTTGATGTAGGCCGCCAGCACAACCGCCTTCCCATCGGACAGCCGGCGAGCCTGGACAATGAGCCTGTGCAGGTCACCGAACGTCTCGTCTGGCGGCCAGACCTCAATGTAGACCGCGTCGTTCGCGGTCCCGGCCGTATCGGACAGGGGCCAGCCGCTGACGTCGTTGACCAGCACGGTACGGTCGGGACCGATTACGTTCCTGGTCCTGTTGATGAGCGCCCCCAGGGCCGAGCCCACATCGACCTCTCGGGCCTCGGAACCACCCGGGTAGGCGAAGCCGAAATGCGGATCGCCGTACTGGTCGATGTGGATGCCGTCAAAGCCCATCCGATTGACGATCTTGCCGTACTCACGCACCAGATGCTCGGTCCAGGGGCCGCCCGGCTCGGGATTCATGATGGCGAGGAAGCCGTCGCCAAAGGTGATTGGGCTCCCCGTCACGTCATATAGGCCCCAGTCCGGATGCTGGCTCAGGAACTCCGGAGGTGCTGCGTACGCCGCTGTATAGGCCATGGCGGCCATTCCCCGTCGCTGGGCCTCCTTCACCTTTTCGCGTACGGTATTGGCGGACAACGTGCGGCCAAGCGGGTCGCGGTACGCCTGCGTCGGGGGCAGGTAGTCGGAATGCCGGTACATCCAGTCGTAGAACTGCAGCCCGTTCAAGTGGAAGCGGGCCATGTCGTCAAAGCGCTGGGACTGCCCCCGGTCCTGCGGTCCGAAGTCCGACAGAAAGCCGTACCTCGGGTAATCCGACCAGCGGTCCCCCACGTCGAAGGCGGAGAACGCACGGGAGCCGCCGCCGATCACCGTGACGCCATAGCCGCCCGGCTCCGGCGGGGTCCACGTGACAAGCCCGCCCTCCGTCTGCAAGGTGGTGAGCGGAGCGCTGTCCAGGCCGCGTGTCACGATTACGGTCACGGGACCGCGAGCGTACCACGGTCGATCCACCTGCACCATCAGGTGGATCGGCTGGCCTGTCCGGACCATGCCCTCCAGCGGGTAGACGTCCACCGGACGGGTTCCGGGCAGAAGGAACCCGGCACCGGCGCCCACGGCAGCCACCGTCAGGGCCACTACGCCTGCGCCGAGGAGCCGTTGACGGGCTCCTGCACTCACGATAATCCTCCAATGCCCACGGCTCATCCCTTTACGCCACCCGCCCGTAACCCCTGGATGAAGTACCGCTGCAGGAAGATGAACATCAGCAGTTCCGGCACCACAGCCAGGCTGGTCGCCGCAAAGACCGTGCTCCACTGGGTACCATGGGCATTGAAGAAGAGGCGGATGCCTATCGGCAACGTGCGCAGATCCGGGTTCCGAAGCAGCAACGATGCCCACCAGAAGTCGTCCCATGCGCCCAGGAAGCTGAAGATGCTCAGCGTGGCCAGGGCGGGTGCAGCGAGGGGCATGACCACCCGGGTGTAGATGGTCCAGTGGCTGCCTCCGTCGATCAGCGTGGCCTCGGACAGCTCCCGCGGGATTTCCTCAAAGAAGCCCCGAAGTAGGAACGTGTTGCCCGCCACGCCGGAGGAGACGTAGATCACCCACAGCCCCAGCCAGGAGTCCATGAGGCCCAGGTCATTCACCACAGTGAACTTGGGCAGCAGGGCGATCAGGTCCGGGATCATCATGGTCACCAGGTACAGGCCGTACAGCCATTCCTTGCCGGGAAACTCCAAACGGGCGAAGCCATAGGCCGAGAGCGTGGAGACCACAAAGGTGATGGCCACGGAGACCAAGGACACGATCAGGCTGTTCAGCGCGTAGCGCTGGAACCCTGCTTCGGTCCACGCCCGGACAAAGTGGGCCATGGTAGCGTTAGCAGGCCATAGCGTGGGCGGGTAGGGCATGATCCAGGTCTCAGGGTTGACGGCGGTGGCGAGCATGTACAGGAAGGGCAGCAGCATGGTCGCAGCGCCCAGGATGAGGACCGTATACATGGTGATCAGACCGACCCTCGTCACACCGCCCGCCCCCTAGTACTGCACGCCGGCGCCGCGCAGAAAGCGGCGCTGGGCGAAGCTAATAACTGCCACGGTGACACCCATGAGGAGACCGATGGCGGTGCCGTACCCGAAGTCCAGGTACTTGAAGGCCTGCGTGTACATGTAGCTGAGCCAGACTTCAGTCATACCCATAGGGCCACCGCCGGTCAGCAGGAAGACGGAAAGGAACACGTTGAACCCGCCAATGATGAGCATGACGGTGATGAAGGTAAGTGTCGGCCGGAGCAGCGGTAGCGTGATGCCCCACAGGGTCTGCCAGGGACTGGCGCCGTCCACGGACGCCGCCTCATAGATTTCCTGCGGAATTGTCTGAAGTGCGGCCAGGAAGATGACCATGTTCCAGCCGATGCCCTTCCAGATACCCAGCAAGTTAATGGGCACCTGAGCCGTCCAGGTGTTCTGCAGCCAGTCCACAGGCTCGGGCAGAAAGTGAAAGACCTGTGTAAGGACATAGTTCACGGGCCCGGGACCGGAACTGAACAGGTAGGCGAAGATGTAGGAAACCACCAGCCAGGAGGTGACCACAGGAAGGTAGTACAGAGTCCGGAACAGGACCTTGCCGCGGATAGGCCCGTTGAGCAGCAGCGCCGTGAATAGGCCCAGGGCCATCTGCAGAGGCACGGTCACAACCACGTACAGGCCGGTGTTGCGCACGGCCAGCCAGAAGATAGGGTCTTCCGCCAGGGCACGTCGGTAGTTGGCTAAGCCCAAAAACTCACTCTGCGAGGGTTCCATGAGGTTCCAGTTGTACAGGCTCATCTGCACGCCGCGAACCAATGGGTAGAGCACAAAGGCCAGCACCAACAGCAGCCCCGGAAGCACGAATGGCGCAGCGGCCAGTAGCTGAGAAAGCCCACGCCCCGGCCGGGGCCGCAGGTCCGGCTCAGTGGCGGCGCCTGGGGTCCGGTGGGGCGGTATCCCATCGTTACGTCTCAGCCTGGGCTGCGCCGTGACTGGCAGGGTCAACTTCTGCCACCGCCTTCCTCCGCTCGAGTTCAGGCATGAGGCAGGGCCCGGGCGGCGAAGCTCCGGGCCCCACCCACTGACAAGGGTTATTGGGCCAGAAGTGCGTCAATCTGCCTGGCCGCGTCGTCCAGGGCAGCCTTGGCAGTGCTCTTGCCGCGGATCGCTGCTTCAAAGCTATCGCTCAGGACCTTTTCAATCTTCGGCCAGTTAGGGCTAACGGTGCGCGGTTTGGCCGTGGCCAACTGCGTTACGTAGGGCGCGTAGTAGGCCACCGACTTCATCACGTCCGAATTGGAGGCGCTCTGGGTAACCGGCATCTGGCCCACCTTGGCCATGGCCGTCTGCGCCTCGTCCGACAGGAGGTACTTCACGAACTCCCAGGCAGCCTCCTGATGCTTGCTGGTCTTGAAGATCACCACATTCTCGCCGCCCACCACGGAGGTTGATCCGCCGGGGCCAGCGGGAATGGGGGCGCCAACCATTTTGTCACCTAGGTCCTTGCCCATGATGGCGAAGAACCAGGGGCCATCGATGATGGAAGCGTAATTCCCGCCTTTGAAGCCGCCCCACGGGTCAGGCTTGCCACCGGTAAGCGACGGGCCCATCAGGCCGGCGTACTTCATATCGATGATCCATTGCAGAGCCTTCACGGATGCATCCGAGTTGAGGTAGCCCGAGGCCTTGGTGAATTGTTCGTCCGTCACCCGACCGCCGGCGCTCCAGAAGATGGGGAGGGTCTGCCAGGGTCCCGGGCCGCCTAGGGCAAAACCCCACTTGTCTTTCTGACCCTTGAACTTCTCGGCCAGGGCCTTGAGTTCGTCCAGTGTCTTCGGCGGTTCAACCACGTTGGCGGCCTTCAGCAGGTCCCTGTTGTAGATGGCCACCTGCGTGTTGGTATCGAGTGGAAGACCATAATAGTGGCCCTTATAGAAGTTGGTGGACAAAGGGCCGGCGAACACCTGGCCCTTCAGGTCGCCGAATCCAGCCAGGTTATCCATCTGGGTCAGAGCTCCCAGTTTGGCGAACTCCGGGGTCCAGATGATATCCATGCGCATCACATCGGGGACCGCGCCGCCGCTCACGGCTGTGACCAGGTTGTCGTGCAGACCATCGTAGGGCATGACCTGGGCCTTGACCTTAATGTTCGGGTGCTTGGCTTCAAAAGCCGGGATGACAACTTCGTTTAGCGTCTTCGTCTCAGGACCGTCGGTATTGTAGGTGTGCCAGAAGGTAAGGGTCACAGGTTCATCCTGCTTGGGCTGGGCCGTCTGCCCGGCCGGCTTGGAGCCACAGCCCGCCAGGGCCGTGACCAGCGCGAACACAAGAGCCACCGACAGAAACCGCCTCACATTTCCTTCCCCCTCAGTCAGTCGTTCGTCTACGCACCGGCAACGCTAGAGCCTCAAAGCCGTTATGCGCCGGCCGGTCCCCCCTTCCCTCTACTCCAGCAGGCTGACAAGGTTCACCCGAGGTTGGCCGTCATCTTCAGCGAAAATTGGCGGCTTGAACACTTCCTCCAGCACCACCGTAGCCGCGCCTACCAGCCAGGCGTCCTGACCAAGCCTGGCCGGCACCACGCGGATGTCGTCGGCCAGCACGGAGAAGGCCCGCTCCCGCAGCCCCTGCCGGACAGGGTCCAGCAGCAGGTCGCCGGCCTGGGCCACTGCCTCACCGCCCACCACGATGCGGTCCGGGTTGAGCAGGTTCACGGCGTTAGCCAGACCCACTCCCAGGTACCGCCCAGCCATGGCCAGGGCCTGCCGGGCGGCCCGGTCGCCCTGGCGCGCCGCGGCCACCACCACGTCACGGGTGATCTCCTCCCCCGCACCGGCCAGCCCAGTGAGCAGCGAACCCGGCTGCGCTTGGGCCGCCTCACGGGCAAAACGTGCCATGCCCGCATCTGAAGCAAAGGCCTCCACACAGCCATTGTTGCCGCAGGCACACGGCGGCCCGTTCGGGTCAATGGTGATATGGCCCAGCTCCCCGGCGCCCTTGCTGCCGCCGCGGTAGAGCTGGCCGCCGATGATGATGCCTGAGCCAATGCCAATCCCGACCGTGACGCCAAGCATGTTGACGGATCCCTGGCCCGCGCCGTACCAGTGTTCGGCTAGGGCGTAGGCGTTGGCGTCGTTATCAATGAAGACGGGCAGGCTGAGTTCCTTCTCCAGCGCCGCCTTCAGGGGTATGTCGCGCCAGTTGAGGAAGTACGACGATAGGGACACTCCGGTGTGGGGGTCGACCAGCCCGGGCAGAACCACCCCAATACCGATCACCGTGTTCGGGTCTACCTGCTGACGCGCCATGACCTCGCGGATGCTGCCCACCAGATCGGCGATGATGGCCTCTGACCCCTTCTCCGGCAGCACGTGGTGCTCAACCCGCTGCACCACCTGTGCGTGCAGGTCCGTGAGGGCCGTGGTCACGGACGTGGGCGCCAACTTCACGCCCACGGTGTAGCGAGCCTGTGAGTTGAGCCGCAGCATGACCCGGGGCCTGCCGCCCCCGGACTCTGCCGCACCGGCCTCGACCAGGAAGCCGTCACGGAGCAATTCGTTGACGATACCCGTCACCGTGGACTTGCCCAGTTGAGTGCGCTCCGCCAGCTCCGCCCGGGAGATGGGCTCATGCCGACGGATCGTGTTCACCACCGTCGAGACGTTCAGATCGCGGATCAACTGCTTGCTGCCTTGTCGGATCTTCACTGCAAACACCTCTATGGCGGCCGGTCACCATGGCAATATGCCGGTCGTTAGTTCGGTCACTGTACTAAGTATGGAATTGTAGTTCGATGTGTGTCCGCCAAATCCTCCTTCGCCGGAGAGGTGCATACAGGGGAAGGTGTGGAATGCAGAACTCAGGGAGGGATCTTGTGGGGGACGTGGTCTCGGTAACCCGGCGGCTTGAGGCCGCACGGGAGAACGTGTTCCGGCTCTGGGCCGAGGCGGAAGGCCTGGTCCGGTGGATTGGGCCGCAGGCGTGGAGCCCCTTCGCCGCGGTGGATCTGCGGGTGGGCGGGGCGTACCGCATGGGCATGGTCGTGCCGCAGATGGGCGAGATTTGGACAGTGGGCCAGTTCGCGGAGGTCGTTCCGAACCATCGGCTCCGGTTCACCTGGCACTGGGAGGGCTCGGACGAGCCTGTCACCTTGGTGACCGTGTCTTGGCTGAACCGCCTGGAGAAGCTGTGTCAGACCGGGATGTAGGTGAACGGCGGTCCGCAGGGAAAACATGAAGGAGGAAGGCAGATGCCCTCCTCCTCTGTCGGTAGACAACAGCCGGCAGGCCGCGCTTTGCGCCGACCCGCGGCCCGTGTCATCCGCGGTGTTCCTAACGGCTTCGGCGCTTGCGCGATCGCCTGACGCCCGCAGACTCCGCCCCACCGGGATCGTCCGCCAGATACCCCCTCGGCGAGCCCAACAGCCAGGCAACCACCATGCCGTGGGCCAGCGAGTCGCCGGCCATCTCCAACCCGTGCAGCCAGCGCATGGTGGGCGGGAACCAGTGGGCCTGCAGCATGGGCGAGACGGCCACCATCACCGCCAGGACCAGGCCCAGGCGCAGGCCCAGGGCGGGCCTCGGTCCCGGGAGCAGGGCCACCAGCGGCAG
The DNA here is from genome assembly GCA_050260815.1 of Bacillota bacterium. GTDB lineage: Bacteria > Bacillota > Sulfobacillia > JAMDAP01 > JAMDAP01 > JAMDAP01. The sequence continues at coordinate 15,633 of JBLNCQ010000191.1, forward strand.
CATCGTCAGAACGAACAGCAGGCCCCGAGCCAGTTCCAGGGTCATGGCCACGTTGGGGCTGGGCTGAGTGACGCAGATGCCCAGGGCCGGGTTCTCGTAGTACGGTCTGAGCACCGGGTAGACCATCGACCCGAACAGGGCAAAGATCGGCAAGAACAGTGCGCCAGCCAGGGGAATGCGCCAGAAGAGGCCGGAACGCCGGTCGCCCAATCGCCCCAGGGCGTCCGACAGGTTCACGTCCTCGGCGGGCGGTGGGAAGAGCCTGGCCAGAAAGTAGGCCAGGAAGACGTAGCTGACGATGGCGGAGACAACGCCGCTGGTCAGCACCGCCGAGCCCAGGGTGGTGAAGAAGGCGGACTCCAGCACGTTGATCAGGCTGCCGGTCATGAGGAGAACGGCGAACAGCAGGCCCATCCGCTGGGCCAGCTTCAAACGCAGGCGGGCGGCGATGGGGCCGAAGACCAGGCTGATAACGAAGCCGGACAGCACCAGTCCCAGGAGGGTTTTGCCCATGCCCACCGCTGCGGCCTGGGGCGCCTCCGGCATCTGCAGGCCCATGGTCACGCCCTGCCCCGCCAGGGCGCCAAGGGTATACCCCAGGGCAACCAGCAAGGAATTCCAGATCAGCGGCAGGACGCCCGACGCCGGAAGCTTCAGGGGCGCAGGTTTCTGTGCGGGTGCAGCGGGATGGGGCATGCAGGGCACCTTCCTTTGCGTGGTCCGGTCTGCTTATGCGTTCGCGACGCGCCCGCCCTCAGTCCAACTTGCGGTAGCCTGACGCCTCCTCCGCCACCCGCCGGACCTCCTCCAGCGAGGAGCCGGCGCTGGCCTCCACGGCGGCGGCCACGGCCCCCTCCACCAGGGGTCCCTCGCCCAGGACCGTCCTCTTTGCCAGGTCCGGATTCAGAAACTCCATGGCCGTGCGGGCGCTCAGCACCGCGGAGCCCAGGTCCATCAGGACCAGCACGCCGTCGCCCTGGTCGGCGCGCTCCACCGCCTGCTGAATGCGAACCGCGTCCGTGCCCAGGCTGCCGTCATCGGTGCCGCCGGCGGCCTCCACCCGAGCCTTGCCCTGCGCCAGCTGATCCAGGAGGTCCTTCAGGCCCTCCGCCAGGCGCTGGCTGTGTGATACTAGCACAATACCTACCACGTTGCTCAACGCTCCAACAGCTTGAGATATTCCCGCATGAAGTCGGGCAGGTCTTCGGGGCGCCGGGAGGAGACGTGATGGCCGTCCACCACCACCGGCTCGTCCACCCAGGTGGCGCCGGCGTTCTCCAGGTCGTGGCGGATGCCGGGGGTGCTGGCCAGGCGGCGCCCCTGGCAGACGCGGGCCGAGGCCAGCATCCAGCCGCCGTGGCAGATGGAGGCGATGGGCTTTTTGGCCGCATCCATGACCTTCACCATCTCAACCATGGCCGGGTAGCGCCGCATCCTGTCCGGGGCCCAGCCGCCGGGCAGGACCAGACCGTCGAACTCCTCCGGCGACACCTGGTCGATGTTCTTGTCCACCTTGATCCGGACGCCATATTTTCCCTTGTACTCCGGGGCGCTGCCGCTGCCGATGACGGTGACCTCATGCCCCGCCTCGCGCAGTCGCAGGACCGGGTACCACATCTCCAGGTCCTCGAACTCGTTTTCCGCCAGAATGGCGATGCGCTTCCTGCCAGCCAAACGTGCTCCCTCCCGTGAATGGTACTAGCCTGCCCCCAAACCCGGCTGCAGCTTGCGGCGGGGGATCAGTCCGGATTCGCGACGTCAGCCTGCCCGGGGTCCATCCCGCGAATGGGTCAGCCCTCCAGGAACGCCGCCAGGGCCTCCAGCATGAGCGTGGTGGAGGTGGCGCCCGGGTCCTGGTGGCCGATGCTGCGCTCGCCCAAATAGCTGGCGCGGCCCTTGCGGGCGGCGTACTCCTTGGTTCCCTCGGCGCCCTTGCGGGCGGCCTGCGCCGCCTGACGTGCCACAGCCGCCGTGGGCACACCGTTCTGTAGGCCGGCGCGGATGGCCTCCGCCGCCGGCTGCAGGGCGTCCACAATGGTCTTGTCACCGAGCTCCGCCTTGCCGCGGTCCTTAATGCCTCCCAGGGCCGCGTCCACAACGGCCAGCAGGTCGTCCCGACCCAGATCCGCCTTTCCCGCCACCGCCGCCGCAGCCCGCAGGAACGCCGTCCCATACAGCGGGCCGGACGCGCCCCCTACGGTGGAGATCAGCGTCATGCCCACGGTCTTCAGGAGCGCTGCCGGGTCCGCGGGCGGGGCGGCCTGCAGCTTGTCGGCCACGGCACGGAAGCCCTTGGTCATGTTGATGCCGTGGTCGGCATCCCCGATGGCCCGGTCAAGGTCAGTGAGGTAGTCCCGGTTCTGCTCAATCACCTGGCCAAGCCTGAGGATGAGGTCCGTCAGTCGGGCGGTGTTCACGGTATTGCCTCCTTTGAAGTTCCGCACCTGGGTGGACGGAGGGCGGGCCGCTTCGGGGACTGCGGAAACGCCTGCGGAGAGGCGGCCCAGCGACCGTCTCTCCGCAGGTGATGACAGCGACCCGTTACGTCGGATGGCCCCAGCTACCTCTGATGGAAAGCCGGGGTATTGGCCGGAGCGTCCAGCAGCCCCTTCAGCTCTGCGTCGAGCTTCAGCAGCGTGATGGAGGCGCCTGCCATCTCCAGGGACGTCATGTACTCGCCCACGTAGGTGCGGTAGGTGCGAATGCCTTCCTCCTCCAGAATAGCACGAACCTCCTGGTTGAGGATGTACAATTCCATGAGCGGCGTCCCGCCCAGACCGTTGATCATGATCGCCACTTCGTCGCCCCGGGTGAAGGGTACGTCGGGCAATATCTTGCCCATCAGGTGCTGCACCACGTCCTTGGCGGGACGGATCTCGTCGCGATGGGTGCCCGGCTCGCCGTGAATGCCCATGCCGATCTCCATTTCGTTCTCGGCCAGGGTGAAGTTGGGCTTGCCCGCCGCCGGCACCGTGCAGGGCGTCAGGGCCATGCCCATCGACCGGACGTTGGCCACCACCTTCTCGGCGATGCGCTTGACCTCCGCCAGCGAGTCGCCGCGCTCGGCGGCGGCGCCGGCGATCTTGTGGACGAATACCGTGCCGGCGATGCCCCGGCGTCCGGCCGTCCAGGTGGAGTTCTCCACCGCCACGTCGTCGTTGACCACCACCGAAGCGACCTCAACGCCGTCGGCCTGGGCCATCTCGCCGGCCATCTCGAAGTTCATGATGTCGCCGGTGTAGTTCTTGATCACCAGCAGGGTGCCCTTGCCGGAGTCCACCGCTTTGATGGCGGCGTAAACCGCGTCGGGCGTGGGGGACGTGAACACGGCACCGGCCACGCCGGCGTCCAGCATGCCCTCGCCCACGTAGCCCGCGTGGGCGGGTTCATGGCCGCTGCCGCCGCCGGACACCAGGGCTACCTTGTCCGCAACCGGGCTGCCCTTGCGGACAATCACGTTGGCGTCCGGCAGCTTCCGCACCAGGTTGCTGTGGGCGCTCTCCAGGCCGGCCAGCATTTCCTCCACGACCACTTCGGGGTTGTTGATGAGCTTCTTCACACAAACCTCCCCCTTCTTTGTGATTCCGGATCCGCGCGGCCCGGGTGCGTATGGCCCGGAGCCACGTCCCGCCCATTCAGCAGCCTAGCGCAGGTACAGGCTGACGCTCAGCCAGACCCCGTACGCCACGGCAAAAACGCCCACCACACCGGTCAGGCCGGTGACGTAGCGCCCGGCCCGCTCCCCCTGGATGTAGTCCAGCAGGATGGCCCGCAGCCCCACCAGGGCGTGATAGGTCACGAACACCAGAAAGGCGGTCTCCAGCGCGAACGTCGCCGGGTCCTTCAGCCGCCGCAGTACGCCGGCGTAGTCCAACAGACCGCCGGCGGTGTGGTTGGCCAGCAGGTGCAGGCCCAGCAGGACCAGCAGGATGAGGCCCGACACCGCCTGGGTGATCCAGATCTTGTTCCGCACCTTATCCACCCCCCAGCATGCGGACTGTGAAGGCAGCCAGGGCCGCCAATCCCAGCACGAAGGCCACCCAGAACCACAGGGCCTGCCGCTGCACGCCCAGGCCGAAGCCCACGGCGCTGATGCGCACGCCGTTGAAGGCGTGGAAGATGGCCGCGGCCACCAGCAGCACGTCCATCACCAGCATGGACCGCTGGGAGACGATGGCCACAAAGGCGTTGTAGGCCTCCGGCCCCCGGTAGAGCGCGCTGAGGAAGCCCAGGTGCGCCAGCAGGTAAAGGCTCAGCACCAGACCGCTGGCCCGGTGCAGGCAGAAGGCCCAGTAACCGACGCCGCGACTGCCATTCAAGCTTCTGTCACGGCTGTAGGGGAGTTCGCTCTGCGTCGGCGCGCGGGCCGGTTCCTGCATCACGATCCCTCGCCCCCTTCCCGACGCGACCGCTGAGCACCAGTCGGATGCGACGCGGCGGACCCACCGGCTGAGGCGGACCCACCGGGCGCGCTCGACCCCCGGGACATGGCCAGCCCCGCCAGGGACTTGGCCTGCCCGCCGGCCAACAGCTGGCGCAGTTGGACGATGGCCCCGGCCGGGTCCACGTCGGCCGGACAAACGCGGGTGCACTCGAAGGCCGTGTGGCACTGCCACACGCCGTGTCCGCCGTCCACCCGCTCCAGCATCAGGCCCCAGCCCAGACCCGGCGTCTGTCCCGCGACCAGGGCGTCGCGAGCCGCCGCCAGGGGCGCCGGCCCCACGTAGCCGCTGCGCGGTCCGCCGATGGGGCAGGCGGAGATGCACGCTCCGCATTCGATACAGGCGGCGAAGATGCCGTCGGCCCGAACGTGGCCCGGACCCAGGGCCTCCAGGTTGTCAAACAGCGGCGCCGGGTCGGCCACCAGGTCGGAGACCCAGGGCAGGTGGCCCAGGGGCTCCACGTCCAGGCGCCCGCCCTGCTGCACCACGTCGGTGACCGTGGTGGTGCAGGTCAGACGTTCCACCCCGTTCACCTTCATGGCGCAGGTGCCGCAGGACCCGTGGTGGCAGGAGTGGCGAAAGGCCAGGCTGGGGTCGTGGTGCCCCTTGATGTACTCCATCAGCTCAACCACCGTGTAGTCAGCGGGAACGGACACCGCGAACACCTGCCAGCGGCGCCGCCCCGGCTGGAAAGGACCGCCGCGGCGGACCCGGACGGTGAAGGACAGCTCAGTGGCCGCAGCCGCCGGCTCAGGAACCGCCTGTCTGGTCATGGCGCCACCGCCTCCCGTCGGGCCTCGGGCAGGCCGCCCAGCAGGCGGTAGTGATAGTAGGGAACCAGCGGCACCTCGGCCGTGCGGCAGGAGATGTCGCGGCCCGTCAGGCGGCAGACCAGGTTGCCCACGTGCTCCGCCATGGCGCGGGACGTGGTGGTCTTGCCGCCGGAAACGCTGATGAGCCCCGGGACGCCGTCCCGGTGGCCGTGGTCGAAGATTTGAAAGCCCCGCGACACCTCGCGGCCATCGCTCTCCAGGTTGCCGCTGACCAGGGGCCGCGCGGACGAGAATGAGGCCTTGATTGGCGTCTGCTTCACCGCCGGGATCAGCCGGGCGCCCTCCTCCACCATCTTGACCACATGGTCCCGCGGCACGGGCACGGGCTCCAGTTCGTCCACGTTCCAGGAGGTAGTGCCGATGAGCGAGGTGGCCCGCTGCGGCACGATGATGTCGCCGTCGCCGGGTTTGCGCAGGCGGTTCACCACGCGGCGGTTCAGCCGCCGGTCCAGGGCCACCATGACCCCGGCGCTGGGCATGACCGGCACGCGGGCGCCCGCCATCGCCGCCACCTTGCCGCCCGAGGGGCCGGTGGCGTTGATGACCAGGTCCGCTTTCAGATCCATGGCGCTGCCGCGCAGGTCGTTGACCAGGCGGACGCCGGACACGCCCCCACCGTTCTGCACAAACCCGACCACCCGGCTGAAGGGCAGAACCCGTGCGCCGTTGGCCTGGGCCGTGGCCACAAACGCCGCCACCAGCCGGAACGGGTCCAAGACGCCGTCGGGCACCCGGACCGCCAGGCGCACGGCGGGGTTCAGCAGGGGCTCCAGGGCAAGGGTCTCCTCGCGGCCGATCACCTCGGTGGGAATGCCGGACTCGGCGCAGCCGGCCAGGAAAGGGGCCAGGTATG
>JBLNCQ010000192.1:0-4080 GCA_050260815.1 Bacillota bacterium
AGACCATTGCGCAACACCTCACGGTGCACCCCCTCCGCTACCCTCCTCAACGGATGACCAGCTCCACAATGTCGCCGTCGGCCAGCCACCGACTATACCACGGCGCGGGTCCGAGTGGCAACCTAAAGGGCCTGACACTCCAAAGCGTCAGGCCCTCAGTCTTATATTCATTATGGTACACTGATGCGACGGAACCGTCAGATTGAGGAAGGGCCAAGGGGACTCCGCCTCAGACGGCGTCGGTCGGAGGCGGCGTGACCCGGTTTAGATCAGTCGCTGCGCGGTGGACACGTGCACTACCAGCGCGGCGTGGCACCAGGGGAACCGAGCTTTGGTCCGCTCGAATACGGGTCCGGCATCGATGAACGAGCCGGTCCCCGTCAGGCGGAAACCGCCGCCCGGGTAGCCGTTGGGGCCGGGAACATCGCGGCTGCCCACCAGAAGCTGTAGCGGCGAGCCGCTCTCCACATTGGCCTGGGTGGCACGGTAGCCGCCGGCGGGGATGATGAGGGAGTCGCCATCCACCTGGATGTAGCTCTGCCACGTGCCCACCAGATGGGGACCGGACGGCCCTGCGGTTACAATGGCCACCGGCGCCTCATGGGACAGAATGTCCAGAATCTCGCTGGTGAGAACGGCCACGGTCAGCGCGTCCCCCCGGCGGCGTCGCGGCGGGCGCAGCGCAACATGCCTTCGAGGGAGATGGTAATCAGGTCATCCTCGCCCTTCAGGAAGTCCTCGTTGGTGGCGTGGTTGGCAATCTCCATGCCGGCGGCGCTGGACTCCTTGATCTTCTTCTTGTTGCCGCCGTCCAGGACGAAGGCCGCGGCGCAGCGGAAATTGCGGTAGGCGCCGACGATGAACTCGGTGTCGCTCTCCATCTCCACCGCCACCACGCCGGCCTTCTTCAGCAGGGCGCCGCGCGCTGGGTCCTTGGGGCCGTAAAAGGCGTCACCGGCGGTGCAGACGCCGATGTGGATCTCTACGTTCAGGTCGCGGGCGGCATCGGCGATGTCGTGGGTGAGGTAGAAGTCGGCCACGGCCGGGAAGGCAGCGGGCAGATAGTTGTAGGAGGTGCCGCCCTCGCGGTAGGTGGCGGTGGCCAGGGCGATGTCGCCCACGCCCAGGTCATCCTGGATGGCACCGGCGGAGCCGACGCGGATGTAGGTGTCGACGCCCAGGTTGCCCAGCTCCTCCATGGCGATGGCCACCACGGGGCCGCCCATGCCGGTGGAGCAGACGGACATGGTCACGCCTTTGTACTCGCCGGTGTAGACGTAGTAGCCGCGGGTGGCGGAGACCAGGCGGCAGTTCTCCAGACGTTCGGCGATGCGGCGGCCGCGCAGGTGCGACCCGGGGATGAACATGTAGCGCGAGATGTCCTCTTTGCGCACCTTGATGTGGTGCTGGGTAAAGGACTCGCCGGGCTTCAGTTCGACCATGAACTCGTTGTAGGCATGCTCGCCGTTCCTGATGGTCATGGACGGGACCTCCTCCTTGGGTGAGTGCGGCCGCGCGTTGGCCGGGCCGCGAAAGGCCTACTTGTACTGCCTCAGGGCATCCAGCATGATGTCCCAGAAGCGGTCAAAGTCCAGCTTGGTGGCCACCAGCGCGTTGGCCGGCCGGGGGCTGTCGCCGAACATGTCGCAGACGGTGCGCCCGTAGGAGAACTCGGCGTGGGTCTCGATGTCCACGCGCACCTTCTTGGTCTGCACGATGCTGGGGTCGATCACCCAGGCCACGGCGCAGGGGTCGTGCACCGGAGGCGAGTCAAAGCCCTGCCGCTTCTTATAGGTGGAGGCGAAGAACTGCAGCAGGGCCACGGCCATCTCGGAGACGGGCGTGTTCAGGGCACGAATGCGTTCCACCACCGCCGGGGTGGCCAGCGCCTGGTGGGTGAGATCCAGGCCCACCATGGTGATGGGCACGCCGCTCTCAAAGACGATGCGGGCGGCCTCGGCATCGGCGTAAATGTTGAACTCGGCGGAGGGCGTGACGTTGCCGAAGCCGTAGGCGCCGCCCATCAGGGAGATGTGCTTGATCTTCTTGATGATGCGGGGCTCCTGGCGCATGGCCATGGCAATGTTGGTCAGGGGGCCGGTGGGCACCAGGGTAATGTCCCCGTCCGACTTCATCAGCAGGTCAATGATCAGGTCCACGGCGTGGCGCGGGTCCAGCGGGACCGTGGGCTCGGGGAACTTGGGGCCGTCCAGGCCGGATTCGCCGTGGATGTCGTCGGCGATGGTCTGCGGCCGAACCAGGGGCCGGTCGCAGCCGGCGGCGATGGGCACGTCGGTGATGCCGGCGACGGTGCAGACGCGGCGCGTGTTGAGCGTGGTCTTCTCCAGCGTCTGGTTGCCGGCAACGGTGGTGATGGCCAGCAGGTCAATGGCCGGTGATTTGTAGGCCAGCAGAATGGCCATGGCGTCGTCGTGTCCGGGGTCCACGTCCAGGATGATCTTGTGCCTCATGGGTTGGTTCATGATGTGCCTCCCTTGCTACTTCGTCGAGTTCGACTGCGGATATCGGCGCCGCGCCGCGTCGGCGGTGCGGCGGGCCAGGTCGCGGATGCTCAGGTGCTCCATACCCCGCACGTACGTGATGAGGTTGTCGCCGATGGGGTCGGTCCAGCGCGGGGCCAGGGCCTCGGGTCCGCCCATGACGCCGATCACCGTGGCAATCTGGGCGGCGTTGCAGTCGACGTCCTGACCGCACATGGCGATGTACCGCATGGACAGGTCGAAATCGCCGGCCCCGAACCACAAGGCCACCACCTCCGCCGCGGCGTTGGGGTAGGCGTGAATCCAGTTGTACCGCTCAAACAGTGGCTCCAGCCGGTCCCAGGCGGTGCGGGCGTCGGGGCTTTGCTTGCAGGCGGCCAGGGCCTGGTCCAGGACCCAGCGGTACTGCGACTGAGCGGGAATGAGGCCGGCGACCTCCTCCACCAGGGCCCTCACGTCAGAACGCACGAAGGCCAGGGCGGTGAGCATGGCGTTGAACGCCTCGCCCAACACGCCGTTGCCGCTGTGGGAGACCACGCCGTCCACCCAGGCCAGACGGGCCGCCTCGCGGGCGTCGCCGGGCGCCACCAGGCCGCAGACCGCGCCTCGCATCTGGGCGCCGATCCACTCCGTGTAGGGGTTGGAGCGCTCGCCGCTCTCCGGCGGGTAGATGCCCAGTTTCAGGTTCTGTAGGGCGATGTACTCGGCCGACCAGCCGAAGGGAATGAGGGCCACCCACTGCTCCGCCACGTCGGCGGAGGTCACGGCGCGGCCGCGCTCCGCAAACGCCTCCAGGAAGGCCAGCTCAAAGGTGATGTCGTCGTTGTAGGTGTTGGGCCGGCGCACGTACCCGTTCACCTCGCCGAAGACCTCGGCCAGGTTGGCGGCGGTATAGCCCTCCAGGGCCGTGCCGAAGGCTCCGCCGCAGACCTGCGCCAGCCAGCCGGCGTGGACGCGGCGCAGGAAGTCCTCGCCCAGATCAACGGGCGCCGGCGGCGGAAAACTGACCGTGCGTTCGTGCTGATCCCAGGTGCGCACCTGATCGAACGACCAGTAGTCGTGCGTGGGGTCGAGGGGCGACCTCTCCAGAGTGGCCAGCAGGCGGGCTGTGATGGACGCCAGCCGCCCCATGTCGTTGCGACTGTAAGCCTCCAGCCCCTGCTGCAGCAGGGACTCAGCCAGGGAAACGTCGCGGCCGCGGGTCTCGGTGTCCTGCACCGCAGCCCGCATCAGGCACTCGGGTGCCCCGGAACCCGGCACCACGCTGTGCCAGAACATCTTCAGGGTCTGGTCCTGGGACTCCTGAAGCTTGGTCAGCTCATCCCAGGTCTGCTCTTCCTCGCTGAGGATCCGGGGGCGCGCCCGGCGGCGCTCCTCCAGCTCCGCCTGCCATGCCTTCAGGGGCACGTCGGCTCCCTCCTGATACGTCCGTTTTGTCGACGACTGGGGCGATTCCTAGTAGGTCACAACCGCCTGCCCCGGCCCTTCCCGCACCCGCCGTACCGCGGAAGCGGCCGCCTCCCGCACCACCGACGGGCCGTCCAGGGTTACCAGCCGGTGGCCGCGCTTCAGGAACTGC
>JBLNCQ010000193.1:0-11896 GCA_050260815.1 Bacillota bacterium
CCTGCCGCCCAGCGCCCTGGACGTGCAGACCACCGTGTCCTTCAACCCGGTGACCGCCCACGTCCCCACGTCCTCCTACCCCCGGCTGGACGCGACGGTCTTCGTTGCACCGCACGCCACCGTGCTGGGCGACGTGGAGGTATGCGAGGACGTTTTCATCGGGTTCGGCGCTGTCATCCGGGCGGACTATGGCAGCCCCTTCCGCATTGGACCCCGGTGCTCCGTTCAGGACAACGTGGTGGTCCACGGTGAGCCTGCGCAGTTCGTAGAAGCGGAGGGGAGGCGCTGGTCGGTGTACCTGGACCAGGATGTCAGCTGCCTGCACGGCGCCGTGCTCCACGGCCCCCTGAAGGTTGGCCGCAACGTTTACATAGGCCAGGGTGCCATGGTCCACACGGCGGAGATCGGGGATGACAGCGTGATCATGCACGGCGCCACGGTGACGGGGGGCGTTCGCATCCTGCCGGGCCGGTTCGTGGCGCCTGGACAGGCCGTCTGGCGCCAGGCGGAGGCAGACGCACTGCCGGAGGTACCAGCAGCCTACCGGCAGCTCAATCCCATGTCAGTCCAGGGCTACGTGGAGCTGGCCCGCCAGTACCGCACCCAGATGCCGGTGGCCACCTGGCGCTGAGGAAATCCTGGATCATCAAGAGACCCGGGCATGGGCCCGGGTCTTCTGCAGGGGAATTACGGACGAGTGTCGGGCTACCTGGCCGCAGGGAGAACCTCATGGTCCACAAAGCGCTCTCCGCGTACCTCGCTGATCAGGTTCACAGCCACCCGCGCTCCGTCCCCGGACGTGATAATCGTGTGTACGCTGGTGCCGGCGCAGGTACCGGCGGCCCAGAGGCCCTTTACGCTGGTGCGGCCCCCGGCGTCCACTGCGACCCGTTCCTTGATGCGAGGCTCGACGCCGGGCCGGATTTCGGCCCCTGCCTGGCGCGCCAGCTCAACGTTGGCGCCAAGGCAAAGGATGACCTGCCTCGCTTCAAAGGTCTTTCAGTCCTCCGCCTTGAGGACGAACCCCTCACCCTGCCTGTCCAGGCCCACAATCTTGGCCGTGGTCAGCTCCGCCCCCGACTTCCTGGCCTGCGCCTGCCCCTTGTCCACCAGGTCAGGGCCGGCAACGCCCTCGGGGAAGCCCAGGTGGTTGGGAATCCAGGCGCGGCGGGTCATGCTCTGGTTCGAATCCAGGACCAGCGTGCTCAGCCCGGAACGGGCGGCGAACACAGCGGCGCTGGCTCCGGCGGGGCCGGCGCCCACGATGGCTACATCGTACATTTCTGGCAAGATCTCCTTCGTGATACTTAATAGTGTAGTAAGTACCAAGGCGTCTGTAAAGGTGTGAAAAGACCCGCCGCATTCCAGCATGCGGCGGGTCTACCCAACTTATGTGCGGCCCTGATCCTGATGGGCTGTTAACCCCCGGCTTCCCTCGAGAGACGGCCGGACTCAACATCCAGCAGCCAGGTGCCAAGCCTGGTACTGTCTGCCTGCGCGCCGGGAGCGGCCTCCACGGTCAGGCGCAGCCGCATAACAGAAGCCCACTCGGCGGGCCTGACCAGGTAGTCCGCGCCGGGGAAGGCGTCGGCCAGGGCCGCCAGAACCACGCGTCGGCCGGAGGAGGCGTTGTAGAGTGAGACGGAGATTGCCCCGGAAGGCGAGGCCGTCATGACCGCCAGGTAGCTGCCGTCGGGCGACCAGAGGAAGCCGGTGAAGTCGGTCTCAAACCCCAGGTCAACGCCCTTCAGGGGCTCAGGCGCGCCGGGGGTCAGCAGGGCCAGGAAGCCGTGCACGCCCCCCGTAGAGAACGCCAGGCTCTTGCCGTCCGGGGCCAGGGCCAGCGCCACAAAGCGGTCCTTGGAGACGCCGAAGCGCGCGTCCCCCTGGGCGCCCTGCGGCGCAAAGTCAGCCGGCAGGTCGGACAGGCGCAGGGCGGACTCCGGCGTGCCGCCGTTCCGGCGCCAGTACAGGACGTCCTGTTCGGCCCATGCTTCCACGCCGGCGCGGCTGTCGCGCAGACCGGTACGAATGCCCACGGCCTCATCCGGTCCGGATCCAGGCGGTGCCGGGACAACCGGAGTGCCGCCCGCTCCGCCGGAGGGCGGCGGCGTCTGCGCCTGACGGATTGCCTCCAGCAGGTGCAGCAGGTCTTTCAAAGGCTGCGGCACTTCCACGGTGCTGCCCGCCGTGACCTCGCGGGTGGCGCTACCCTGGGTCAGGGCGATGCGATAGTAGAGTTCGTCGCGTACCTGGGACGCCGGGTCATATCGGGCCTGCAGGTCTTCCCAGCGGAGCCTGTCCAGGAACGCCTTGAGGCTTTCCATCTCCGGCTGCGTCAGGGTCCCCTGCTTGATCTGGTTGCCCTTGTTGGTGAGGGTGAAGGCCCCATCCTGGTCCAGCGTGAGACCCTGATCCAGCCCGGCGAACCCGCCCTGCACCTGGTAGGTCAGGGTGAACCTGTCCCTGGCCTCACCTGATGGGGTACAGCCGGAGCCTAACAGAAGGCTGAATCCAAGCAGCGCGGCCAGGGCAGGGCGAAACGGCGCCGATCGCGACCGCTGCATGCCGCTCCCGCCTTTCTTAGTCAAGTGTGGTCCGTTCGGCTAGATGAGACGGACCGAGCCCATCCGTGGTTTCGATCCAATGGCTGCAAGGTCCATGATTACGTCTTCCCGCGCCTTGCGCCGCCGTCGGTAGCCGCGACGGCGGCCCGGCGCCCGGCATTCGCGCCGGCCACATAGGCGCAGTAAGGATTCAGCCGGCACGCCTCACAGGCCGGCTTGCGCGCATGGCAGACCTGCCGGCCGTGGTGGATGAGCCAGTGGTGGGCCCGGGACCAGAGTTCCCTGGGGATGCGGTGCATCAACTGCTGTTCCGTTTCCTCCGGCGTCTTCGCCCTGGCCAGGCCCAGCCGGTTGGCCACGCGGAACACATGGGTATCCACAGCGATGGCTGGCTCACCGAAGGCGTTCGACAAGACCACGTTGGCCGTCTTGCGCCCCACGCCCGGGAGCTGCATCAGTTCCTCGCGCGTCTGCGGCACCTCGCCGCCGTGCTGTTCCAGCAGAATCTGGCAGGTGGCCAGGATGTTCTTGGCCTTGTTGTGGAAGAGGCCGCAGTCGCGGATCTCCTCCTCCAGCCCGTCCTGGCCCAGCGCCAGGATGGCCTGGGGCGTGCGCGCCTTGGGGAACAGACGTGCCGTGATGATGTTGACCCGCTCGTCCGTGCACTGCGCGGAAAGAATGGTGGCAATCAGGAGCTCAAACGCGTTGCCGTGGTTCAGCGCGCACCGGGCGTTGGGGTAGCACTGGGCAAGGGTCTCAAGCATGTGGTTGGTTGCGGCGCGACGGGACAACGGCGGCCCTCCCTTGCGGCGTTCTGCGGGGTTGTCCCACAACCGGCCGTCCAGATTTCTTCCGCAGGTTCTCCGCCTGGCCGCCCGGTTCCTGCCGTCAGCGGCCGGGTGGGCGCCGCTGCGCTGGTGTTCTGGGAGCGGGACCGCTGCGGTAGTGCTCCACATATTGCCCGAAGTCCCAGGCGTCCAGGAACCTGCGCCCCGCGTTGTAGCCCGATTCAAACAGGCGGCGGCTGGCCGTCTGTGAGAGATCGAAGTCGGTGGTGTGTACCCCCAGGGTGGGAACGGGAATGGTGCGGATGAAGTGCTCTTCCGCTACGTGGCGGGCGTCGTGAGCCTCCAGCATGGTGGAGACCAGGGCCTTCAGCAGGGAGATGGGGCCCGCAATGGCGGCCGGCCGGTCCGTGCCCGGCTCCACCAGCCTGAAACCAAAGGTGGGCCACGCCGGGATCCCCGGGGAGTCAAACAGCCAGACCGGGAAGTTGCTCAGCAGGCCGCCGTCGACCATGACACTGCCGCCAAATCGCACGGGCCGGTAGAAGAACGGGATGCTCATGCTCATGCGCACGGCCGTGGTGACGTCCAGGTCGTCCGGATCCACGCCGTAGTCGGCTGCGTCCTGCGGCAGAACCAGCATCCGGCCGCGGCTGATGTCCGAGGCGATGACGCGCAGACGGTAGCGATACCGCAGGTCTTCCTTGAACTCGGGGATCACCAGGTCGGCAAAGGTGTAAACGCCCCGCGCCGCCAGCAGGCGGCGCAGCCATTTCTCAAAGTAGTCGCCCAGGTACAGCCCCTGGGTGAACAGGAAGGTCAGCAGAGGGCCAATGAAAGGGTAGAAGGTGTCTCGGAAGCGGCGGTAGTCCAGCCCGTCCAGGATGCGGGACAGGTCGAGCCCCGAGTAGCCGGCGGCCAGCAGGCTGGCCACAATGGCGCCGGCCGACGTGCCCGCCACGTTGACCCACTTGTAGCCCCGCTCTTCGGCCGCAACAACGGCTCCCACCAGTCCGATGCCCTTGACCCCGCCACCTTCAAAGACGGCGTCCGCCCGCACGGTTCCACCCCCCGAAAAACGGGTCCGTTACCGCACTATGCTATTCGGTCCCGGTTCAGACCAGTTGACGGTGGCAGTCAGGCGTTCCGTGTGCAGGAACTTTGCCCCCCATCCAAGAACGTGTACTGGCATTCCAAGGAGGTGTCTCGTTTGCAGTATAGGAAACTGGGGCGGAGCGGCGTAAAGGTGTCCGAGATCGCCCTGGGCAGTTGGCTGACCTACGGCGGCACGGTGGAGAAGGAGACCGCCATCAAGTGCATCCACCACGCCTATGATCTGGGCATCAACTTCTTTGACACGGCCAACGTCTACATGCGGGGCGCGGCGGAGCAGGTCGTGGGCGAGGCACTGAGGGGCATCCCGCGGGACTCCTACTTCCTGGCCACCAAGGTTTACTTCCCCATGGGCGACGGGCCCAACGACCAGGGGCTGTCCCGCAAGCACAT
Organism: Bacillota bacterium; assembly: GCA_050260815.1. Lineage (GTDB taxonomy): Bacteria > Bacillota > Sulfobacillia > JAMDAP01 > JAMDAP01 > JAMDAP01. Next base: position 4,859 of record JBLNCQ010000193.1, read on the forward strand.
CATCGAGCAGTGCAACGCCAGCCTGAAGCGCCTGGGCGTGGACTACGTGGACCTCTACCAGACCCACCGGTATGACCACAACACCCCGCTGGAGGAGACCCTCCGCGCGCTGGACGACCTGGTCACCCAGGGCAAGGTGCTTTACGTGGGCGTGAGCGAGTGGTCCGCCGCCCAGATTACGGACGCTCTGCACCTGCAGCGCCAGTTCAACCTGGACCGCATCCAGTCCAACCAGCCGCGCTACAGTATGCTGGAGCGGTTCATTGAGCCGGAGGTCCTGCCGCTCTGCGAGCGAGAGGGCATTGGCCAGGTGGTCTTCTCGCCGCTGGCCGAAGGCGTCCTGACCGGCAAGTACAAGCCAGACGCCCAGCCCCCCCAGGGCAGCCGCGCCTCGGGCAAGGCCGGTTACTTCATGCAGCGGTTCATGAAGGACGACGTGCTGTCACGGGTGCAGGACCTGCGCCGCGTGGCCGATCGCCTGGGTCTCTCCATGGCTCAGCTGGCTTTGGCCTGGGTGCTGCGCCAGCCGGGCGTCTCCAGCGCCATCATCGGCGCCAGCCGCCCGGAACAGATCGACGAAAACGTCAAGGCCGTCGGCGTCAAACTCGGCCAGGACGACCTTCAGGAGATCGACCAGATCCTGGGCGACGCCGTGTCCTGGATCAGCGATGCCGAAACCGCCGACGGGCAGCCTCTGCGCTCGAGGTAACGGCGGTGACAGGGGTCGGCAGATGATTTGCCGAAAGGAGGCTCAGAGCCGTCAAGCTCTGAGCCTCCTTGTTTGGGGGGAAACCCGTGGTCCGGACCGTCCTTGAGCTGGCCACGCTGCTCTCCGGTGCCGCCTGGCAGCCGCCGGGGGCCTCCTCTTCTACCTTTCCGACGGCCTCATTACATGGCGCCGCTTCGTGCGGCACCACCGGGCCCTGGACCATGCGGTCATCATCACCTATTATGCCGCCCAATTCTGCCTGGCGATGAGCGCAAGCGCCGGCTATTCGGCGATGTAGATGCAAGCGGCTATCATGGAGGACATAACGTGAAAACGGAACGCGAGAAGATGCTGGCCGGAGAGCTCTACGACTCATCGGACCCGGAACTGGTCGCCCTCCGCCTGCGTGCGCGCCGCCTGACGCGCCAGTACAACGCCACCACGGAAGAGGAGGCGGAGCGGCGGGCGGAGATCCTTCGGGAGCTCTTCGGCGCCGTGGGCAGCGCCACGATAGAACCGACCTTTCGCTGCGACTATGGCGGCAATATCCGCGTGGGCCGGAACCTGTACATGAACTTCGACTGCGTCATCCTGGACTGCGCCGCCGTGGAAATCGGTGATAACGTGATGGCCGGCCCGGGCGTTCACATCTACACGGCCTATCACCCTCTTCAGGCAGCGGAACGGGTAAAGGGACCCGAGCTGGCAGCTCCGGTAAGGATTGGCGACAACGTGTGGCTGGGCGGCGGGGTCATCGTCTGCCCGGGCGTGACCATAGGGAGCAATACCACCATAGGAGCGGGCAGCGTGGTAACACGGGATGTACCCGACAACGTGTTTGCTGCCGGCAACCCCTGCCGGGTCATCCGCCCGCTGGAGTAGGCGCCTAACTGCCTGCGCCGTGGTAGCGGCGCAGGCCCGCCGTCCAGGCGGCCGAAGCCAGAAGGAGCGAACCGAGTCCCACCGGCGGCGTCCAGAGCGCCAGGCGCAAGGTGCCCTCCCGTCCCAGCAGGGCCGCGGCCGGAATGGACCCGGCAAAGGCGAAGGGCAGCACCCAGGTGAGCACCAGGCGCAGGATGCGGTTGTAGATGGAGACTGGATATCGGGCGTAGGTGTTGAAGTTCCACATCAGCGGCATCAGGCCGGTGCGACTGTCGGTCCAGAAGGCAACGGTGGCCAGGGTCACGTACAGGCCCACGTAAACCAGCGCGCCGCTGACGGTAAAGGCCAGGAAGCCCAGCACCTGGGCCCACCCCCAGTGGATCCCCAGGGCGTGGCCTGCCAGGGCCATGACAACGAGGCCGGTGACACCCCCCAGCAGCGACTCCAGCTCAAACCCCTCCAGCACCAGCTGCAGCATCGGGTTCACGGGGCGGGTCAGGATTCGGTCCAGTTCACCCTTGATGATAAAGCGGTCGCCGAAATTCCAGAGGTTGGCCGCCACGCCCTGAAAGAGGGCAAACGGGACCAGGAAATAGCCGTAGAGAAAGATCATCTCAGACCTGTTCCAGCCCTGAAGGTCGGGAATCTGCGTGAAGACCACCAGAACAAAGACCACGCTGCTGAGCTGGGACAGTATCTCTGAGAACAGGGCGGCCAGGAAGTCGCCGCTGTAGGCGGCTCGCCCCTTCAAGTACTGGGCTGCATAGGCCCAGACCAGGTCCAGGTAGTAGGCCATGGTCATCCTCCCTGCACCACCAGGCGGAGGCGGGCCCTCCGCCACATCCAGCCGATGAGGACCGCCAGGGCCAGCACCCAACCGGCCTGCTGGGCAAGGGCCAGCCAGAACTCCCGACCGCTCAGCGCCCCGCTGAACGCCAGGTTGGGGATGTAGCTGATGCCCTGGAAGGGCAGCCACCGCAAGACGCGAAAGGCCCACCCCGGGTAGAAGCTGAGGGGCAGGAACACCCCGGACAGCAGGTCGGTCAGGATGCGCTTGGCCTGGATCAGGCCCGTGTTGTTGAGCAGGAAGAAGGCCAGCAGCCCCGTGACGATGTTGATCTGGGTATTGATCACAAAGCTCATCACCGTGGCCAGTCCAAACAGCCCCCAGGCGTGGGCGTCACCGGGAAGATGCACGGGGAACAGCAGCAGGGCCAGACCCATGCCGGGAATGGTGAAGAACAAGAGGCGGAAGACGGCCTCCCCCAGGGTGCCAACGGTCTTCCCGAGCAGGTAGCTGTACGGCCGGATGAGCTGTACGGCCACGGTGCCGTCCCGGATCTCGTCCGCGATCTCCTTGTCCAGGCCATTGAAGTAGAAGGCGCGGGCCAGCCAGCCGATGGTAACGTAAGATGTCATCTGCTCCGCGGTCAGGCCGCCCAGGGTGGTGCGCCCGTGGTAGATGGCCTGCCACAGGAAGTAGTAGGCGCCAATGTTGAGGGTGTAGACCAGGATGCCCGAGTAATAGTTGACGCGGTAGGCCAGCCAGGTGAGGAACCGCACGCGGGCCATGTCCACATAGGCGGGCCAGAGGGAGACATCAATGCCCATGGCTTGCGTCCTCCTCAGCCGTCGGCGCCGCCTCGTCCTGCGGGCGGGACCCACGCTCGTAGATGCTGCGGATGATCTCCTCCAGCCGGGTTTCCACGATGCTGATGTCACGGACCGTATGGTAGGGTGCGACGGCGGATAGGAAGCCGGACACCGGCATGTCCGGGTCGGTCAGGACCGCCTCCCAGGTGAGGTCATCCTCCTTCCGCCAGCCGATGGAGGGCACGCCAAGGGCCAGCGGTTCCGCCACGGCGGGCACGGGCCGGGTGAACTGCACGCGCACCACGCGGTCGCCGGCCCACTGCTGTCGCAGCGACTCCAGCGCGCCGTCGTAGAGGATGCGCCCCTGGTCCAGGATGACTACCCTCGGGCACAGGGCCTCAATGTCGGACAGGTCGTGGGTGGTCAGCAGGATGGTGGTGCCGTAGCGCCGGTTGACCTCCTGCAGAAACTCGCGGATGCGCAGCTTCACCACCACGTCCAGTCCAATGGTGGGCTCGTCAAGGAACACCAGGGGCGGGTTGTGCAGCAGGGCCGCCGCCAGTTCGCAGCGCATGCGCTGGCCCAGGGACAGTTTGCGGACCGGAGTATCCATCAGTTCGCCCAGGGACAGCACGTCGGTCAACTCGCCAAAGTGCCGGCGGTACAACTCTTCCGGCACCCGGTAGATCTTCTTCAGCAGGGTGTAGGACTCGCGCACGGCAATATCCCACCACAACTGGCTCCGCTGGCCGAAGACCACGCCGATGGTGCGCACAAAGCGCTCTCGCTCGCGCCAGGGCACAAACCCGTTCACCCTGAGTTCACCTGACGTGGGCACCAGGATGCCGGTCATCATCTTGATGGTGGTGGACTTGCCTGCCCCGTTGGGGCCGATGTAACCCACCATCTCTCCGGGCTCCAGCGTCAGGTTGACGTCGTCCACGGCCCGAAACGTGGTGACCTGGCGGGACACGAGGTCGCGAAACGCCCCGGCCAGGCCGGGGCGGCTCTTGTATCGCCTGAACTCTTTGGTCAGGTGGTGGGCTTCCAGGATGGGCAAGGTCAGATCCTCCAAGTAAGGGAATCACTCCCCATCATAGACAACCCGGGGATGGGCTGCAACGGTATGGCACACGGGGAAACGTGCGCGGTAAGGAGCAGCCCGGCATGGCCATGACTGCTGTGTTCCCGCAGGCGGAAACCTCAACTCTGGGTCACCGCGACCATAAGCTGGTAGCGGTCTGACACCCCGGGCAGGTACCGCTCCAGGTGCAAACCGGCGGTTACAAAGCCGAATTCGTACAAAAACTGGAAGATGCGATGGGCTGCCTTCTCGTCGTCGGTGGTGCAAACAAGCGTGGCGAACAACGTGGGCGGCGTCTCCTGGACCCGCACCCCGGCCGGGAACCGTCCTCGCCCGGGCTTCACCCGGAAGCCCACCTCACCCACCAGCCGGCTGTCCACTATATCCAGAGTGCGCACGTAACCGCCGCTCAGCACGGTGACCCCCACCCGCTGCAGCTTCTTGCCGTGCTCGGCCAGGGCAGGAGCAAAGGGTAGCGGTTCCAGTGGCGCAGTGGCCGGAAACCAAAGAAGCACCGATGGCTCCTCCCAGCGGTGCAGGTGGATCTGGGGACGGTCCGGGCGCAAGCCGCGCAGGTACTGGTCCGCCATCTGAATGGAGAGAAGCCGGGCCGCCACTTCCTGGCGCCACTGGACCAGCATCTTCTGGCGGCCGGCCGCGTCCAGCTCCAGGAACTCCCTGATGGCGGCCACGCTGACACCGGCCTCACGCAGGCTGTTGATCAGTTGTGCTTCCTCCATCTGCGTCGATGCGTAAACCCGGTAGCCATTGGCCAGCCGCTTGGCCGGGGCCAAGAGCCCCTTGCGTTCGTAGAACCGCAGCGCACTAGGTGAGATGCCCGTGCGATCCCCAAACTGTGCAATGGTTAGCATGGTCTGATTATAGCAGGTTTTGCCTGCGGACCCGCTTGACGTTAAACCTGCTTCAAGGTTTACCATCAGGCCAGTGGTATGCCGATGGTCACCCGGGAACCGCGACATACCAGCCAATCGCACAATGGAGGGTCAATATGGACGTTTCGCTGGTCACTCTGGATGAGATCAAGCTGGTTGCCATCAAGGTGGTGGGCAGGCGCAGTGAGCTGAGCCACCGGGTGCCTTTGGCCTGGCTGGACCTGGTCAACTACCTGGATGCCATTCCCCATAAGGTCAGCCCCGACCTGTTCTACGGTGTCTTCCCAGAGTCTGACCATCTCAACGATGGGCAGAATGGGGTACATACCTACTGGGTGGGCACCCACGTAAACCTCATTGGCGAGGTGCCATTGGGCATGAGCACGCTGACCATTCCCGCCCAAACCTACGTTACCGCCACCGTGCAGGGCGGTGTGGAGCAGATTGAAGCCACGTACTTGGCTTTGGGCCGCTGGCTGAAAGGAAATGGTCGACGCACAAACCCAGACGCCTACGGCTTTGAGCGATACGACAACCGACGCCAGAAGGTAACGCCGCCCTACGAGCGCTTCGACTACGACATCTTCAAGCCGCTGGCCTGAGACCGGACCGCGGCGGTGCCGGAATCGCCCTGGTGCCTGTTTGGCAGCGGTTATCCCATCTGAGCGGACAACGGCAGCAAGGGGGCCGGGCGAGAGAAGCGCCTGGCCCCCCTGTTCGTGTACCTGCTGCCGACTCATCAGCCCTTCACGGCAATGGGGCGAACGGTCGGAACATCAGGCCCCAGAATCATCTTCTCGATGCCCTGTCCAGGGGGCACCATGGGGAAGACACACTCCTCCGGGTCGACGATGAAGTCGATGAGCACAGGCCCCTTCATAAGGCGGGCCCGGGTCAGAGCGGGCCCCACCTCCACCAAGGACTGGACGCGCAGCCCCGGCATACCAAAGGCCTCGGCCAGCCTGACGAAGTCCGGCCAGGAGCCAAGCTGCACGGCTGAGTAGCGGCGGCGGTGGAACATCTCCTGCCACTGCCGCACCATGCCCAGGAAGCCGTTGTTGATGACGGCGATGCGTAGGGGCAGCTCCTCTTGAACCGCCGTGGCCAGTTCCTGCAGGGTCATCTGCAGGCCGCCGTCGCCCACCAGCAGCCAGACCTCGCCGCCGGGCGCCGCCACCTGGGCGCCGATGGCGGCGGGCAGGCCGAAGCCCATCGTTCCCAGGCCACTGGAGGAGAGGAACCGCCGTGGTTCCTGATGATTCCAGAGCTGGGCCGCCCACATCTGGTGCTGGCCCACGTCCACCACGCAGATCGCCTCCGGACCCGCGCGGCGCGATATCTCTTCAATGACGCGCTGGGGTTTGAGCGGCCGGTCGTCACTGTCCTCGTACGTGATAGGGCGCTGGCGCTCCCAATCCTGCACCTGGGCCAGCCAGGCCCGGCGCGCCTCCGCTACCCGCGGCGCCGGCGCCCGCAGGTTAGGCAGCAAGGCCTCCAGAACCTTGGCCACGTTGCCGACGATGGGGATATCCACAGAGCGGTTCTTGCCAATCTCGGCCGGATCCACGTCCACGTGCACAACGCGGGCCCGAGGGGCGTAGCGCTCGGCGCCGCCGGTCACCCGGTCGTCAAAGCGCATGCCCAGGGCGATGACCAGGCTGGACTCGGAGATGGCCCGGTTGGCTGCAAAGCGCCCGTGCATGCCCAGCAGGCCGAAGCACAGCGGATGCGTCACCGGCATGGCGCCGATGCCCATCAGGGTGGTCACCACGGGGATCTCCTGCATCTCCGCCAGGCCGCGCACAAGACCTGAGGCCCCGGCGGAGATGACCCCGCCGCCGGCAATGATCACGGGCCGCTCGGCCGAGGCGACAGCC
>JBLNCQ010000194.1:0-17798 GCA_050260815.1 Bacillota bacterium
TGCCCGGTTCACACGGTGCCAGCCTTGTGAACCAGATTATGGGAGGTGATTACCGTCCTCCCGTATGGAGCCTCCCCTGGGGAGGCTTGTACAGGCGGTTGGACCGCAGCAGGCAGTCCACCAGCCTGATGAGCTTGCGGGCAGTCAGCACGAGGGCGCGTTTGTGAGCATGGGTCTTGGTCTCCGCTTTCTTGAGGTTGTAGTAGCGGCGGAGCTCAGCATCGTGCATCCGGAGGCTGTTGGCCGCTTCGACCAGGTAGTAGCGGAGGTAGGTGTTGCCCTTACGGGTCATGCGGGTGTCCTCGGCCTGGAAGTTGCCGGACTGGTACTTGCTCCAGTAGAGGCCCGCGTACTTGGCCAGGGCGGCCTCGTTGGGGAAGCGGTCGATGTTGCCGATCTCAGCGATGATGCCGGCGATGTAGACCGGGCCCAGTCCCTTCACGGAGTGGAGGGTTTGGGGGACGGTACTGAGCAGCCGCTCAATGGCGACATCCAGTTCCCGGATCTGCTGTTCCATGGCACGGATCACGTTGATCTGACAGGCCAGGACCTGGTTCACGGGATCGGCCATGGCCTTGGGCAGCCGGAAGGAGGCTCTGGCGGCCTTCTGAACGGCAGCAGCGACCTCTTGCGGATCTCCGTAGCGATTCCGGCTCCTGTCCATGATGAGCTGCGTGAGTTGCTCCAGGCTTTGGGCCGCAACCTCTTCAGCCGTGGCAAACTCCGTCAGCACCGCCAGTGCCGTCGTTCCAAAGGTGCGCTTGATCGGCTCCTGCTGGACGAAGGCACTGAACTTGAGGAACAGCGTGGACAGGAACCGATTCTTCTCCCGCACCAGGTCGTGCACGAGGTGGTAGCGAGCCCGGGTCAGGCGCTGTAACGCTTCGAACTGCTCGCCCTCCTCGTGCGGCCTGGGAAGTCGGCCAAAGCGCAGCCGATCGGCGATCACCCAAGCATCCACTGCATCCGTCTTGGGCAGATCGGGGTATGCCTTCTTGAAGCCGGCCACGACCTTGGCATTGAACACGTAGACTTTGGGATTCAGGGGCTGCAGATCGGGGACCTGACTGAGGTAGGTCCGCAGATGCCACCCAAGCATCCCGGTGGCCTCCAGGCCGATCACGACCGTGTCTAGGTGCCGTTCCTTGGCGACGGATGTGATCCGACGCACCAGTTGTTCGGCCCCAGGCAGGTCGTTGGTGATCTTGAGCTGCCGTAGATCTTGCTCGCTTCGATCCAGAAACTGAACTTGAGCTGCATCCTGGCTGATGTCAATCCCGACAAACAGGGTTGTCAATGTTCTCACCTCCCATGAATCTGATTGAGGTCCTAATGGGGATCGGGATGCCCTCAGGCCTTGCCGTATCAACAGCCTCGCGTCTGACATCAGAACACGCCCACCGCCTGCCAATGCACACGACCCGCCTGCTGAACGGGCGGCAGGACGGCAGGGGAACAACCAGCGGTAAGAAGATCGCGACAAAGTGAGGGGTGCAATCTTCGGCAAGAAGCAGCTCCGGGGAGCCACGCTCCACCTTCATCGCTCAACGAGGAGGATAAGCACCATCCCCCATTGGCCTCAAGCCAATGTTCCTGGAAGCACCCCGAAAATGTAAACAAGAATCGTTCAAGACTTAGCATACGAGAGGAGGTCTTACATGTACCCCGTCCTGTTTACGGTCTTCGGTTACCAGGTCCGTTCTCACGGTGTCTTGGCCGCCCTCGGCATCCTGCTGGGCGTGTGGCTGGCCGTTCTGGTGGCGCGGCGCCAGGGCCGCCATGAGAACGCCATCCTCGACTTCTTCTTCTGGGCCGTGATCGCTGGCGTGGTCGGCTCACGGCTTTGGGAAGTAGCCTTTACCTGGGACTACTATCGCACCCGCCCCTGGGAAGCCCTGTACATCTGGCAGGGGGGTCTCTCCATCCAGGGCGGCCTGGTGGGCGGCGTGCTGGCGGGCATCTGGTTCACGCGGAAATACAGAATCAACTTCTGGGACCTGGCGGATACCATGGCGCCGGGGATTCTCCTGGGGCAGGGCGTGGGCCGCGTGGGCTGCTTCCTGGACGGCGACACCTGGTCCGTGGTTACCCACGGTCCGCTGGGTGTCACCTACCGGCCTGAGACGCTGGCCTCCCAGTACTCCGGCGGCCAGCCCATGTATCCGGCGGAGATGTGGGAGGGCGTGCTTGACGTTGTCATCATGGGCTTCCTGCTGTGGCTTACGGCCCGGCAGAAGAGACGGCGCCCGGGCAACATCTTCCTGCTCTACGCCGTGCTTTACTCGGTGGCGCGGTTCCTGCTGGAATTCGTCCGTCGGGACAGCCTCACCACCTTTGCCGGCCTCAAGGTGGCCCAACTCACCAGCATCGGCGTGTTGGCGGTGGCGGCCTTCTTCTACTGGCACAACCGCAGGCTGCCGCTGATGGACGTGGTGGGCCCCGCGGTCCCGGCCGGCACGGACGCCGGCAACGGGGAGCCGGCCCCAGACCGGTGTGACGCCTGAGCAGTAAAGTTCAGAACAAGGGACGGCGTGAAAGAGGCGCAACGGAGATCCGCTGCGCCTCTTTGTGCTGCCGGGCTGTGTTCAGCAGGAGCCGCTGTTCAGGCGGCCGCCGGTAATGCCGAACTGCATGCCGAACAGCGTCTTGCGGTAGTCAACGGTCGAGCCTTCCACGTAGTGGGCGCTCAGGGCGTCCACGATAACCCGTATGTCATCCACCACGTGCACCTCGTCCGCGTCCGATGGCTCATCCAGAGCCATTCCCAGGCTGACGCCGCTTCAGCCGCTGGGCATGGCGTAGATCCGGAGCCCAATGTTGGGGTCCTGGCGCTCCGCGATGAGTTCCTGAATGCGCGTCCTGGCTGAGGGGGTAAAAGCGACCATGGCGTCTGCCACCTCCTTGCCGCTTCTTAGGCGGGCGACGTATACCCGCCCCCGTATTGTTACCCATTTACGGTACGCTGACAGGTCCCGCTTGTCAAGGGATCTGGCGTCTGGATAGGCCCGTTTTGCCTAGCCCCTTTTAGCCCCTGATTGCCTCGCAAGGCTTCTGCTACCATAGAAGCGGGCGAGTCCACGAGGGCCCAGCCCACCATGGGGCCCAGTCAGCCACGCATCCCAAGGGGGTGAATCCATGGGCCCGCCACGGAAGCATTCCGTCAGCTTTCGGCTCATGTGGGGCATCTCCATTGTGGTCACCGCCGTGATGGCGGTAGGGTTCTACTGGGCCATGACCATGTTCCGTCGCCAGGTGCAGGCGGAGGTGCGTTCCAACGCGAACGTCCTGGCCACGCAGCTGATCTCGCTGCGGTATGTTATGGCCGCCAACCAGGATCGAATCAACACCGACTCGCAGGGGCGGACCGAGTTCAAGCACCTGAATCCTGCGGCCGTGGGCCGTCTGGTGGCGGAGCACTTCAACGCGCGGACGGACATCGTTCTCAAGCAGACACGGCTGCAGGTGCGGGCTCCCGGCAACCAACCGGACGCGGTGGAGGCGGCTATGCTGCAGCAGCTGCCCGCATCTCCCGACCTGCAGGCCGTCTGGACGGAGGAGGATCAAGGTGGCCGTCCCTACTTCCGCTACATGGTCCCTCTGAAGGCGGAAAAGCCCTGCCTGACCTGTCACGGTGAGCCGAAGGGCGAGCTGGACATTGCCGGCTACCCCAAGGAAGGCCTGCACGAAGGCGACCTGGCCGGGCCATCTCCATCCGGGTGCCCATGGCGACCTACTACCAGGAGTTCCGGCACAGGGCTCAGCTGAACCTGGGCCTCACCTTGCTGGTGCTGGGCTTCTGCCTGTCGGTGATCTACTTCATCATGACCAGGGAGGTCGCCGCGCCGCTGGCCAGCCTGGCCACAGCCGCTCAGGCGGCGGGTCGCGGTGACTGGGATGCCGCCAGCTCCGGGATTGAGGCCGCCCACGCCGCAGCGGGCAAGGAGATTGCGGAGCTGGCCACGGTGCTGGACGGTATGACGGGGGAGATCAGGGCATCGCAGACGGCCCTGGAGGAGCGGGTGGAGCAACGTACCCGGCAACTGCGCGAGGCCAACCAGGAACTGACCCGTGCCCGGCAGTTCCAGGCCGACTTCCTGGCCGCCGTCAGCCATGACCTGCGCACCCCGCTCACGTCGGTCATCGCGCAGGCGGAGATTCTGCTGGACCAGGACATGGGGCGGCTGACGCCGGCCCAGGAGGAGTTCCTTCGCGACATTCTGGGAAGCGGCCGCGACCTGGTCACCATGATCAATGACCTGCTGGACCTGGCCAAGATTGAGGCGGGCAAGAGCGAACTGAGCCCGGAGGATTGCGACCCCGCGGACCTGATCAGCGAGGTGGTGGGATCCGTTGTCCCCCTGGCGGAACGGGCGGGTCTGACGGTGGAGAGCCGGAGCGGTGACCTTCCCGTGGTGCGTTGGGATCGCCAGAAGGTCCGGCGCGTCCTGCTCAACCTGCTGTCTAACGCCATCAAGTTCACGCCGGCGGGCGGGCGGGTCAGGGTGGTGGCGCAGAAGGCCGAACTGCACGGGCACCCGGCCGTGCGCATTGACGTGATTGACACCGGGGTCGGCATTGCGCCGGAAGACCAGGTCGCCGTCTTTGAAGCCTACCGGCAGGTAGGCAGGGCGGCAAAGGGGACCATGGGCGGAACGGGCCTTGGCCTGCCCCTGGCCAGGCAGCTGGTGGAACTGCACGGCGGCGTTCTGTCTCTGCAGAGCCAGTTGGGCCAGGGCAGCGCCTTCACCGTACTCTTGCCCGTGGCCAGCGCGAAGGGGGAAGCGGTGTGAGCCAACCGGCCCGAGTGCTTGTGGTGGAGGATGAGGCCCGGATCAGCAGGGTGCTGGAACACCTGCTTCGGCGCGAAGGATACCAGGTGCTTCCGGCGCGGGACGGGGAAGAGGCCCTGGAGCGGGCGTCAGGGGATCTGGACCTGGTGTTGCTTGACCTGGGCCTGCCGAAGCTGGACGGCTTTGAGGTCTGCCGCCGGATCAAGGCGCAGCGTGACCTCCCTATCATTGTCCTCTCGGCGCGAAGTGATGAATCCGACAGGATCATGGGCCTGACCCTCGGCGCCGACGACTACGTGACCAAGCCCTTTAGCCCCGCGGAACTGGTGCTCCGGGTAAAGGCCGTGTTGCGGCGGGCGGTGCAGGCGCGCGCCAGTGCCGCGCGTGATCAACCGGAACGGGTGGAGCGCGGCAAGCTGCACCTGGACCGCTCGCGGCGCGAGGTTCAGGTGGGCGACCGTCCGGTCTCTCTGACCGGCAAGGAGTTTGACCTCCTCTGGATCATGGCCCAGAGACCGGGACAGGTGTGGACCCGGGAAAAGTTGCTGGAGCGCGTCTGGGATACCGACTACACCGGCGACAGCGCCACCCTGACGGTCCTGATACGTCGGCTGCGGGAAAAGATAGAGGACAATCCGGCTGAACCCCAGTTTATTCGAACGGTCTACGGTGTCGGGTACCGCTTTGTGGAGCCGCCCTCCTGCTAGAGCCGCCCCCCTGCTACAGCAGGAGGGCTTTTTGTTAGATTTCATTAAGGCCCGGTTAAGGTCCGGTTTGGAATCCAATGTTTGAATGTTACCGGGAGAACTTGCAGCCGTTATGCCATGGGGGAAGGAGGGATTGCGTGTCTGCCGCGGATGGTCGATTCAAGCGGTTTGGTGATTGGTGGCGGCGTTTTTGGCTGCCCGCCGCCCTCCTGGTTCTCAGCGCCTTTTTCGCTACAGCCGCCACGTTCCGGTACACGAAGACCACCAGCTTCTGCGTGGGCTGCCACGAGATCCAGGCGGCGGAAGCCACCTGGAAACTGGGGCCTCACTACCAGAACACCTCGGGGGTTGTGGCCCAGTGCTCGGACTGCCACATTCCGCCAGGGGCTGGCGATATGGTGGTGGACAAGGTCGGGCGCCTGCGTGAGCTCTACGTTCACGTGACCCAGGACAACAGCCCCACCATGTGGGCCTTGGGGCAGCAGGAGCGGGGCGACAGGGCTCGGGCTCACCTGCAGAACAGTGCCTGCCTCAGCTGCCACGACCTGGCGGCCATCCGGCCCGCCAGTGAAACCGGGCGCCTGGCACACGACCTGATGGACCTGAACCAGACACGATGCGTGCAGTGTCACCAGCATGTGGGGCACGGCGCACCAGCGAAGGGGGGAGCGAACTCGTGAAGAAGTATTGGATCTGGGGCCTGATTGGGGTGCTGGTGGTGGCGGGTCTCACCCTTACCTACCTGGGACGCCGGGGCGCCGCGGCTACGGTGCTGCCGGCGGGCGTTACCCTGGAGCAAGCTAAGGCCATGGAAGAGGACGCCAAGGTGAAGATGCCGGAGAAGTACAAGATGTGGCTGGAGAGCGCTCACGGCGTAGCCGGAGTGACCTGCGTCAACTGCCACGGCACCGAGCCGATTACCGGTGAGAAGACGGAGTACCAGGCCTTTGGCGGCGTCAAGCCGGAGACGTGCGGTGCCTGCCACCAGAGGGAGCTGGAGGGGTTTCAGCAGACCCGCCATTACGAGGCTGTGACGTACTCCATGAACAACCTGCGCGGCAAGCTCCTGGATGCCTATCCGGCCATGAAGACGCAGGGCTGCGACTCCTGCCACTACAAGGTGGGCACCACCTGCACCAGCTGCCACAACGTTCATGACAGCTATCCCACGTCGGCCAAACCGGGGCAGGTACAGGCGAACGGCCTGCCTGCTCCCCAGGATCTGACCAACGGCTGCGAGAACTGCCACATGGGCCCCGACCACCCGCAGCGCGAGGCCTATGAATCCTCCGAACACCGCAAGGTGGCTGAGCGCACGGGCGCGCCCACGTGCATCACCTGCCACACGGATGACAACAACGTACACCTGATTTACCGCATCAAGGGCACTCCCGACAACGGCCGGGCCATCATGGAGACCAAGTGCGAGAAGTGCCACAGTGAAGAGTACACCAAGAACATGCTGGCCAACGTGGACCAGATCAAGGCGGAGACGGCCAAGATCGTCAACGCCGGCAGGGCCATCATCAAGGACCTGTACAAGGACGGCATCCTCAAGCCGTCACCCGGCGTGCTCCTGGACAAGGACGGGATGCCGCGGCTTGACGCCACCGGTACTTCCTACAGCCACGTGAGGCACATTGAGAACACCATGTTTGAGCTGTTCAAGTATGCGGAGGCCACTACGGTGCGCGGTGCCCAGCACTTCTCGCCGGACTACGCACACTGGCACGGCAACGCGCAGCTCTGGGAGAAATACCTGGCCATCAAGAACGAGGCCGAGCGTATGCGCTTCGAATACGCTCTATCGAAAAAGGTGGGCGTACCGCTGATCGAGTTGCCCATGTACAAGTACAGCCAGGAGACGGGCCATGAGTTGGATTCCCTCAAGACCCCGGCCCCGGCGTCCCCGTCCACCCCGGCGCCCGCCAGCCCGGCGGCGGCACCTACGGCCACTCCCTGAGCGAAAACCGAACTGTCTTTAACTCGAACACGAAACGACCCGGCCAATTCCCGGCCGGGTCGTTTTCATTGCGTGCCGGCATCGGGGCCCAAGTACCCCGCCGCGAAAGATTACATAACATGCGTCAGATCATCCCCCGGGAGGTGAACAGAGTGCCGACCAGTTACCATCAGGCCGTCTCCGCCATTATGGACCTGGTCGTCGCCGAGGCTCCGTCCAGCCTGCTGGACCTGGGCGTGGGGTACGGCAAGTACGGGGTGCTCTGCCGCGAGGTCATGGACATTCGCTTCAAGCGCTACCACAGGCCCGAGTGGGAGGCTCGCATTGACGGGGTGGAGGGGTTCGCCTTCTACCGCAATCCGCTCCATGACTACGCCTACAACCAGGTCTACTACGCCCGCATTGAGGAGGTCCTGGAACGCCTGCCCATCTACGACGTGGTGCTGATGGTCGACGTCCTGGAGCATTTCCCCCGGCCGCAGGGCGAGGCCATGATTGAGCAGGCCCTGGCCCACGCCAGGAAGGCCCTGATCATCTCGACCCCCGTGGACCCGCCGCCACAGGCGGACGTTTACGGCAACAGTCTCGAACGGCATGTCAGCGCCTGGCGCCCCGCGGACTTCCGCCGCTACGTATCCGACGTGGGAGTGCTGCGCATTGGCCCGGCGGAGGGGGCCCTCATTGTCCGGTTGCGCCCGGAAAAGCAGCAGGGGTCCCGTAAGGGACCCTTCCCGCCCGACCTCAGGCTGAAGCCGGCCGAATGAGGCGGGCCGCTTGAGCGGTCCGTCTCCCCGCACGCCGGCCGCCCTCAGTCCGGCACAATGGCGTACTTGACGACCTCCTGCCGGGCGTGGGCCTCCAATGCCTCCACCACCTGGCTCAGCGGCCGCTGGCCGCTGATGAACGGGCGCTCCGGCACCTGCCCGCTGGCCAGCAGGTCAAAGGCCATGCGGGCGGTGTCGGGCGTCAGGTGGAACACGCCCTTGAGGGTAAGCTGGTTGTAGTGCACCAGGCCGGTGGGCGTGGTGAAGGTGGTGCCTTCCCTGGGTCCGCCGAAAAGGTTCACCGTTCCGCCCTTGCGAGCCATCAGAATGGTGCTTTCCCAGGTCTCCGGCAACCCCACGGCCTCAATGGCTACATCCACGCCCCGTCCGTCCTCCGTGAGGTCGCGCACGGCCCGGACGGCATCGGGCAGGCGCGAGACGTTGAGCACCTCAGCCGCGCCCAGCGACGCCGCCGCCTCCAGGCGCAGGTCCGACAGGTCTGTGACAATGACCCGCGCCCCCCGCAGGGCAGCCAGGCGGACGAAATAAAGGCCAATGGGACCGGCGCCGTTGACCGCCACCGTGTCGCCCAGGCGGATGCCCGACTCCATGATGCCGTTGACGGCACAGGCCAGAGGCTCAATCATGGCGGCTGCAGCAAAGGAGAGGTGGTCAGGCAGTCGGAACGTGTTCACCTCCACAATGCGAGCCGGCACGCGCAGGTACTCGGCAAAACTGCCGAACATGATCAGCAGGTCATCGCAGAGCTGCGGCTGCCCCACCTTGCAGTAGTAGCAGTGGCCGCAGGGGGCGCTGTTGGCGCCGGCCACCCGGTCGCCCACGCGAAACCGGGTGACGCCCTCGCCCACCTCCGCCACAACGCCGGACCACTCGTGGCCCAGGGCGGTAGGCGGGTGGAAGAGGCGGTGCCCACGACGGTAGGCCTTTACATCCGTGCCGCAGGTGGTGGCGGCGTGAATTCGTACCAGTAGCTCGCCCGGACCGATCCGGGGGATTTCCCTGTCCTCTACCCGAACGTCGCCGGGGGCATAGAACACCGCTGACTTCACTCGTGCGCCTCCTTGTCATGTCCTGTAGAATTCACGGCCCGGCAGGCATTTCCTGCCGGGCCTCCGCGCGTTCTACGGCATGGTCTTAAGGAAATAGCCAGTCCAGGCCAATCCCTTGGGAGGTATAGAAATAGCTATTACTAACTATATACCGGAAATACTCTACGGGGTATATTTAGGGCGAGGAAAGGGATATGAAGTGACTGCCTTCCGGGGAACCTAAGCCGGACCACGTTTTGTGAGGAAATGCAAGATCAAGGAGAGGTGAACTGATCATGGCCGAAGAAAAGCTGTCGCTGGTGGTATTCTCCGGTACCGCAGACAAGCTTTACCCGGTTGCGATTATGGCTTCGGGCGCCGTGGCCCTGGGGCAGCGAGTCGACATCTTCCTCACCTTCTGGGGTTTGATGTCCTTTCGCAAGGGTATGCCGCAGAACCAGCAGGTCTCCAGGGACTATGAGGCGATGGGTCCGGAGATGATGCGGATTATGAAGGAGAAGAACGTTCCGTCCTGGATGGACACGCTGCGGACCGCCAAGGAAATCGGGGACGTTCGTGTACATGCCTGCGCTATGACCATGGACCTGTTCGATCTGAAGCAGGACGACCTTGAAGATGTAGTGGACGATATCACCGGCGTCGCCGAGTTCCTTACGGAGGCGCAGGGCGGAATCACTCTCTTTATCTAGCGCCCGGTCCCGGACAATCCTGCAGAGGGAGGCACCAGGATGGAATCAGCCAAGGAAATGCACATCGACCGCGTGGTGGACGCCCGTGGGAGCTTCTGCCCCGGCCCTCTGATGGAGCTCATCCGTGTCGTCAAGGAAGCTCAGGTAGGCGACGTTCTTGCGGTCCTCAGCACGGAATCCGGCTCCGTCCGCGACGTTCCGGCCTGGGCCCAGAAGGCCGGCCACGAGTTCATAGGTGTATTTGAGAAGGATGGGTACAACCAGATCGTTGTTCGCAAGGCCCGTTAGGTCCACCTGATGAGAGGAGGGGACCGGATGCCCAAGGACATTGTGATCGTCGGCGGCGGTGTCGGTGGGACCCTGGCTGCAAACCTTCTTGCACGGAAGGTCAGACCGGGCGAGGCTCAGGTCATCCTCATCGACGAGGACGGCCGCCACGTCTACCAACCGGGGTTTCTGTACGTAGCCTTTGGGCAGAAGCAGCCCGCCAGCCTGTCCCGCCCCGTAGGGCCGCTGCTGGATCGCCGGGTCCGCCTGATGCGGACCCGGGCGGAGAGGATTGACCCGGTCGCACAGACCGTCACGACGAGTAAGGGTAACGTCTCCTATGACGAACTGGTGATCGCCACAGGATCACACGTGGCGCCCGAGGAGATCCCCGGACTCAAAGAGGCCTCGCATCACTTCTACACCGCCGAGGGAGCCGAAGCCCTTCGAGATGCCCTTCGCGAATTCCGCAGCGGCCGGATAGTGATAGGTGTCGCCGGCGTTCCGTACAAGTGTCCGCCAGCCCCGCTGGAGTTCTCTATGATGCTGGATGCGCAGCTGCGCCAAAAGGGACTGCGTGACAGGACGGACATCCACTTCGTCTCACCGCTGCCGCGCGTCTTTCCCATCGAGACCGTGTCCGACGTAGTCACTCCCATGATGGAGGCACGCAATATCAAGATTCACACCTTCTTTAACGTGGAAGCTGTGGACCCTGCAAAGCAGGAGATAACCTCGCTGGAGGGTGAGACCCTGCCCTATGACCTTCTGGTTCTCATCCCGCCGCACCGCGGTGCGGGCGTGGTGCGGGACTCAGGGCTGGGTGACGCCGGCGGCTGGATTCCTACCGATCGCCACTCCCTGCGAGCGCTAGAACATCCCCACATGTTCGTGATTGGTGACGCCACGAATCTACCCATCTCCAAGAGCGGTGCGGCGGCCCATTTCGAGGCCGATGCGGTGGCCGCCAACCTGCTGGCCGACCTGCGCGGCGAAGCCATGGAGCACCAGTATCAGGGGCGTGTCATGTGCTTCCTGGAGGTCGGTGGCGGGAGGGCGACGCTCCTCAACTTCGACTACGCGCATCCGCCTCGTCCGCCCAAGCCGAGCCGCCTGTACCACTGGCAGAAGGCCGCCTTTAATGAACTCTACTGGTGGACGCTCCCCCAGGGGCGCCTGCCCGGTGAGAAGCAGCCGCGGCGGCGTGCCGCCCGCCGGGGGACGCCTGAAGGCACGCGTACATCCGGCGGCTGATCCGCTCTGTGAACTCCCACAACCTGAGAATGCCCAGACTGCAGGGGCCAATATCCCACTCCGTGTGCGGTATTGGCCCCTGACACGTCTATTCTGCAGTTCCCTGCTCCCCGGCAGGATGTGGGAGATTTGCGGAGAATTGTCGAATAATGGTAGACTGTACCAGAGAAGGTATGCCTCACTCGCTTTGAGGAGGTGACCGCGCATGCTGGACAGGGACTTTGAGCCCGTCTGGGGCCCCTATCGGGGAAGGAGGAGACGGAACCGCTACCGGCTTCGGCATCCGGGCCGCCTGGCCCTGCTCGCTCTGCTGGTCCTGTTCCTGGTGCTGGCCTGGGCATTCCGGCCCGCCGCCCGCTCGCTGGTGGACCTGGCGGCCAACCGGCTGGCGGGAGACTCCGGTACGGCGGCATCGGTGCGGCGCGCGGAGGTGCGCATCGGTCAGGAATCAGACCTGAACCGCAACGGACTTCCGGATAACCTGGACGTGCTGGACGGAGCCTACCGCAGCCTGGTGCAGCGGCCGCGCTATGACGACCGCTACCTGCCCCTTTCCTACCCCGGCGGCGACGTGCCGGCAGATCAGGCGGGACGGGCGGACCTGGTGGTCCGGGCCCTGCGGGAGGCCGGGTACGACCTGCAGCAGTTGGTTCACGAGGACATTCAGGCCGAACTGGAACGGGTGGGAGGGAAGATCGACGACACGTCCCTGGCCTACCCGCTCCTCAGCCGGTGGCAGCAGCAGGGCCCCGACGCCAGCATCGACCACCGACGCGTGCTCAATCTCTATGTGTACCTGCAGCGGCACGCTGTGCCCGTGACCCTGGAGATCCGCGGACGCACCAGCGACTGGTGGCCGGGGGACCTTGTGGTCTTTGCGCGCGGAGACGAACCGTTCCACATTGGCATTGTCTCCGACCGGCTGGGCAGAGGAGGGATACCCCGGGTTATCGACGCCGCGCCGGGCATGGGCGTGACGCAGTCGCACTCTCTTCTGGCCTGGCCCGTTGTGGGCCACTTTCGGATAGCCAACTAGCCGTGCAGACAACAGAGGGCGCCGGCGTCCACCTGGACGCGGCGCCCTTTTCGTCTGACCTGGGAACGGTTTGCGGATTCAGCGCCCGGCGCCCTTGACCAGCTTTAACACGTCGGGGCTGTTGCTGATGATGCCGTCCACTCCGACCGCCATCAGCATCTGCGCCACGTCCGTGCTGTCCACGGTCCAGGCGTTGACGCGGATCTGCTGGGCGTGGGCGGCCGAAACGAGGTCCGGGGTAACGAAAAAGAAGAACGGGTGAAGGGCCTGTGCTTCGGCCCAGCGGGCCATGTCCACCTCCAGGCCGGTACGGGCGGTGTAGAGCACTCCTGTCTGAACCTTTGGCTCCTCGGCCCGGACAGTTCGCAGCGCGTAGTGGTCGAAGCAGGAGATGATGCAGTCGTCCAGCATACGGGCGGCCCGCAGTTCATCAATCAGCTGCTTCTCCACCCCGGGGTCCAGGGGGCTGGCGGTCTTCAGCTCCAGGTTGAGCTGCGCCTTCCCGCGCACCAGGTCAAGAAGCTCGGCCAGGGTCGGGATCCGCTCCCTGGCGAACCGTGGGTCAAACCAGCCGCCGAAGTCCAGGGCCTTGAGCTCCGCCAGGGTTTTGGCCCGAAGCGGCCCGTGGCCGTTGGAGGTGCGGTCCACCCGGTCGTCGTGCAGAATGACCAGGTGTCCGTCGCTGGTGCGCTGGATGTCGGTTTCAATCATATCCACGCCGGTCTTCAGGGCCTCCTCAAAGGAGGCCATGGTGTTCTCCGGGCGGACCTGGGCCACGCCGCGGTGACCGATGGCGAGCGTCATGGGGGTCCCCTCTTTGGGTCAGGATATCAGTCTGCGCTGACGGTCTGCGCCGGGGCCGCGGCCGTCCGAGCCTCACCGCGCCGTACCCGGGTCATGGCCAGGAAGGCGACGACGAAGAACAGGGCTGACCAGTAGAACATGGTGCCGTAGCCGAAGCGGTCCATCAGGAAGCCGAACAGCGGCGGGCCGGCAATGGCGGCCAGGGAGGAGAAGACGTAGTACAGGCTGGTGTAGGCGCCGGTGTTGTCGGCTCCGGCCATGTCCGCCACCATAGGGTAGGAGTTGATGTTGATCATGGCCCAGAAGAACCCGGCCACCAGGAACAAGACCTTGAGCAGCGCGACGTTGCGGGTGGAGGCCAGGGCCACGAACAACAGGGTCAGAACGACAATGCCGGTCAGAATGGTGCGCTTGCGGCCCAGGCGCGCAGCAATGTAGCCGGCGGGCAGGGCGAAGATCAGGAAGGTCAGCGAAATGAATCCCAGGGTCAAAGCGCCGTCCGCCTCGTCGATCCCCAGAACGCTGATGCCATACTTTGTGAACAGGGCCTCCACGCCGTTATAGCCGACGAACCAGAAGAAGATGGCCAGCAGCAGGTAGAGGGCGCTCTTCTCCCGCCCCGCCAGCACCTCGCGGGTGGCGGCGATAAGGCTGAACTCCTCGTGCGCCTTGCCCGAGGACTCGCGCGGCTCCTTGATGGCCCGCAGGAGGATGAGAGGAACCACCACCAGGAAGAGCGAGGCGATGAGGTAGGGCCAGAAATGGGCCAGCCTGTAGAGCCGCGACAGGCCGAAGGCGCCGATGATGAAGCCCACCCCGCCCATCAGGTTGATGATGCCGTTGGCCTGGCTGCGCAGGGGCGACGGGGTCACATCCGGCATCAGGGCGATGGTCGGGGAGCGGAAGGAGGCCATGGCCAGGTTGACCAGGATGGAGGTTACCAGCAGCGGTACCAGAGCCCCTGTAGTGAAGGGAATGAGGATGAAGAAGAGAGCGGCGACCGGCATGCCAATCAGGAGGTAGGGCAGGCGCCGGCCGAAGCGGGTCCAGGTTCGGTCGGACAGGGAGCCGACGATGGGCTGCAGGGTTAGGGCCAGGATGTTGTCGATGGTCATCAGGAAGCCGACCAGCGCCGTGCTGGTCACGAACTGGCTGTAGAACACCGGCATGTAGGAGTTGTAGATCTGCCAGACCACGGAGATTGTAAAGAAGCCAAGGCCCAGGGTGAACGTCTTCCCGTAGTTCAGGCGCACGGTTTCCCCTCCCACGGCCGCGGGGCGGCCCGTTTTCCTGTCTCACCAGCTTTCGAGCCGGGCGGCGCCAACTCCTCTGTGGCTGCCAGGATGGACCGTTGTTGCGGTTTCTTAACAAATCCCGACCTGCTCCCTTAACATTCCAGTCCTATTCTGAGGATGAGAAAAGAAAACGAGCAGGAGGGCTCAAAGTATGTCACGCAAGATGGTCGTCCTGGATCTGGACGGCACAGTCATCAACAGCCAGGGGCGGGTGAGCGCCCGCACGCGGGAGGCCGTTCAGGCCGCGCGGGACGCCGGTCACCTGGTGCTGGTCGCAACCGGTCGCCGGCTTCGGTCGGCGCTGCCGTTCGTGCGCCAGCTCGGAATCGAAGGTCCAAGCGTTTTCCTGAACGGCGCCCTGACGGTGGACCTGTCCACCTGGCGCACCCTGAACCTGGAGACCCTGGGCGAGACCGGCGCCGCCGCGGCCGCCGACCTGATGGAGCTGGGCTACGCCCCGCTGGCCAACCGCCACGCTCTGAAGGGCCCCGACATTCTGTACAACCAGATGCCCCGGCGCATCCCCGCCTGGCTTCAGAACGAGGGCGGGCGCGGCACCCTGGGCTACGTGGACGATATCCTGCAGGCGGCGGCCGTGTCCCTGAAGCTGGTGACCGTTGCGCCTGAGGAGGAGCTGGCTCACCTGACCGAGGCCTTCAACGGCCCTGCCCGGGCCATGGCCACGCCCTACGGCAACGGCGACGGCGAGCTGGAGATCTGGCGGCCGGACGTGTCCAAGGCGACGGCCGTGCAGCGGCTGTCCGCTCAAACGGGGATTGACCGCCGTGACGTGGTGGCCTTTGGCGACCACATGAACGACCTGGAGCTTCTCTCCTGGGCCGGCATGGGCGTGGCGATGGGCAACGCTGTCCCGGAGGCTCTGGCCGCCGCCCGCCTGGTCACCGCCACCTGCGATGAGGACGGCGTCGCCGCCACCCTGGAGTCGCTGGTCAGTCCGCTCCGACTGGTGGGTTGAGTTTGCGCCGGAAACCCTCGCCGGGCGTTCACGCCTGCTTCGCAGAGGAGAAAGGCCAGGCGAAGGCGAAAGCAATATACTGGAAGCACCCAAGGTAAGGGGGCTGATTCCATGCCCGCTGCCCAGGTCCAATCCAAGCTGCTAAGAACACGCATGTGACGGCCGCACCATCGTTGTGCGGCCGTCTGTCTTTCCACCAACAGGGAGGCGAGCCGTTGAGAAAGACCTTTGTCCTGGACACCAGCGTGCTGCTGCACGACCCGCAGGCACTGTACGCGTTTGCCGACAACAACCTGGTGATTCCGGCGGTGGTCTTGGAGGAACTGGACCGGCACAAGGGGCGGCCGGACGAGGTGGGGCGCAATGCCCGCGCGGCGGCACGAATCCTGGACGGCCTCCGGCGCGAGGGGCGCCTGGACGAGGGCGTCTTGCTTCCCGAGGGCGGGCTGCTGACCATTGAACTCAACCACAAGTCCCTGGAGGTCGTGGCTTCCCACTTCCCCACCATCAACAACGACAACCGCATTCTGGCGGTGGCCCTGAACCTGACCCAGGACGCCGGCCAGCCCGACACAGGCGGCAAGCCCAGGGTGATCCTGGTCAGCCGTGACGCCGTGCTGCGGGTGAAGGCCGACGCGGTGGGCGTTGCCGCTGAGGACTACCGCAACGACAAGGTGCCGGAACCCACGGAAGGTTTCCGGGGCTGGTCGGAGCGGGATGTCCCGGCCGGGCTGATCGACCAGTTCTACGCGGCCGGCAGGCTGTCCGCTTTGGACTGGGGCCTCCGGCCCAACGAGTTCGTCATCCTGCGCGAGGAGACGGGACTCAACAAGTCGGCCGTGGCGCGCTGGGATGCGCGCTTTGGCGAACTTAGGTCATTGGCCTTCCGCGACCACTCCGTCTGGGGCATCCACGGCCGCAACGTGCAGCAGAAGATGGCCCTGGAGCTGCTGATGAACGACGAGGTGCAGTTGGTTACCCTGGAGGGGCGCGCCGGCACGGGCAAGACACTCCTGGCCCTGGCGGCCGGCCTGACCAAGATGGAGGAGGAGCGCCGCTACAGCCGCCTGCTGGTCACGCGGCCCGTGGTGCCCGTGGGCAAGGACATAGGCTTCCTGCCCGGCGACAAGGGCGAGAAGCTGCGCCCCTGGATGCAGCCTATCTTCGATAACCTGGAGTTCCTGTTCGGGACCTCCGGCAAGCGGGACCTCTCCGTGGACCAGATCCTGGCCGGCATGCGCGAGGTGCAGGTGGAGGCTCTCAGCTACATCCGCGGCCGCACCCTGCCGGGCCAGTTCATCATCGTCGACGAGGTCCAGAACATGACCCGCCACGAGGTGAAGACCCTGGTCACCCGCGCCGGCGAGGGCAGCAAGGTGGTCCTGGTGGGCGACCCGGAGCAAATTGACCATCCCTACCTGGACAGCACCAGCAACGGGCTGGTTTATCTGCGAGAGAAGTTCAGGGACTCGCCCCTGGCCGGCCACGTAACGCTGGTGAAGGGCGAGCGGTCGGAACTGGCGCAGTTGGCGGCGGATCTGCTGTAGGCAGCAAACGGCCCGCACTCAGCGAGTGCGGGCCTTCTTAGCAGCGCGTACAGGGGTGTGGTCTAGCGGCTTTCCGGCAGGGGCGGCCGCTCGCCATCCGTCAGGGGGCCGTCCCAGCGATAGAGGGGGGCGGGCTTGCCGCGGCCGGCGGGGCGGCGCTCCTTGCCCACCGGACGGATGTGGCCCCGGTCCATCATCTGGCGGACCCATTTCTCAAAGTTGCGCTTGTTCACGGAGTCCGTGGAGCCCAGGTCACACCCCAGGATGGCCTCATAGGTCTGGCGCAGTTCCGTGCGCGTCCACTCTTCCGGCAGAAGCTTGAAGGCCAGGAGGGTATAGTCCATCTTGTTGCGGAGCCGCTTGGCGGCCATCGTCAGAATGCGGTTGTGATCAAAGGCCAGGTCCGGCGCGGCGTCAGGGGAGAACCAGGCCACGGGGGGCTTGCTGTTCGTGCCTTGACGCCTTTCCACGGCCGCTGCCCGGTCGGCGGAGATGAGGCCGTAGTAGGCCACGGTCACCACTCGGGCGCGAGGGTCGCGGTCCGGATCACCGAAGGTAAAAAGCTGTTCCAGATAGGCATCGGTGACGCCGGTCCGCTCCAGCAGCTGGCGCTGGGCCGCCTGCTCCAGCGTTTCG
>JBLNCQ010000195.1:0-15308 GCA_050260815.1 Bacillota bacterium
GAGCGTGACGGCCCCAGGTGAAGCTGGTCCAGAACGCGCAGATGGCGGCTCCTGGTGAACGGCACCAGTCGCCGCAGGCTGCGTGAGAACAGGTAGGCCAGACCCAGCACCAGCGCAAACAGGAACAGGTACTGCGCCACCTGCCAGGCGGCGCCAAACGTCGATGGTCCTGTGCTGCTCACGCTAGGCCCCCCTCTCCCTGTCCCGGCCCCCGGTGGCACCCAGAGCCTTGCCCACGGCCCCCACCAGCCTCTCGGCCGTGAAGGGCTTGACCACAAAGTCCGCGGCGCCCATGGTCAGGGCCTTGAGCACCACATCCTTCTGTCCCATGGCGGAACAGAAGATCAGGCGCGCCTGGGGCGCCTGCCTGACAATCTCCTCGGCGGCTGTCAACCCGTCCATCACCGGCATGGTGATGTCCAGAATGATGACGTCCGGCTGGGCTTCCTCCAGGCGTTCCAGGGCTTCCTTGCCGTTGGCCGCCTCGGCGACCACCTCAAACTCGGTCCTGGCCAGGATGTCCTTGATCATCATCCGCATGAAGCCGGCGTCGTCTACCACCATGACCCGGTTCATAAATTCCGCACCCGCTCCGCCGGGCTGACGATGTCCGTGATGCGCACGCCAAAGTTCTCGTCGATCACTACAACCTCGCCCTTGGCCACCAGCTTGCCGTTGACCAGCACGTCCACGGCCTCGCCGGCCAGCTTGTCCAACTCCACCACGGAGCCCGGACCCAGGGCCAGCACCTCCCGGATCTGCTTGCGCGTCCGCCCCAGCTCAACGGTGACCTGCAGCGGCACGTCCATGATCAGGTCAATGTTCTGTGGTTCGGAGCCGCCGGCGCCCCGGCCCAGATCGGGGAAGGCGGCGGCCTGAATGGCCACCGGCTGCTGGGAAAAGGCGGGCGCTCCGGCCATGGGCATGGGTGCCGGCGCCTGGGCGGCCGGCGGTGCAGCCGTCGCCCCCGCCGGCGGCGCGGCGGCCGCGGGGACGTGCGGGGCAGCCGCGCCAGGCTGGGCCGAGGCGGGAACCGGCGCCGCGGCGCTGCCGGCCAGGGTAGCGGAACCCAGCCGGCGGGCCAGGTCCAGCGTGAGGACCTGGACCAGGTCCCCGTCCACCAGGTCGCCCAGAAGCAGCCGGCTGGTGGCCACCACCAGCGGCTGCCTGGCCAGGAATTCGGCGTTGAAGAGGCCGGTGGCCGCATCGCCGGAAAGCACCTCCGGCGGCGAGAAGAAGATGCGCACCGTCAGGGCCTCGGACAGCGACGTGGCGGAGGCTCCGGCCATCTGCGACATCGCTTCGCCCAAGGCGCTCTGCTGCGCCTCGCCCAACTCGGTGGCGCTTCTGCCGTCACCGCCCAGGAGCAGGTCGGCAATGGCCAAGGCGTCAATCTCGCTGAGGAGGTAGTACGAGGCCCCAGCCAGGCCCTGGATGTACTCCACCTTGGCCACCACAAAGCGGGCCAGCCGCTCCGACAGGACCTCCTCCGGCGTGGAGATGACGATGGCCGGAGGCGATAGCTGCGCAGACTGCCCCAGCAAGGTGCCCAGAGCGCCGGCGCTCGCCTGTCCGGCCAGGACCAGGCGTTCCTCCAGCAGGCGCTCCTCGTCCGGCGTCAGCGGCGAGGCCGCCTCCCCTCCGCCGCCCAGCCCGCCGGAGCGAAGCAGGGCGTCTACCTCTTCCTGCGAGAGGGAATCGTTACTCATCGTCGTCCTCCTTCTGCTCAACCAGACCCGTCAGGCGCACCGCCAGGCGGGATCCCATCTTGCCGGGCTCGGCCCAGAACTTCGGCTTGTTGCCGATGTAGGCCAGCAGCCGGTCGGTGACGCGCTGGTCCAGCACAATGACGTCATCCTTCTCCAGACCCAGCAGGTCCCGCACCGTCAGGTTCGCCTCGCCCAGGCGCACGCTGAGGGGCACCCGCGCCTCCTCCAGCCGCCCCTGCAGCCGGGCCAGCGTTTCCGGCGTGGCCTCCCGCTGTGTGGCGGAGAACCAGTTGTGGGCCGACAGCCTGGGCAGGATGGGCTCGATCAGGATGTAGGGCAGGCAGATGGCCATTTGCCCGCGGTTCTCGCCAATCTTGCAGTCCAGCGTCACAATGATGACAATCTCGTTGGGCGCAACGATCTGCGCGAACATGGGGTTGGACTCCAGGCCCTCCATCCGGGGCGTTAGCTTGGCGATGTTGACCCAGGCCTCGGTCAGAATCTGCAGGAAACCGCTGATCAGGCGCTCCATGACCGTGTTCTCGATCTCGGTCAGGGGCCGGGGCTTGTCCAGCCCCTGTCCCGGCCCGCCGAACATACGGTCAATCATGGGGAAGGCAATGTTCGGGTTAATGTCGATGATGGCGTTGCCCTTCAGCGGCCCCAGCGAGAAGATGCCCATGACCGACGGGTTGCTGACCCCGCGGGTGAACTCCTCGTAAGTGAGGTCATCCACCGAGGCGATGCTGACCGCAACCATGGTGCGGAACGTGGCCGAGAAGTAGCCGGTAAGCAATCGGGCGAAATTGTCATGGATCATGGACAGCGTCCGAAGCTGGTCCTTGCTGAACTTGTCGGGACGGCGGAAGTCGTAGACCCGCACCCGCTTGTCGCCCAGGGACTCCCGGTCGCGGCGCGCGCTGGCGGTCTTGCCGGTCGGCGGAGCCCCCAGGTCGTCTTCGCCCCCGGCACCCATCTGGGCGATCAGCTCGTCAATCTCACGCTGGGTCAGAATCTCGGCCATCGCCGCACCCCCTCTGCGCTACTGGATGGCGATGTCTGTGAAGAAGAGCTCCCGAATCCGGCCGTCGGCAACGGTAACGTTGAGGCGGTTCATGATCTCATCCGCCAGGTTGTCCATGCCGTCCTCGCCCGCCAGGTCGGCCACGGTCTTGCCGCGCAGGACGCGCAGAACCTGGTCGCGGATGGCACTCTCCTCTTCCTTCAGTTGGGCGGCTACCTTCTCGTCTTCCACCCGGATCTCGATCTTCAGGTGGATGACCCGACGGCCGCCCGGATCAGCCAGGTTCGTAAGAAACTCGCCGATGTCCACCGGTTTGAGCGACTTCTTCTCCACCTGGGCCGGGGGCTCCGCCGGCTTGCCCATAGCCGTGCGAACCGCAATGTAGGCGGCGCCGCCGGCTGCGGCAATGATCACCACGGCGGCCAGAACAATAAGGCCCACCCTTCCAATCAGAGCTTTCATGATTTACCTCCCGGCCTGAGCAGGTGCCCGGCCCGTGATATCGCAGTTCCCGGCTCCGGCGGGTCAGGCCTGGGCCGCGGGTTCGCCCGGATTGTCGCCGGTCACCGGCCCGTCCAGGCCTGGCCGCTGCTCGAGGATCGCCCGCTTGTAGGCGATGACCCGAGCCACCACCTCGTCCACGGACTCGCGGACAACCATCTTGTTGCCCGTGGTCAGGGTGATGACGGTATCCGGCGTGGACTCCACGATCTCGATCAGATCGGCGTTGATGACCAGCAGGGTGGCCTTGCCTCCCAGGCGCGTCACCTTGATCATCGCTGAGCCTCCCTTCCGCCGCGGCCGGCCGCCGGCCGGGAGCGGGAAGTCCCGCCCCCGGCCGGCTCAGGTCCGGCTTCCTACCTGGTCAGGCCTACCGCTTGAGGTTGACCAGTTCCTGGAGCATCTCGTCCGACGTGGTGATCACCCGCGAATTCGACTGGAACCCGCGCTGGGTGATGATCATGTTGGCGAACTCCTGGGACAGGTCCACGTTGGACTGCTCCAGATTGGCCGGGGCAATAGAGCCCCGGCCGCCGTTGTTGGCCAGGCCAATCTGGGGAAGCCCGGAGTTGTTGGTCTCCACGTAGTTGTTGTTGCCGCTCTTCATCAGGCCGCCGATGTTGCTGAAGTTGGCCAGAGCGATCTGGCCGATCTTCTGGGTCAGGCCGTTGTTGAAGGAGCCGGTGATCACGCCCGCCGAGTCAATGGTGAAGGTGTTGAGAGCGCCCATGGCGTAGCCGTCCCGGCCCGTGGCGGCAATGCTCGAGGCCGGCGCCGCCATCTGGGTGGTGGAGACGAAGTCCATGGTGATGGACAGCGGGTTGGCGCCGTTACCGGGGTTGAAGCTCAGCGTGTCCGTGGTGCCGGTGATCGGGATGCCCTGGGTGTTGTAGTTGATGGTACCGGAGTTGGTGGGGTTCTGGATGTCCAGGGTGGCCGTGCCGCTCACAGGGGGGTTGGGGAAGGTCAGCGTCAGCAGCGGCCGGCCGGAGGCGTCCAGGAAGGTCTGGTTGCCGCCGGTGGGGCTGAGGTTGTTGATGGTGCCCAGCACGTTGCCGGCGCTGTCACGCAAGCTGGCCGTGCTGCCGGTGGCATCGACGATGATCTGGTAGCCGGTAGCCGAGGGGAGCGTGCTGCCCTGGGGCACGGCGGGTGTCGGCGCGGCGGGTGTGGTCAGGTTGGGGTCAGGCGCACCCCCGGTCAGGTTGGCGACGACTGACCCGTAACCCACGGCTTCCCAGTCCCACTGGTTATTGCCGGTCTTGACGAAATCCACGCGGATGTCGTGGGCGGTGCCCAGCGAATCGAAGACCTTGACGGAAGTGGTGACCCGCGTCCCAACGGGGGCGTCGGCCGCCAGGTTGCTGGTGTAGGTGACCCGGGTGGTGGCCTGGGCCATCTTGGCCTGGCCAATGGGGATCTTCAGCGTCTGCACGGCCTTGGTGGGGTCAATCACGCCGGTGAGCGGATCAGCCTGCCATCCCATCAGGCGCATGCCCTCCGGGTTGATCAGATTGCCGTCGGCGTCCACGTCAAACATGCCGGCCCGGGTATAGACCTGCGACCCGCCGTTGTCCAGGATGAAGAACCCATTGCCCTGGATGGCCAGGTCCGTGTTCTTGCCGGTGGTCTGCAGGTTGCCCTGCGAGAACATGGTGTCGATGGAGGCGATGGTCATGCCCAGGCCCACCTGCTGCGGGTTGGTACCGCCCAGGTCGGTGCGGGGCGAGGAAGCGCCGCGCAGCGTCTGACTGAAGATCTCCTGGAAGTTGACGCGGCCGGACTTGAAACCGATGGTGTTGACGTTGGCGATGTTGTTGCCGATCACGTCCATGCGCACCTGGTGGTTGCGCAGGCCGGAGACCCCTGAGAACAGGGATCGCATCATAATGAATCGACCTCCTTGGGAGTTGTCCCGCCTCTGTCGTTCGGCGGGTGGAGGGGCTTCCTCAAGAGGTCCAGCCCCCGTCTGGTCGGGCTCACAGGATCACGGCGCTGTCGATATTGGTGAAGATGTTCTCCTTCATCCGCTGTCCTTCCACGGCGGTAATGACGGTCTTGTTGCGCACCGAGACCACCAGCGCCAGGTCGGGCATGAGAATCAGGGACTCCCTGGCGCCCTTCTGGGCGGCCCGGTTGACCGCGTCGTTGATCCGTGTGAGATCCGTGGGTGAGAGCCGCGTCTGGCTGGCCTGCAGCCTGGCCTGGGCATGGGACGAGAACTTGAGCTGTCCCTGCTCCAATGTCTGCTGCAGCACGCTGGCGAAGCTTGGGGCCAAAGATGTGGCGCCCGCGCTCTGCCCCGCCGGCGTCAGCCTGGGTTCCGCCGGCCCCTGCGGGCGAAGCGGTCGCTGCGGCGTCATGGGCCTGTCAATCCGGTCAACCACGTTGCTGCACTCCTTGCTTCCTAACGGGACACGTCGGTGACCTCACTCAGGCTGTGGTCCTTGCCGCCGATGTTCAGCTTCACCTGGCCGTCCACGATCCGGAAGCCGTCCACGATGCCGACGAAGACCTCGCCCGACTCAGCGTCTTTACCCCCCACGTACCGCCCCAGCAGACCGGCGGCCAGCCCCTGCTCGTTCAGCAGGTTCAGGTTCTGCATCTGCTCCAGCGCGCTGAACTGGGCCATCTGGGCCATAAACTGCTGGTTGTCCATGGGGTTCAGGGGGTCCTGGTACTGCATCTGCGTGACGAGGAGCTTCAGGAACGCGTCCTTGTCCAGTTCCTGCCGCTTGGCGGGAGGCTGGTAACCAAAAACGGGCGCTGCCTCGGTTCCAGTCACGCCGTTGGTGCCGCTCATTGCGTCATCTCCTTTCGCTTCAGGGTGCGTTGCCCCGCCCGTCAGGCTATCAGGTCGCGGCGCCGCGCGGCGCCGTTCGCCTCCTGCCTGACCGCCGCCACGATCGGCTGGGCGGCTTCCTCCCGGTAGCGCCCGTAGTGCGCCGTCCGGGCCTGCCAGGCCTGCGCCTGCGACTGGGCCTGCTGGCCCAGACCCAGGTCCTGCTGCGCGGAGCTCGTCCCCATGGAGATGGAGAACTGCTCCACCTTGAAGCCCTGGTCATGCAGCGCCTGCTTCAGCTCCGGCAGGTGCTGCTCCAGGATCTCCTTGACCTGG
Source organism: Bacillota bacterium (assembly GCA_050260815.1). Classification (GTDB taxonomy): domain Bacteria; phylum Bacillota; class Sulfobacillia; order JAMDAP01; family JAMDAP01; genus JAMDAP01. The sequence goes on from JBLNCQ010000195.1 coordinate 6,353, forward strand.
CCGCTGGCCACGTGGAAGTGGGCCGTAAGCTGGCCGCCGTCTACGGTGACCTTCAGGTCCACCGGCCCCAGGTGCTCGGGCATCAGGTGGATGCGGGCCTCCGTTCTGTCGCCCTGCAGGGAGACCTTCACCCGGCTGATGACCTGGTTCAGGATGTCCCTGGGCTGGGCTGCAGCCGGGGCCGCAGTGGTCTGGAGCGCCGTCGCCGCCATGTTCCGCGGGTTGGGAGCAGCCTGCGGCGAGAAGACCGTGCCGCCGTCCTGGCTTAGGAGCGGTGGCTCCGCCCGCCGGCCGGCGCCGGCCCTCTCCTGGGTTCGCGGGCCGTCGGACGCCTCCCGCCGGCCCGACTCCGCCTGTGCATGCGAAGCCGGCCCTGCGGGGGTGCTGCCGCTGGCCTGTTTGCCCTCCGGAGCAGCCGGTTGGGCCGCCTGGTCCAACACTGCCGTCTTGCGTTCGGCGATGTCCGCGTCCGCTGCCCCCGCCCCGACGTCCTGGGTGCCGTCCGCCGCCGTGACTGCGGGGACTCCCTCCTGGTCGGCGCGCCCGGCCTGCGGCCGCACGGTCCGCACGGTCTGGCCGTCCGCCTGGACGGTCTCCTCCGGCTTCACCTGGGGCGCCCCGGGATCCTGGGCACCGCCGCGGCTTGCCGGCAATGACGTCCCCGTGACACTGGCGCCCGCTCCCGCGGACTCCGCCATCCCGGCCTTGGGGGCCGTGAGCAGCGGCTGCGTGGGCTGGGGCTCCGCCGGCTGATGTCCCGCCGGCTTCGGCTCGGTCACCCCTGCCAGGGCTGTCGCCTGGGACGGAGTGCCGGCCTCCGCCGGAGCGGTCTCGGTCGACGCCGCCGGAGAATTCGCCGCGGCGCCGGTCACACTGGCTTCGGCGGCCGGTGCGGTACCCGCGGGCAGCGGCATCTCAACACGCTGGGCTGCCGCCTGGGCTGGAGCCGGGACCGACCCGGCGCCACCAGACGCCTCTGCGCCCGCGCCGCCGTCGCCGCCGGCCGCAGCCGCGTGGCCGCCTTCCGCCGGTATCGTCGGCGCCGGGCCGTTCACCGCCTGCTGCAGCAGGACGGCAAAGAGGGCTCCGGCCGCGCTCTCCGCCGCCTCCCCCGGCTTGCCAGAGGAACGCGCGGGAGCCTGGGGCCTGCCTGCGGCCGCCCCGTCCACGAACAAAATGGCATTCATCGCATCATCACCCCCTCTCGCCTGTGACCTTGGATCTATGGGAATCCTGCCGGGGCCGGAGGCTCCGGCAAGGGTGCCATCGTCGTCAGGGTGTTGCCATGGCCCTGATGCGCCGGGTCAGCCCAGCCGCGCGGGCGCTGTCCAGGGCGGCCAGGATCTGCGCCACCTGATCGTTGGGCAGCGCCAGCAGGATCGGCACCACGTCGTCGTCGGTCAGGCGGCTGAAGATGGTGGCGGCATCGGCGGGCTTCATCTGGCGGTAAATGCCGGCCAGCCTCTGCGCCCCGGCCAGGGCCGCCTTCTCCTCCTCCAGCTTCAGGCGCTCGTCCGCCAGGGACTTGGCCAGCTTGTCCAGCTCCGCGGCCCGGGCGTCCAGCTCGGCCTGAGTTGGCGGCGGTGTGGCGTCATTGGCGCCGTGGTCACCGGTGTTGCCGGATCCGTTTCCCGCGGGCGCCTCCCCGGGGGGGGCCGCAGTCGCTTCGTCGGGGGGCGCCGGTGCCGGGGCGGGAGTCTCAGCCGCCGGCGGGGACGGCAGGAGCCGGCCCACTAGAGGAAGCTTCTGAAAGGTTGGCAGGAGCCTGGGCCAGTAGAACCAGCCCGCCGTTCCCAGAGCGGCCAGTAGCAGCAGCACCAGCAGCCAGACCCAGCCGCCGCCCCTGCTCTTCGCTGCGGGCGCGGCCGTCGCAGGCGGCGATTGCCGGGCGGGGCCGACCTTGGGCGCGGTCACGACGCCCTACCCTCCTGGCCGGCCTGCCGCAGGTACGCCTGCGTGCCCACTTCGTCCAGCTCCCGCTGTTCCTCGCGCCCCGCCTGGTAGCGGTGCTGGCGCCAGCGGTGAAGGCGCAGTTCCTGCAGCGACTGCTCGGACTGGCGCTGTGACACCAGCCGGGCACGCGCCGCGTCCACGTCCTCCTCCGCCTGCTTCAGGAGGCCCTGACGCAGAGCTACTTCCTCCACCAGCCGGTCCAGGTAGCGGCGCGCGGCCACCACGCGGTCGGGTTGGATGCGCCCCGTCTCCAGCTCAATCAGCGTGAGGGACGTGGCCCGGTAGTCCGCCTCCGCCTCGCGTAGGGCCAGCAGGGCCCGGTTCCGTAAGGCTATGGCCCTGGCCAGCTCCTGCTGGGCAAGCTTGACGCGGGTGCTGGAGACGCGCAGGACGGTGGCCAGTGCAAACCGAAATCGCTTCATGCAGCGTCTCCCCTCCCGCTAGGCTGGGCCCTGCCCCGGCGGAAACAGCCGCAGAAGCTGCTGCACCGTGTCGGCGTAGTGGGCCTGGTAGTCGGTGGACTGCCTGAGAAAGGCGTTCACCGGCTCAATCATGGAGATGGCGTAATCGATGCGCGGATTGCTCCCCGGCTGGTAGGCGCCGATGTTGATCAGGTCCTGCGCCTCGCGCATGGTGGCCAGCACGGCGCGCAGCCTGCCGGCCGCGTCACGGTGCTCGGCGGACGTGATCTGGGGCATCACTCGGCTGACGCTGGCCAGCACGTCGATGGCCGGGTAGTGGTTCTGGGCCGCCAGGTCGCGGGAGAGCACCACGTGCCCGTCCAGGATGCCGCGGACGGTGTCGGCCACGGGCTCGTTCATGTCGTCGCCGTCCACCAGGACGGTATAGAAGCCCGTGATGGAGCCGCGGGCCGAAGTGCCCGAACGCTCCAGCAGCCGGGGGAGCAGCGAAAAGACGGAGGGCGGGTAGCCGCGGGTGGCGGGGGGCTCGCCCGCCGCCAGGCCCACCTCGCGCTGGGCCATGGCCAGGCGCGTCACCGAGTCCATCATCAGGATGACATCCAGCCCCTGGTCGCGGAAGTACTCGGCTATGGCCGTGGCCACCAGGGCCCCCTTGATGCGCACCAGGGCGGGCTGGTCGGAGGTGGCGGCCACCACCACGGACCGCTTCAGGCCTTCGGAACCCAGGTCGTTCTCCAGGAAATCGCGCACCTCGCGGCCACGCTCGCCAATCAGGCCGATGACGCTGATGTCCGCGGTGGTGTTCCGGGCGATCATGCCCATCAGGGTGGACTTGCCCACGCCGCTGCCGGCAAAGATGCCCAGGCGCTGCCCCTTGCCGCAGGTGAGGAGCCCGTCCAGGGCCTGCACGCCCACCGCCACGGGTTCCGTAATGCGCGGGCGCTCTAGCGGGGCGGGGGGCTGGGACTGGATGGGGGCCTCCACCTCCACCGGCCAGGGGCCGCCGTCGTCCATGGGACGGCCCAGCCCGTCCAGCACCCGGCCCAGCATCTGTGGGCCCAGGCCCAGGGTGAACGTGCCGCCCAGGGCCTCCACGCGGCAGCCGGGGGCGATGCCGCGCATCTCGCCGATGGGCATCAGCACCACCTGATTGTTCTGGAACCCCACGATTTCCGCCGGCAGCGACCCGCCGTCAACGGTGTGGAGGAGGCAGAGGTCGCCAATGGCGCCGCGGGGTCCCTGCGAGCTGATGGCCAGTCCCGTCACGCCCGTGACGCGGCCGGCCAGCAGAAAGGGCTCGGCGGACCGGGCGGCCGCATGCAGCTCCGCCCACGGCAGGTCTAGCAGCCTAGACATGGCGCACCACGCGGGTTAGGGTCTGGCTCAGGGCACCAATCTGCCGCTCCACGCGCGCGTCCACCGTGCCCGCCGGCGTCTGCACCTGCACGTCGCCGGCTCCCAGGCTGGCATCGGGCACCAGCCGCAGCTCACCGATGCCATGGCGGGCAGCCAGTTCGGCCTGTTGCGGCTCCAGAGCCGTGACGGCGGCGGGCGCCAGCCTCAGGGACGCCTGGTCCTCGCCGCGCACCCGCGCCAGGGCCTCGTCCACCAGGGGCATGACCTTGCCGGGGTCCTGCTCCAGCTCCTGCCGGACGACCTGGTGGGCCACCGCCAGGGCCAGCCGGACCAGTTCCTCCCGCGACTCGTCAAAGAAGCGGTCGCGTTCGGCCAGGGCATCGGCGCGGATCTGCTCGGCCTCGCGCTTCAGAGCCTCGGCCTGTTCGCGGCCCGCCTTGACGCCCTCCTCGTAGCCTTCCTTCCAGCCGGTCTGGCGGGCTTCGTCCACCAGCGCCTGAGCGCCGTTCACCGCCTGGTCGATGAGCAGTTCAGCCCTCTCCTCCGCCTGGCGCAGCAGGAGGTCCGCCCGGGCCTGTGCCCGGGCCTGAATCAGATCAGTCTGCTCCAGCCCGTGGGGCACCGCCTGAACGTGCCCGGCCACGGCGGGGGCCAGTGGCGACACTGGCGCGGCCGCCGCCCCGGGGCCGACGGGAGCCACCTGATGGACTACGGCAACCACACTGCGGGGGACGCGGCCTCCGCCCACCATCCGGGAGTGGGGGCCGACCGTCGGTCCGGAACCACTCTGGCGGGTTCGATCCTGCACGCGGTACCCTTTGATAATGCTAGACAACGATTTCGTCGCCTCCACCGCGGGCTATGATGATCTCGCCATCTTCCTCCAGCTTGCGGATGATGTTGACGATCTTCTGCTGGGCTTCTTCCACGTCGCGCAGCCGCACCGGACCCAGGTAGTCCATGTTCTCCTGCAGGTTCTGCGCGGCGCGCTGCGACACGTTGATGAAGATCTTCTTCTTGACTTCTTCCGAGGCCACCTTGAGGGCCATGGGCAGGTCCTTGGAGGCGTCCACCTCGCGCAGCACGCGCTGCACGGAGCGGTTGTCCAGCAGGACGATGTCCTCGAAGAGGAACATGCGCTTCTTGATTTCCTCGGCCAGCTCTGGGTCCTGCACCTCCAGGGTCTCCATGATGGTCTTCTCCGTGGTGCGGTCCACGCGGTTCAGCACTTCCACAACGGCCTCAATGCCGCCGGCGCTGGCGTAGTCCTGGGTGACCATGGAGGAGAGCTTGCGCTCCAGGACCTTTTCCACTTCCTTGAGAACCTCCGGCGAGGTCCGGTCCATGATGGCGATGCGCCGGGCCACGTCGGACTGCCGTTCCGGCGGCAGGGCCGAGAGCACAACGCCGGCCTGGTCGGGGTGCAGGTAGGCCATGATCAGGGCGATCGTCTGCGGGTGTTCGTTCTGGATGAAGTTCAGAAGCTGGGCGGGATCCGCCCGCCGGATGAAGTCGAACGGCCGCACCTGAAGCGATGCGGTCAGACGATGCATGATATCGATGGCTTTCTGGTTGCCCAGAGCCTTTTCCAGCAGCTCGCGGGCGTAGTCGATGCCGCCCTGGCTGATGTACTCTTTGGCCAGCGCTATCTCGTGAAACTCCTGAAGGACGCGGTCGCTGGCTTCGGACGAGACGGCTCTGACGCTGGCGATCTCCAGCGTGAGCTGTTCGATTTCCTCTTCCTTGAGGTGGCGGAAGACCTTGGCGGCAACGTCCGGCCCCAGGGCGATGAGCAGAATGGCCGCCTTCTGCTTGCTGGTCAGCTGCGTGGGCGGCTGCGGAACGCGTGGCACAGGCACCGGACGTCACCTCCCTTCCCAGTGGTTGCCCCGGGCGCGGGGCCCGGCTTCCGCAAGCGCTATTCGTCGTTGAGCCAGCCCTTCAGGAGCGCGGCCACGTCTTCGGGCTTGGTCTGGGCCAGCTTCTCCACCTCTTCGCGCACCCGCTGGCGCTCAAGCTCTTCGGGCGTCAGCTCCTTGGTCTGTACGTGGGCCAGCGTGGCCAGCAGGGCAGCCCCCTCGCGCGAGAGCGCGCCGGCAGCTGCCTGCTGAGCGCCGGGGACGCCGGACGCGCCCATGGGATAGGCGCCGCCCGGCATGCCCGCCAGCGAAGGCTCCAGCGCGCGGCCGCGGCGCCTGAAGATCAGGACCAGCGACAGCAGCACCACGGCTGCGCCGGCGGCGATCCACATCATCCGGATCTGGTTGGCCTTCTCCTGCCGGCTCTGGTCCATTTCCTTCTGGATGGCGGCGGCCACCGTGTTGTCAAAGGGGATGGCCGTCACCGAGATCTGGTCGTTGCGACTGGTGTCCACGCCGATGGCGGCGGCGACCATGTCGTGAATCGCCTTCTGCTGGTCGGCACCAAAGGCCTTGTCCTTGGGTGGGTTGACCACAACGGCCACGGAGAGCCGCTTAACGCTGCCGGGGGCCACCTGGACGTGCTCCCGCACCTCGCTGATCTCATAGTTCTTGGTGACCGAGTTCTCCTCGCTCTGCGAGGTGCCGCCGCCTCCGGCGTTCTGGTAGACGGGAGGCGTGGGCAGGTTGGGGTCGGTTCCCACCACGGTGCCCGGGTCCTGGGTGCCGCTGAAGCTCTTCTGCACCTGCTGCATGCTGCGGAGGACGCCCTCGCCGTTGGCCATGGGCTCAAAGAGCTGGCGGTCCTGGGTCCTGGTGTCAAAGTTCAGCTCGGCGGTCACGCGGGTGGCCACATTGCCCGGTCCCAGCACCTGCTCCAGCAGTGTCTGCAGGCTGCGCTGCAGTTCAGACTGGAAGGCCTTCTGCTGCTGCAGTTGGGAGGCTGCCGCCACGTCCACCGAAACCGCGCCCGGATCGTCCATGACGGGCGGGTTGAGAATCCGTCCGTGCACGTCCGTGACCGTGACGTCCTCGGGCAACAGCCCGTCAACGCTGTGCGAGACCAGTTGGATCACGCCGCGCACCTGCTTGGAATCCAGCTCCACGCCGGGCTTGAGCTGAAGAAACACCGATGCCCGAGCCGATTTCTTGTCGCTCAGGGCAAAGGGGTCTTGCTCCGGGAGCACAATCATCACTCGGGCGTTATCCACCTCCGGCATCTGCCGGAAGGTCCGCTCCAGCTCTCCCTGCACTGCCCGGGCGTAGCTGACGCGCCGATCGAAGTCTGTGGCGCCAATCTGCGTCTTGTCGAAGATCTCGAACCCCACGCCCCCGCCCTTTGGCAGGCCCTCCGCCGCCACCGCCCAGCGGGTCTGGTAGAGCTGTCTGGTGGGGACCAGGATGCTGCTGCCGTCGGGGCCGGCCTTGAAGGGGATCTTCTTGTCGGTGAGCGACTGCCCGATGGCAGAGGCGTCTTCCGGCGTGAGGTTGGTGAACAGGGGCGAGTAGTCGGGCCGGCTGGCGTAGGTGACCACAATGGCCAGCGTGGCGGCCAGAAGGCCAAGGCTGACCAGAATGGTTACCCTCTGGCGCAAGTTCAGGCCGGTCCACCGCTCCCGCAGCGACTGGCCCATCTTCGTCAGTTCGCCCAACCCGCTTCACCTCCGCCTGTAATCCTGAAATGCCTGGCGCCCTAGATGGGCAACCTCATGATCTCCTGGTAGGCTTCAAGGACCTTGTTGCGAACCTGCACCGTCAGATCCAGGGCCAGCGTGGCCTTCTCCGCGGCAATCATGGCCGTGTGCAGGTCCTGCGCCTGCCCCGTGGCCACCTGCTGCGCCGCCTGGTCGGCGGTGGCCTGCAGCTGGGCGACCTGGTTGAGCGTGTTCTGCAGCACCTGGGCAAACGTGGGGCCGCCGTCCGCGCCGGTTGCCTCCGCGGCGCCTCCCGCGGCCGCCGAAGCCGCGCCGCCCAGAGGCGGCAGGGGACCAAGGCGCGAGCCCAGCGGTGCCAGCTTGAGAGGATCCATGGCGTCGCCTCCTCCTGTCAGCCGGCAGCGTCACCGGCCGGGACCGCTGCTAGCGGCCGATCTCCAGGGCCTTCAGGGCCATGCTGCGGGTGGCGTTGATGGCGTTGACATTGGCTTCATAGGCGCGGGTGGCGGTCATCAGGTCCACCATCTCCGTCACCGGGTTGACGTTGGGCATCTGCACGTAGCCGTTGGCGTCCGCATCAGGGTTGCCCGGATCATAGCGCGTGCGGAACGGCGTGGGGTCCTCCCAGATGCCGGCCACGCGAACGCCGCCGCCGCTGGCCGCCGACGCGTCCGGTCCCCGGCCGGCCGACGCCAGGTAGCTGTCGAACGACGGCAGGCGCTCCTCAAACACGGCCACCTGACGCCGATAGGGCTGCCACCTGCCGTCCGGTCCCAGCACGGCGCGCGTGCTGTTGGCGTTGGCCAGGTTGTTGCTGATGACGTCCTGGCGCAGCCGCTCGGCAGTCAGCCCGGAGGCGCTGATTTCAAAAGCCCGGAAGAGGCTCATCGCTTACCGTCTCCCCTCGAAGATGGCGGTACGGAGCCACTGAAACCGCGTGTTCACCTGGGACACCAGGGCGCTGTATATCAGCGAGTTCTCAGTGAGGTCGGTAATCTCTCGTTCCACATCCACGTTGTTGCCGTCGTTGCGCGCTGAAGTTCCGGTTTCGCGCACCACCTGCGGGATTACGTCCTGCAGGGGATCGGCCGGCGGCAGGCGGTTGGCCGCTTCTGCCGGCAGTCCGAAGTGCCTGGGGTTGGTGGCCACCGGCAGGAGTCGGGGTGCCGCCGTCTGGCCGCCGTCCAGGGCCTGCTGGAGAAGGCTCTCGAACACCACGTGGGAGGCCTTGTACCCCGGCGTGTTGGCGTTGGCCAGGTTGTTGGAGATGACCTGCTGCCGCAGCGAGGCTGCGTCCAGGCTTCGCTGCAGGGCGGTAAACGTCCGGGAGCCAAAGATCCGGCCGCTCACCTGCACACCCCCTTCGTGCCCATCTGACAAGATTCTCCTCAAAGGAATTGGTTTCGACGCTAGGGGTCAAATTCCTGTCGCCCACTCCCTCCTTTGCTATTTTTTTCTTGGCCTAGAAATTCCCGCCACGGCGGGATTTCCCCGGCCTGCCCCGGAGGCTCTACCCTGTTCGTCGGGCCCTCCCGGGAGCGGGTAGAAAACGCGGAGGGCGCGCCACCGATCGCCCGGCGACGCGCCCTCTGCCCGTTCGGACCAGGACCGGCTTCAGCCGGCCATTGAGAAGCGGGACTTCAGCGTTGGC